>NZ_SPPO01000014.1:0-49912 GCF_004570945.1 Pasteurella sp. WM03
CAAATAATGCCAATGTTGAAAAAGATTTAACGGTGAAAGGCAATTCAACGGTTGAAGGCACAACGACAACCAAAGACTTAAATGTCACGAATAATGCCAATGTTGAAAAAGATTTAACGGTGAAAGGTAATTCAACGGTTGAAGGCACGACCACAACCAAAGACTTGAATGTCACGAATAATGCCAATATCGAAAAAGATTTAACGGTGAAAGGTGATTCAACCGTTAATGGCGATAGTGTGGTGAAAGGAAATTCGACCATTGAAGGAGATAGTCTCACGAAAGGTAATTCAACAATTGAAGGCAATTTAACTGTTGAAAAAGAACTGAGAGTTGAGGGAAGTAGCATCTTACAAGAGGTCACGATTAATCAGTCTTTAACCCTTGCGGATAATGCTAAAATTGATTTAGGCAATTCAGATGTTGAAGGCAACTTTAATATTTATGGGGATACTGATAAAAAACCACTTAGTCAGGCGTTGGATCAATTGCAGATGACCGGACCACTTGTTTATGTTGATCCTAAAACAAACAAAGATGTTCAGCGTCAAACAGAGGTGGTCAGAGTCAATAGCGGTTCTGATAAGCCTGTTCGGGTAACTAATGTCGCTAATCCTAAGGATTTGAATGATGCTGTTAATTTAGGTTATTTTAACCAAAAACTGTCGTTAAATATGGGTGAAGTACACAGTCGTATTAATCGTGTTGATCGTCGTTTACGTAGTGGTATTGCCTCTGCTGTAGCGATGAGTTTATTGCCACAATCTACTCGTGCTGGGGAAAGTATTGTGAGTGTGGGGGGCGGTACTTATCGTGGCGCATCGGCAATCGCAATAGGCTATTCCAAAGTGACTGATAATGGTCGTATGATTATCAAAATTGGTGGTAGCGCGAACAATTCGGGCGATTATGCCGGCGGTGCTGCGGTAGGCTGGAAGTTCTAATGCGCCGGAAAGTGCGGTTAAAATCGGTGAAGTTATTTAGTCATTGTATTTAGACTGCCTTTTAAGTTGAAATAAAGATGGGCGTACTTGGTACGCCCGTCTTTATAAAGGGAGCAATAGCTAAAATATATGAGTCAAAGAGAGCCTTAATAGGGTATGACGGCATTTGGTCGGTTTTTCTATAGGTAAACTCGATCATATATTTGCAACTTTCCATTGAAAACGGTAACTTACCTAAGTTTCACTTAAAAATTGAGGATTCATTATGAAATTAAAAACAACGTTAACACTTGTATCGGCTTCGTTATTTTTAGCAGCTTGTGATCAAGCGGGTTCATCTGATAAAAATACACAAGCGACAAATCATTCCGCTTCATCAAATAATACTTTTGTGTATTGTACGGCGAAATCTCCATTAGGATTCAGCCCGGCATTGGTGATGGAGGGAACATCTTACAATGCGAGTTCGCAACAAGTGTATAACCGTTTGGTGGAGTTTAAAAAAGGTTCGACAGATATTGAGCCAGCATTGGCAGAAAGTTGGACGATCAGCGATGATGGGTTGACTTATACTTTCCATTTACGCAAAGGGGTGAAATTTCATACTACTAAAGAGTTTACGCCAAGCCGTGATTTTAATGCGGATGATGTGATTTTTTCATTCCAACGTCAGTTAGATCCAAATCATCCTTATCATAATGTTTCAAAAGGGACTTATCCTTATTTCAAGGCAATGAAATTTCCTAGCTTGTTAAAATCGGTGGAAAAAGTGGATGATAATACTGTTCGCATTGTTTTGAACAAAAAAGATGCGACTTTCTTAGCAAGTCTTGGTATGGACTTTATTTCTATTTATTCCGCCGAATATGCCGATGCGATGTTAAAAGCAGGTAAACCCGAAACTATTGATAATCGCCCTGTGGGCACCGGTCCATTTGTGTTTGTCGATTATAAAATTGATCAGGCTGCACAATATGTGGCAAATGAACATTATTGGAAAGGGCGTACGCCACTCGATCGTTTAGTGATCAGTATCGTGCCGGATGCCACGACACGTTACGCAAAATTACAGGCCGGTAGCTGTGATTTGATTTTGTTCCCAAATGTGGCGGATTTAGCCAAAATGAAAACTGATCCTAAGGTACAGCTGTTAGAGCAAAAAGGCTTGAATGTGGCATATATTGCATTCAATACGGAGAAAGCGCCGTTTGATAACGTGAAGGTTCGCCAAGCATTGAATTATGCGGTGGATAAAAAAGCCATCATTGATGCCGTGTATCAAGGCGCAGGTATACAGGCGAAAAACCCGTTACCACCAACTATTTGGAGCTATAACGATGAGGTTCAAGATTATCCTTACGATCCTGAAAAAGCCAAACAACTTTTAGCAGAGGCAGGTTATCCAAACGGTTTTGAAACCGATTTTTGGATCCAACCGGTCGTGCGTGCTTCTAACCCGAATCCAAAACGTATGGCTGAGCTTGTGATGGCGGATTGGGCAAAAGTCGGGGTGAAAGCAAATCCGGTGACCTATGAGTGGGCGGATTACCAAAAACGGGCAAAAGCCGGTGAATTAACCGCGGGTATTTTTGGTTGGTCAGGTGATAATGGTGATCCGGATAATTTCTTATCTCCACTATTAGCCGGTGCAAATGCAGGTAACTCTAATTATGCACGCTTCAAAAATCCTGAATTCGATGCCTTATTGGACAAAGCCCTTGGCTTAACCAATAAAGAAGATCGTGCGATGCTTTATAAACAAGCACAGGTGATCGCTCACGAGCAAGCACCTTGGATTCCGGTGGCACATTCTGTTGGATTTGCTCCGTTAAGTCCACGTGTAAAAGGTTATGTTCAAAGTCCGTTTGGTTATGATGCCTTCTATGGTGTGAGTGTGGATGGGAAATAATTCTTAAATCGTATTAAAATCAATGTGTAAAGTGCGGTTAAAATTGACCGCACTTTTTTTATCCGCAACATCTACCTACTTTCGTTTTTTATTTTATAAATAAGAATAATTATATTTTGCAAATTGACTATAAAATCTTTTTTTCTTCCGTATAATGATAGGGATTATTTCTTTTATTTATAAAGCCGTAAAACGATTGAATCACTCACAGATTAAGGAGTTAAAATGGATTTCAAACGAATTGTTACTCATATGAACGATCATCACCAAGATGATATGATTGCCCTTTGCAAAAAATTTGGTGGAGAAAAAGAGGTGACTGATGTCAAATTGATTAATGTCGATTTTGGCGGTTTAGATTTTGACTATAATGATGGTAAGAAGATACGCATAGAGTTTCCTCAGCCGGTAAATGAAAGCTCAATCAAACAGGCGATAGTTTCACTCTGTTTAGAAAGTAAAGCCACGACAAACTATGACCGAGTTAAAGAAAAAATTGATGAATTTCGTCAAAGTGTGAAAAGCTGCGTATTGGCAACACTTAATGAAGAAGGCGCACCGATAGCCTCTTATGCTCCGATCATTTGCCTTGATGGTAAAAACTATATTTATATTAGTGCTGTTGCAGAACATTATGAAAATCTGAAAAGAAACCCAAATCAGGTTGAAGTCATGTTTTTGGAAGATGAAAGTCAAGCTAAATCGATTATTGTGCGTACTCGCTTACGTTACAAAGCGACTGCTAGATTCATTCCAAGAGCGGATCCCATCGTAGAAAAAGCCCTTGATAAGTTAGCTGAAACTATGGATGACGTTGGTGGTATTAAAACCATTAGAGATTTTACAGATTTTGATCTGATTGAATTGACATTTGGTTCAGGGCGCTTTGTTCGTGGTTTTGGTCAAGCCTACTCAATTCTCCCAAATGGTGATATTTCACATATTGGTGTTAAAGGTAACCCTCACGAAAGAGCAAGTGCAGTTAATCTTAATTGACGAATGTTCCGGCAAGAACTATCCTAGCCCTAGCATGCCAACTAGGGCTTTTTCTTGCAAAGGAGACAAACATGGATTTACATCATATTCGAGAAGAATACCGTAAGCGAGTACTGTCACAGAAGGATTGCCATGAAAATCCGCTTTCACAATTTGAATTATGGATGAATGAGGCGATAGTCAGCCAAGTCAATGAGCCAACTGCAATGAATGTTGCTACGGTAGGAGAGAACGGAAAACCGAGTAACCGTGTGGTACTACTTAAAGAAGTGAATGATCAAGGGTTCGTTTTTTTCACTAACTATCACAGTCAAAAAGGTCGAGATATTGCGAATCGTCCTTATGTTGCCCTCACTTTTTTTTGGCCTGAGTTAGAACGTCAAGTGCGGATTGAAGGGAAGGCAGAGAAAATCCCAGATAAACAATCTGACGAATATTTTGCCAGCCGACCTTACACTAGCCGTATTGGCGCTTGGGCAAGTGAGCAAAGTGCAGTTATTTCCGGTTATCAGTCACTATTGACAAAAGCAGCGCTGGTTGCCGCAAAAAATCCCATTCATGTTCCTCGTCCCCCACATTGGGGTGGTTATCTTGTGATGGCAGACTGTATGGAGTTTTGGCAAGGCCGCCCAAGCCGTCTACACGACCGTATTCGTTATCGCCTTGAAAATGATGAATGGATTCGAGAACGTCTTTCACCTTAGCAAGGTTGGAAATTTTTCCGATAACACAAGAAAAAACCGATAGCCCCGATATCTTATCTAAATAAGGGAAAAAAATGACCGCACTTTCTATGCTTGATTCTCTCTATGTCCCACTTCATCGTATTATTCCTTTTTCAAACGTGGAAGGGCAAGGGAATCGCACCAGCATTTTTTTACAGGGGTGTAAGCTTAATTGTCTGTATTGCCATAATCCTGAAACCATTCCACGCTATGCTGAAGGTGTGCAACAGGTCAGTTTACGCTATCTTTATGAGCAAGTCATGGAGGCTGTTCCTTTTATTCGTGGTGTCACGATTTCAGGTGGTGAACCGACTCTACATCATAAAAAGCTGATTCCTTTATTTAATGCATTTCGTGCGCAAGGGTTGAGTTGCTATTTAGATAGTAGTGGTTTTTTTGATTTTGAGCGTATTCACCCATTAATTGAGGTGACAGATAAATTTCTGTTTGATTTAAAAGGCGAGGGATTGGGATTACAAACCCTTTGTTTTGACAGGAAAAATCGTGAGGGATGGATTCCAAGTAACGTTTTACCTGAAGCACAATGGATGAAAAACGAAAACCTTACCCGCCATTTATTTAACCTATCAAGGCTTCTCCCTCTCAATAAAGTGGAAGAAGTGCGGTTGGTTTTTGTGAAGGATTTTTTTGAGCCCTTTAAATTAATTAATCAAATTGCAATCTATCTTAAACCTTATCCCCGGGTTCCCTTAAAAATTATTCGTATGCATACCCGAGGGGCTCGGGATGAACAAGGGCTATTCTCTCTTGTGCCAAGTCGAGAGGAAATCGATCGGCTTGCCGACTATGCAAAAAAATGTGGCATCGATCACATATTGACGATTTATTAGGTAATTGCTTCTCTTTTTAGGGAAAAAGTTCACACAATTTAATAAAAAAACAGTAGAATGACGCCAATTTTATCTTTAACGATTCTGAGGTGTATATGAGTGTTTTAATGAGCATTCTTGGTATGGTAGTGTTAGTTGCCATTGCGTTTTTATTCTCAAATAATCGCAGAGCGATTAATTGGAGAACGGTATTAGGGGCGTTTGCAATCCAAATTGGATTTGCCGCCCTTATTTTGTATGTGCCGGCAGGCCAAAAGGCATTAGGGGCAACGGCTGATGCAGTGGCAAATGTGATTGCCTACGGTAACGAAGGGATTAACTTTGTCTTTGGCGGACTGGCTGATCCAAGTAATATTGGTTTTATTTTTGCGGTGAAAGTATTACCGATTATTGTGTTTTTCTCCGGTTTGATTTCTGTGCTTTATTATTTAGGCATTATGCAAGTAGTAATCAAAATTATCGGTGGCGCATTGCAAAAAGTACTTGGTACATCAAAAGCAGAATCTATGTCTGCAGCAGCGAATATTTTTGTTGGTCAAACAGAAGCACCATTGGTCGTGAAACCTTATATCAGCCGTATGACGGAATCTGAATTATTTGCCATTATGGTCGGGGGAACAGCATCAATCGCAGGTTCTGTTATGGCAGGTTATGCCGGTATGGGCGTCCCGCTCACTTACCTCATTGCCGCCTCTTTTATGGCTGCTCCGGCAGGTTTATTGTTTGCCAAAATTCTTTACCCTCAAACTCAACAATTCACTGATTCCCAACCTGAAGCAGATGATAGCGAAAAACCTTCTAATGTGTTGGAAGCCATGGCGAGTGGGGCAAGTGCGGGTATGCAATTAGCCTTAAACGTAGGGGCAATGTTGATTGCTTTTGTGGCGTTAATTGCGCTTATTAACGGTATTTTAGGCGGTATTGGTGGCTGGTTTGGATATGGTGATTTAACTTTACAATCTATCTTTGGTTGGATCTTTAAACCGCTAGCTTACTTAATTGGTGTATCTTGGGAAGAGTCAGGTATTGCCGGTCAAATGATCGGGATGAAATTAGCAGTAAACGAATTTGTGGGCTACCTTGAATTTGCCAAATATTTACAACCTGATTCCGCAGTGATACTAAGTGAAAAAACCAAAGCGATTATTACCTTTGCACTTTGTGGCTTCGCAAACTTCAGCTCTATTGCAATTTTAATCGGTGGTCTAGGTGGAATGGCACCAAATCGCCGCAGCGATATCGCTCGTTTAGGTTTAAAAGCGGTTATTGCCGGTACACTGGCCAACTTAATGAGTGCAACCATCGCTGGGCTCTTCATTGGATTGAGTGGCGCAGTACTCTAAAGTGCGGTTAATTTCAATCTATTTTGCATCACCGCTAGGGTGGTGCATTTCTCTCAAATATTAGTCAAAAAGAGGTAAATATATGACTCCACATATTAACGCACCTGAGGGCGCATTTGCTGATGCGGTGTTAATGCCAGGCGATCCACTGCGTGCCAAATATATCGCAGAAACATTTTTAGATGATGTCAAGGAAGTCACAAATGTCCGGAATATGCTCGGTTTCACGGGGACTTATAAAGGCCGTAAAATCTCAGTTATGGGACACGGTATGGGAATCCCATCTTGCTCAATCTATACAAAAGAATTAATTACTGAATATGGCGTGAAAAAAATCATTCGTGTTGGTTCTTGTGGCGCAGTAAAAATGGATGTCAAATTGCGTGATGTGGTGATCGGATTAGGCGCTTGTACCGATTCCAAAGTAAACCGTATTCGTTTTAAAGATAATGATTTTGCCGCTATTGCCGATTTCGGTTTAGCGACTGCCGCAGTTGCAGCTGCAAAAGAGAAAGGCATTGCTGTGAAAGTGGGGAATTTGTTCTCAGCAGATTTATTCTACACGCCGGATGTTGAAATGTTTGATGTGATGGAAAAATACGGCATTCTAGGTGTTGAAATGGAAGCTGCGGGAATCTACGGTGTCGCAGCTGAATATGGTGCTCGTGCATTAACCATCTGTACGGTTTCCGACCACATTCGCACTCACGAACAAACCAGTGCGGAAGAACGTCAATTAACTTTCAACGAAATGATTGAAATTGCATTAGAAAGTATTTTAATTGATGATAAAAACGCCTAGTTTATAGTCCAAGGCTAAAAAGAGCGGTCAAATTGACCGCTCTTTTTCCTTATGGGCTCAATATTTCCTCCGCCAATTTCTTCGCCCCTTTAAAATCCACTTTTCCACTGCCGAGAAGCGGGATTTCATTCACTAAGAATACTTGGCTTGGGAGCATAATTGGCGGTATGTTGAGGGATTTAATGCGAGTATTAATTTCCTCAAGACTGAGTGGCGATTTCACCAATAATACAACACTTTCTCCTTTTTTCTCATCATTCACCGCAATCGCAACAAATTGGTTTTCATCGTTCAACACTTGTGCGATGTTTTCTTCTACACTGCCGAGACTAATCATCTCTCCCCCAATTTTTGCGAAACGGGAATAGCGATCCACAATGGTGATAAAGCCGTTTTCATCAATATGCCCTTTGTCGCCTGTCTTGTAATAACGTATGCCATCAAGTTCAGCAATGACTTCATTGGTTTTTTCAGCGTCGTCTAAATAGCCTTTCATCACTTGTCCGCCGCCAATCAAAATCAACCCGTCTTCGCCTGTTGGTAATTCTTCCAAAGTATTCGGATCGACAATTTTGATAATCGTACCCGGCAATGGCATACCTACGGTTCCCACTTTATTAAAGGTAAATTCTTTTAAACTATCAGGATCTAAAATATTTGGCATATTCACGCTTGCAACCGGTGCCGTTTCCGTCGCACCATATCCCTCGTAGATTTCTAAACCGAATTTCAAACGGAAAGCTTCTTTCACATCCGCTTTCAATTTTTCTGCCCCTGCAATCACCATTCGCACTCTTTGCAACATTAATGGATGCAATTTTTTATTACGGGCATATAAACGGAAAAACGTTGAAGTGCCAAATATAATACTCACATTATGGCGTGCGCACATTTTGCCCACTTCTGCACCATCGGTTGGATCAGCCACACTCACCATTTTGATGCCTTCACACAAGGGCATTAAGGTGGTTACCGTTAAACCAAAAGAATGGAAGATCGGCAAAGAATTTAAAATCACGTCATCTTCTTGGAAGTTAAGTAATTCACTCACCTGTTTGATATTAGTGAGCAAATTTTTATGGCTTAATTCAATGCCTTTTGGCGTGCCTTCACTACCACTGCTGAACAAAATCGTTGCCGTCTCATTCAAACGCACATCAGCAAAATACATTAATTTAATCCACCAACGCGGGGCGAAAAACGCCGTTAAAAATGACCGCACTTTCTCACTTTTTGTGATTTTTTTGCCTAATTGTTCAGCAAAAATTGTTTTACCTGCCAGCACTTCATCAAAGGCAAAGCCTTTAGCATTCAGTTTACTTAAGAATTTCTCAGCGGTAATGACCTTGTTAATATTTGCTTTGGCAAGGGCTTTTTCCATCACGTCAGGGCTGAGCGTATAGTTCAAGTTGACCGGAACTTTCCCCATCACCATCAATGCCATATTCACAATGGCTCCGATAGCCGAGCTTGGCAACAACACACCAATATTTTTTTCATCACCTAAAGTGTGTTTAAGTTGTTTGCCAAACATCAACACGGCAGCGATAAACTTGAGATTATTCAGTTTCATACCCTGCCCGTCCACCACACATTCCTTGAACAAGTTGGATTTCGCACTGTTCAACCAATGGTGTGTGATCGGTTTGCGTTTTGCTATCACTTTTTCCCACACAGAGAAAGAAAGCTCGAGCACTTTTTGTTTCATCGCCACCGCATCAATAAAGCCGTGAATCGGTTTACCGAACGCCACTAAAATTTCACGTTTACCTTGTTTTTTCGTGAGATTTTTATAGAAACTATCTGCACGGGAAAAACTGCTGCCCCATAAACCACGTAAATAAAATGGTACGGTCGTCACGTTATCCAAATCTTTTAATACGTGTTCAAAGCCCTTTTTGAACTCATTGATCTGACCGTTGTAGCTGATATGCCCTTCCGGAAATAACGCTACCACTTCACCACGAACCAAGTATTCACAAATCATTTCAATGGATTCACGGCTTGAACCCGCCCCAATAGGGATCACACGGAAAATACGTAGGAACCAAGTCAAATACCATTTATTGTAAATCGGACGGAACATCACGAATTTAATCGCCCGTGGGCTTGCCGCCTGTAACACCATCCAGTCAATCCAACTAATGTGGTTACCTAACATTAACACACCGCCGCTTTGTGGGAGATTTTTTAATCCCTCCACATGGAAACGGTAATTGGTCTTCAACAAAGGCAAGAGTAACAAACGGATGAATAAATGCGGAAGTTGCCACATCGCATAAAGGCTGCCTAATAAACAGGCCACGGAAACCGTTAAGAAAATACCGCTGGTGGAAAGGCTAAATTCGACGAATACAATGCTAAGTAGTAAAAAGCCGACCATAAAGACATTTTGGATAAAGTTGTTACCCGCCATAATTTTGCCGCTGATTTTTTCAGGGGCGAAATATTGAATGGTCGAATTTAACGGCACGATAAATAAACCGCCAAAAAAACCGAATCCGAAGGAACATAACATCAATGAGACATTGGTACTCACCAGTGTTAAACCAAAGATCGAAACAAAAATACCTAATGCACCAACCGGTACAATGCCTAATTCAATATGTAATCGGGAAGCACGCCCGGCAAGGTAAGACCCGATGATTAATCCCAAACCGCTTACCGCCAGAATAGCTTGAATAATCACCGCATTATCCGCATTAAACAGCGCTTTGTAATGAGCGGGGAATGCTGCCACAATCACTTGTGCAACGCCCCAGAAAAGGCTCAAGCCAATCACACTTAACCAAATATTTTTATCGCTACGCAAGGTACGGAGATTGTCTTTCAAATAACCGAAAGATAAGTATTTAGTAGCAGAGAATGTTTCATTTTCTTCTTTTTCTTGTGGAAAGAAAGGAATTTTGAAAGCGAAAAACGCTTCAAGGGAACTAAACACGACTAAACCAATGCCAATCACCCAAACGCTTTGCAGCACCTCATTCGGATCATTAGAAGGCATATAATAACTTTCAAAGAAAATCGAAAACGCAAAAGAACTAAACAAAATCGCCACAATAGTTAAGGCTTGAATCACACCGTTAGCAAGCCCGATATTTTCCGTACCGACAATGGATTTGATAAGGCTATATTTAGCCGGAGAATAGACCGCACTTTGCGCGGCTAAAATCAGTGTTAAGGCAAAGGCAAGATAAAATTCGCCAATCACATAACTGAATAAAATTGCCGTTGAAATACCCACCGCAGCCAGGCTACTCCAGCGAATCACCTTGGTGCGACAGAATCTATCATTAATAAATGCCGAAGGGGAAAAAAGAAAAATAAAGGGTAATAAAATCATTGCATTGATTAACGCCGTTAGCACCACTAACGTATTGCCTTCAAAACTTTTCAACAACACATTTTGAATCGTGATTTTATGGGCTAAATCCACACTCGCATTCAAAAAGGCGATCGCCAAATAAGGTACAAAACCTGCATATTTTAGGAGTTTCATTTCACACTCTCCATTTGGTAAATTTTTAAAGTTTGCATATTGAACACATAAGGCTTCAGCACCAACAGTAAATCAAAAAGATGTTTCAGTTTTTCGTCTTTTTTCTCGCTGTCTTTTAGCGCTGATAAGGTGAGATTCACTTCTTGTGTCGCAAGCATTTTCGCTGTTTGTAAATAGGTTTTCACCATTTCACGTTCCGCCTCATTACAACGGCAAACAATGGCGAGAATATCCCGCTCTTTTGCAGTAAAAACGCCCTCGCGCGGATTAAGCAAGCCATCATCGACCATAACTTGCAATTCAGTTTCAGAAATTGAGAATTCTTGACAAAGTTCTGATGGCGAAAAGGTCTCATTTTCCGCCCCCATAATAATACCAATCAGCGAAATTAAACTTTCGTAAGGATTTTGCCAATCAAAATTAGGGTGGGAAAAAAGTTGTTTAATTTGAGAAATGCTGGCACTAAAATTGGTTTGTAGATATTTAATAAATGCCAATAATTCCACACAGCGATCATCATAGAGATGAAAATTCGGTTTATCTTTCAAGGGTTCAGGCAATAGCCCTTCTTTCACATAGTACAACACTGTCGATTTCGGAGTTTGGCTGAGCTTCACCAAATCATTCATTTTTAGCATAAGGCTTCCCCTATTAATTAAATGTGAAAAGGATTTTATACTTCACACCACAAAAAAGTAAATAGTGTTACCTTACAGTTTTCAATATAAGAAAAACGTAACTATGTTTAAAAAACACTAAGAAAACCAACCGCACTTTAGAATTAATACGCCACCCAGATTTTTTCTAACTCCATTTTATCGGGGTGATAGCGGTAAACGTTAATACCGCCGTGAGCGGCTTGTCCGGTGACTAAGATATGAGCTTTGGGAGCTGAATCAACACTATTTGATTTTTCAAAAGCATTAGTTGAAATTACAGGATTATTACCAATTTCTACATAGCCTTTGATCCAAGGATCTCCGGCACTATATAACGAAACGATTTCTTGCCCATGTCCATCTTTACTCGGTCCAAAACGAATTTGGATAAAATCTGTCTCTGTCAAAAAAGCATAAGTTACGGTACTACTCATTGAATGATGCTGTTTTCCTTTAAATTTATCCGGTATTGGGAGTAATTGACTTTTGTCATCAGTATCCGTTTCCGGATTATAAATACCATATTCTGCATTAGCCAAGCGAATTCGATTTCGCAGATTGTTCACTTCCCACATATAATCACTCCTATTTTCCCCCCCACCAATAATCCATTTTCCATCTGGACTAAATAAGGCATCCGAGCGTCCGCCAAAACCAAAAAGTTCTGCTGCCGGTTTTAACGTATTTCGATCCCATAAAACAACACCGTTATAACTACTTCTTTTATAAACACTGGGTTGAATCGGGTCAGCAACCGGATTCATTTTCACTACTGATCCATCTTCTCGTCGATGAGGCGGTTAAAAAATATTTATCCGATAAAGAAAAATTATAGTGTCGTCTTGTTGGGGTATCGGTATAAATCGGCGTCATCTCATCACCATAACCTTTATAAATTTCCCCCGTCTGATCTGCACTGATATAAAGTGTTCGATCTTCACTCATTAAATGCCGTTCGACTTTATAATGCTTAAAATGAGTAATCTCTTGTCCTTCGACATTTTGAATATGTACAACATTATTTTTATCCTGCCACATAAAATCATGGCTGTTCGGT
Source organism: Pasteurella sp. WM03 (assembly GCF_004570945.1). Lineage (NCBI taxonomy): Bacteria > Pseudomonadati > Pseudomonadota > Gammaproteobacteria > Pasteurellales > Pasteurellaceae > Pasteurella > Pasteurella sp. WM03. The sequence continues at coordinate 12,786 of NZ_SPPO01000014.1, forward strand.
ATAAAATAAGGGCTGTTTGTATTGACTCTTTCTGCCAGCACCGTCTTCGTTCGTTTTTCTATATCCCAAAGCACCAGTTTTTTTCCGTAATGCGCACTTACCACATATCGCCCATCACTGGAAATACTTAAATTTCTGACACCTTTCGTACTGGAAAAAACATCATGGCGGTTTTCATACACATAGTATCCCCCCCAACCTAATACGATAAATAAAACTAAAAAAAAGAGATTTTTCATTGCTCACCTCCCGAGTTTTTAGGGTATCGCCCAAATTTTGAATGCTCTTGAATTTTTCTATCCATAATCCATTCTTTATAGCTATATTCGTAAATCAATGGAAAAAAGTGCGGTTGATTTTTTAATTAAATTTCCTTAAAAACCAACCGCACTTTAGAATTAATATGCTACCCAGATTTTCTCTAATTCCATTTTATCGGAGTGATAGCGGTAAACGTTGATACCGCCGTGATACGCTTGTCCTGTCACTAAAATATGAGCTTTCGGTGCGGAGGCAACACTATTAGCTCGTAGAAATTCGTTGAAATAGTGGGAGTGTCTCCTATTTCGATAAAAGCTTTGATTTTGGGGTCGCCTAATGTATATAAATTCATAAATGTATTGCCTGTACCTTCTCTCCTACCTGTTTCCGTAAGCTGAATAAATCCCGTAACTAACAAAGGCATAAGTCACTATTCGGAGAAGCTAAATTAATGCCATCCGGAATCGGTGGGAGTCGGCTTTGAGCATAGGCTCGTGTTTCGGGGCCCATAACCCCATAATATCGTCCAATTCCAGTCGGGAAGTGAGATCGTTAAGGTTCCACATATAATCCCTTTTATTTTCTCCTCACCAACAATCCATTTTTCATCGGGGCTAAATAACGCATCTGAACGTCCGCCCAAAGCCAAAAAGTTCTGCTACGGGTTTTAAATTTCTCTGTCTTATAAAACGACACCGTCATAGCTGCTTTTTCTATAAACATAGGGTTGAACCGGATCAGCTGTCGGGTTTAATTGAACAACAAAGCCGTCTTCCTGCGAATACAACAGGGTAATATGTTTCGGTACCTTATAGGCATATGGGAAAATCTTCATTGCCACCGGATTATAGGCTTTCTTTTTCTCGTAATTATCTAGATTTGTCATGGCATTATCCGCCACTGCCGCTTCCCACATGATGAGGTTATCGATTTTGTCATCATATTCCCCATCAAAATCACCCAACACATTCATCGCAGACAGTGCCATTCTTACCCCTAAGGAATGAGTGATAATATTTATTCGGATAGCGCTATCAATAAGTTGCTTTAACACGCCCGCTAACTCTCTGACTGATTCGTTGGCGTACATTTCCGCACGGAAAAAATTCATATCCGAATAGAAAAAAGAGCGGTCAAATTGACCGCTCTTTTGCCTATTGGTTATCTTCTTGGTAAGTAACGAATCGGATCAACCGATTTTCCTTTATAACGAATTTCAAAGTGAAGTTTTACGTTATTGGTACCGGTGCTCCCCATTTTGGCAATTTCTTGCCCAGCTTTGATTTGTTGCTGATCGCTTACGAGAATTCTGTCGTTATGTGCATAAGCACTCAAGAAATCATCGTTGTGTTTGATAATGATGAGGTTGCCATAACCACGCAATGCGTTACCCGCATACACCACCCGACCAGCTGCTGCGGCTTTTACCGATTGTCCGCGAGAACCGGCAATATCAATTCCTTTATTACCACCATCTGAGCTTGAGAAACCTTGGATAATATTTCCGTTGGCAGGCCATTGCCATGTGATATTAGACGCAATGGGTGCAACGACATTGGCATTCACCGGTGTTGTGTTGCCTGTTGCGACAGGAGGAGTAGGAACACTTGTTGGCGTGCTAGGTGTCGGTACGGTAGAGGCTACCCCTACACCTGATTTGATTGGTCCGATAACCGTTCCATCGGAGCCAATTTGTGTACCATTTGCGCCAGGCGTATAAGTCACTGCGGGTTCGGTAGGTACTGTAGCAGTTGGGTTGTTCACCGGCACTGTCGTTGTGATAGTTTTTGTCGCACATTTCCCGATTTTTAAGGTTTGACCAATACTCAGACTATAAGGCTCAGACATATTATTCATTGCAGCAAGCTCTTTTACATCCATACCCGCTAAGTAAGCGATCAAAAACATCGTATCGCCTTTATTGACTTTATAGGTCTCTCCTTTGTACGAGCCTTTTTGAATTTGGCTATAATCCGGTGCATTGGTATTTGGATTGCGTGGCACATTGATTGAGCCGGAGTTTGTGCAGTCAGACACGGTTTTGGTTACCGTTTTTGTCTGAGGCTGTACCGGTGCGGGCGTGATAGGTTGTACCGGTTTATAGGTCGGTTGTACACTGCTATTTGGCACGGTATTGCCCATGCTATTCGGCATGGTATTTTGTTGAATTTCAGGTTGCCAACTTCCACTGCTGTTATTATCTATCGGCTGCATAATCCCCGGAGAAAGTTCACCCCCGGCATTTTCAATCGGTGCTTGGGTGTTAGATGAACACGCACTTAAAATTGCGAGACTCAAGGGTAATAATAAAAACGATTTCTTCATTTATTTTTCCTTCTTATTTCATTGTATTTGGCATAGTTTGCTGTTCTATTTCCGGCATAAAACTTCCACCGGCAACGGCACCGGTTCCTTCAACCGGTTGCATAATACCATTCGGTAAGGCGTCTGGATCTTTCGGTGATGGTGAAGAACAAGCCGATAAAACGAAGGCTATAGACAACGCAAATAAATATTTATTCATAACATATCCTATTATTTCAAAATAAAGTAGGCGGCGACAGCAAGAACAACAACTGACCAGCCAATAATTTCAATGGATTGACGTAATTTTGCTGCAAATTTTTCTCCGCCCCATGCCGCTAATTTTGCGACAAGCAAGAAACGCGCCGCACGGGAAATAAATGCAGTCAAGACAAAGGGGAAAAATGCCATTTGCATCACGCCGGCACAAATCGTAAATACTTTATAAGGAATCGGGCTGAAACCGGCAACAAAAACAACCAGTACGCCCCATCGCTCAAACCATGTCATTGCCGTTGCCCAATGCTCGCCATAGCCCCATTGTTGCACGATCCCCTGAACCCAGTCCGTAGCAAAATAACCAATGGCATAACCCACCATACCGCCGAGAACAGAGGCGATTGCCGTATAAAGGGCAAATTTGACCGCACTTTTGGGCTTTGACATCGACATGGGAATCAACATCACATCCGGCGGAATCGGGAAAAAGATTGCTTCAATAAAACTGACAAAAGACAGCCAAAATGTGGCAAAACGATGTTTTGACCATTCCATAGTTTTATCGTACATTGCCCCAAAAATATTCATTCTATTTACCCTTTGTTACCGTTAGGTCAAGACGTCGCATTATTCACGTTCCAGCCAATCTTGTAAAGCCCGAATTGAATGGTGGGCTGTCATATCGGCTTGAATAGGCGTAATCGAAACATAACCGTTTTTTACCGCATGGAAATCCGTTCCCTCTTGTTCATTTTCCGGTAAACCGGCAGGGCCAATCCAATAGATGGTTTCACCACGGGGATCTTCTTGCTTAATGACTTCTGCTGCAGAAGTGCGATAACCCAAATGGCAAACTTTATAGCCTTTGAGTGCGTCATAAGGCAAATCCGGCACATTAATATTAATAATTTCACGGGAATTTAATAACCGGCTATGCAATTTTGGAATTAAATCCGCCACCACCCGAGCCGCCGTTTCATAATGTTGGCGACCATCTAAGGAAACGGCAATGGAAGGCAACCCCAAATGACGCCCTTCTAATGCTGCCGCCACTGTGCCGGAATAAATCGTGTCATCGCCCATATTACAACCCGCGTTAATGCCCGATACGACCAAATCCACCTGACCGGATAAGAAACCATTTAATGCCAAATGCACGCAATCTGCCGGTGTCCCGTTAAGACAATAATCACCGTTATCCAAATGGCGGGGACGTAGCGGTTCAACTAAAGTTAAAGCACTGGATGCCGCACTTCGATTGCGATCGGGGGCAACGATCACTACATCGGCAAACTTGCGTAATTCCGCCGCTAAAACTTGAATCCCTTCCGCGTGAAAACCATCATCATTACTTAATAAAATTCGCATTATGCTTCCTTATAATTCACTAATTCTCGAATAAGTGCTGTGGCATAGCTGCCCGACGGCAAATAAAAAGCGAGTTTTAATCCTTCCTCAACAAACTGCCATTGGAAATCCTGTGCCCGCATTAATAGTGGACGGCGTGCCGCTTTCATTTTTTCTTGTTTCATCAAAGGTGAAAAGGCATTATGTTGTGCCACAATGGCATTTTCAATATCTGACGCAATAAGATGTTCTTCCCCGATTAACGGTGCGGTGAGTAAAATATCTCGTGAATCTAACCGCACTTGTAATGCCGCTAAATCTTCCGACTCATCCACTTTAAACCAACTGTGCGAACCATTTAATTGCACAATATCATTCGGCAAAATTTGTTGGGCAATCCCCTGTTCAATACGTGCCGCTACCACTAAATTGAAAATCTCACTCCGTGCGGCAGAGAGGTAAAAGCTACGTTTTTTGCGATCTTTCACCTTAATTTCGCCTTGCACCCAACGTAGTGCTTGTGTGAGATTATGACCGTCACGCCCAAAGCGTTGTTCCGTAAAGTAATTAGGAAAACCAAAATTTGAGACAAAATTTAACCGTGCGTTTAATTCATCGCTTTCCTGTGCATCACGCAGCAAAATTTCAAAATGATTGCCTTGTAAACTTCCCGTGCGAATTTTGCGATGATGGCGGGTAACCTCTAAAATTTCTACGCCTTCCAATTCAAATTGCGTGAAATCCGGCGTTTCCTGCCCGGGCATTTGTAGGCAGAACCATTGTTCCGTTATCGCTTGACGATCTTTCAAACCGGCATAGCCCATATTGCGTTCCGATACGCCGGCAAATTTTGCCAGTTTTTCGCCAACAAATAGGGTGTTACAACCGGTTTTTCGTACTTTTAGTGCGACAAATTCCCCCTCCCCCGACATTTCATAGCCAAGATCTTCAATCACCATAAAATCGGCACATTCTTGCTTTAAAAGTGCGGTGGATTTTGGTGGCGTTTTTAAGGTGAGGTAAGGGAGTTGTTCAAGCATGATTTTGATATGTATTGTTAGAGTATGTAGAGACTTTGTTTTGTCTGCGAGATTTTATGCGACTTTTGTGGATTTATCCACTAAAATAACCGCACTTTTCACGCCAACTAAGGAATTGACTATGACTGATTTTGTCGCACTTCAAGAGGAAACCCGCGAAATTATTACCGATTTATTAAATGACGGCAGCGATCCTTCCGCTCTTTATATTATTGAACATCACATCGCACATCATGATTTTGATTTGTTAGAAAAAATTGCCGTGGATGCGTTCAAAGCCGGCTATGAAGTATCCGAGGCGGAAGAATTTGAGGATGATAATGGGAAAGCTATTTTCTGTTTTGACATCATCAGCGAAGTGGAATTAAAAGCGGAAATTATTGATGCTCAGCAAAAAGAAATTTTGCCCTTAATTGAAAAGCATAAAGGGATTTATGATGGTTGGGGAACCTACTTTGAAGACCCGAACGCCGATGAAGATGAATACGGCAATGATGGTGAATTTTTTGATGAAGATGAGGTCGAAGACCCACGTTTACACTAATTTACTGAGCTGACCGCATAAATAAAGTGCGGTCGTTTTTTGGAGAAATTTATGAAATTAAAAGCCTTCGCTCTCGCCCTATTCGCCCTCCCCTTTAGTGCCTCTGTTTTGGCGGAAAATGTTTTGCCTCCGCAAACCAATGTTGTGTCATTTAGTACAGAAGTCGAAAAAAACATTGAGCGAGATCTATTAAGTGTCCGTTTGTTCTACCAAGTAGAGGGAAAAAATTTATCGGATTTAAACCAAACGATTTCAGAGCGTTTAAATAAAGCATTGGGCATTGTCAAAGGGCAAAGTGCGGTTGAAATTAAAGGCAATTCCCGTCATACCTCCGTTCGCTATGCGGAAGACGGGAAAAAGAATGGTTGGATTGCACGGGCAACCTTAGTGCTGGAAAGTAAAGATTTTCAAGCCTTATCCAACGTGATGACTTCACTTGATGGTGTTCTTGCTGTGGAAGATGTGAATGCGACATTATCCTCTGAAAAATTAATGGGCGTTGAAAATGAATTAACTCAAGCCGCTATTGAAAAATTCAAAAATAAAGCCACCTTAATTCAGCATTCATTACAGATGAAAAACTACCGAATTCTTGATTTAGAGATTTCATCGGTAAATGAATTGGCGCCAATTCGGGCTTATGCTTCGCCTCGTGCGGCAAAAGTGGCGATGTTATCTGCGGAATCGACAGCAGATAATGCCTTTTTAGAGAATGGAAAGGAAACAGTGAGAGTACGTGCAAATGCACGAATTGAATTGCTTAAGGATTAATTTTCTATACAATTATTTTTTCTTCTATACAATGACTACGATTTTCAAACAATAAGGAAACCTCATGAATGTAGCAAAAAACGTGGTGGTGAGCATTGCTTACCAAGTCCGTACCCAAGATGGTGTGTTAGTAGATGAAGCACCGGCAAATCAACCATTAGAATATTTGCAAGGTCACAATAACTTAGTGATTGGTCTAGAAAAAGCCCTAGAGGGCAAAGCGGTAGGCGATAAATTTGAAGTTCGTGTTCAACCGGAAGAAGGCTACGGCGAATACAATGAAAATATGGTTCAACGCGTACCGAAAGATGTTTTCCAAGGTGTCGATGAGTTAGTGGTGGGAATGCGTTTCTTAGCTGATACGGATATTGGGCCTGTTCCAGTGGTGATTACCGAAGTTGACGGCGATGAAGTGGTGGTGGACGGTAACCATATGTTAGCCGGTCAAGAATTACATTTCACCGTTGAAGTTGTTAGCACACGTGAAGCCACATTGGAAGAAATTGCGCACGGTCACGTTCACGGTGCTCACGGCCATCATCATGATAGCGATGAAGAGGGGCATGGCTGTGGTTGCGGTGGCCATCATCACCATCATGACCACGATCATGGACATGGCGGTTGTTGTGGCGGTGGTCATAAGCACGATCATCACGGACATGGCGGTTGTGGCTGCGGTGGTCATTAATTCTTTACTTTGAAAGAGAAAGAGTGAGTGCTTAGATAAAGTATTATTCAATAAAAGTTACTCAAATTTAACCGCACTTTAGTTTTTGGCTCAAAGTGCGGTTATTTTTTGGCATTTATTTAGGCCTTTAATTCTTCCACCAAGGCTTTAAATAGGGGAGCGTTTTGGCGACGATTAGGATAATAAAGATGATACCCCTCATAGTTGAGGGCATAGTTGGATAAGACCTCCACGAGCTCGCCATTTTCTAATTCTTCTGCGACTCTGTCTTTCGGAATCAAGGCTAGTCCTAAATGGGATAGGCAGGCTTTTTTGACTAAGAAATTGTTATTGACAATCAATTTACCCGATGGGGTAAATTTAATTAATTCTTTCGTTTTGGGGTGGCGAAATTCCCAAACGAATAATCCCTCAGAGGTAGGCATTCTTACGCACAAACATTGGTGTTGGGGTAAATCATTAATGTGTTTTGGTATGCCGTATTTCTCTAGGTATTGTGGGCTTGCCACCAGAGCCATTTGCATATCATCAGAAATACGAACAGCAATCATATCTTGATCCACTTCTTTACCCAAACGAATGCCGGCATCAAAACGACCGGCAACAATATCGGCAAATTTCATATCGCTGGTAAGTTCTAATTTTACTTCAGGATATTTTTTCATGAATATTAATAATTTATCCCAAATGGCATATAAAAAAGCGTGATCCGCCCCATTGATTCTCAATGTACCGTTTAAAGTATCACGAAAAATGCTCAAGGCATTCACATTGTCTTCAATACTTTCAAATAGAGGGAACAGTTTTTTGAAAAGTTGCTCGCCTGCCTCTGTGGTGGATACGCTTCGGGTGGTGCGGTTAAACAGTTTGATTTTTAGCTGGTCTTCCAATTTACGCATGGAATGGCTTAATGCTGAAGTCGATACGCCTAAAAGTGCTGCGGCTTTGGTAAAGCTACCTACTTGTGCGACAACAATAAAGTTGCGTAATTCATTCATATTTTCAATCATCTCAAATCCTGTTGATTGTTGAATTTAATTCAAAAGGCTATCAAAAAATACCTTGCTAATCAAAGCCATCTTTGCTCGCTATAATAAATTTATTCAAATCAAATAGGAGAGCAAAATGAAATCAGTAAAATTAAATAACGGCATTGAAATGCCAATGGTGGGATTTGGTGTCTTTCAAGTGAGCGATGAAGAAACTGAAAAAGCCGTATTAGCGGCATTAAAAACCGGCTATCGTTTACTTGATACCGCCGCTGTTTATGGCAACGAAGCCGGTGTAGGGCGTGCGATTAAGGCAAGCGGTATTCCCCGTGAAGAAATTTTTGTGACGACAAAACTTTGGATTCAGCGTGAAAATGGCTATGAAAATACCCAAAAAGCCCTGGAGGATTCGTTAAATCGTCTAGGGTTAGACTATGCCGATCTCTATTTAATGCATCAACCTTTTGGCGATGTGCATGAACAATGGCGTGCCATGGAAGATTTATACAAAGTAGGCAAAGCCCGAGCGATTGGTGTGAGTAATTTCCATATGGATCGTTTAATGGACTTAATTACTTGCCATAAAATTGTACCCGCAGTCAACCAAATTGAAACTCACCCGTTCTATCAACGTGAAGATGAAATCGCTTTCCATAAGGCATTGGATATTGTGCAACAAGCATGGGCACCACTTGCTGAAGGAAAATTTGAGATTTTCAACAACCCGATTTTAACCGGTATAGCACAAAAGCACAGAAAATCAGTCGCGCAAGTCGTATTACGTTGGCTTAATCAACGTGGCGTAGCAATTATTCCAAAATCCGTTAGAATTGAGCGGATGGTTGAAAACAGAAATATTTTTGATTTTACCCTTGATGAGCAAGATTTCGCTCAAATTGCTACGCTCAACAGTGATGAGATCATTTTCAATCACCGTGATCCAAGAATGGTTCAATGGTTGGCAGATCATCGAGGATAAACATTCAGCATTGAACAATATCATTTAACGCTATTCGCACTTATTTAGGAGATTTGATGTCTAGTTGGTCAGAAGGCTATGTTAGCGATATAAATTATACGTTTGGCTATTATTCGGAGCTTAATCCGAATAATGCCGTTATCCCTTTTTTAATGGCAGGATTGGCATTACCCGAAGCAATCCTCAGCGGACAATATCACGCTTGTGAACTGGGGTTCGGTCAAGGTGTATCGGTAAATGCACATGCAACCGCCGGTTATGCCAAATGGTACGCTACGGATTTTAATCCTTCCCAAGCGAATTTTGCTCGTCATCTTTCAGATATAGCCAATAATGGCGCTTTAATTGCCGACCAAGGTTTTAATGAATTTTGTCAACGTGACGATTTACCGGAATTTGATTTTATTGGCTTGCACGGTATCTGGTCTTGGATTTCTGATGAAAATCGTACTATTGTAGTAGATTTTATTCGTCGAAAATTAAAAGTTGGCGGCATATTATATATCAGTTATAACACCTTGCCGGGTTGGTCAGCGCCTTCACCGTTGCGTCATTTATTGCTTGAACACCATAATACGATGACCTCTACTGCTAATAGCCGCCAACAAAATATCAAAGATAGTTTGGAATTTGTCGAGAAGGTATTTGGTCAGAGTTCATCGCTTACTCAAAGTTCACCGCAGCTATTATCTCGTCTCGGAAACTTGAAAGATAAAGATCCAAATTATATTGCTCATGAATATCTGAATAAAGACTGGCAACCCATGTATTTTGCCGATATGCAAAAATGGTTGGAGCAGGCTAAGCTAACCTTTGCCTGTTCCAGTAATTATTTAGACGATTTTAATGAGACTCTATACAATCAAGAACAACGCGAATTAATGGCGGGTTTTAGCAATCTATCCTTTTCTCAAACCGTTAAGGACTTTATCCTGAATAAACAATTTCGCAAGGATTTTTGGGTAAAGGGGGCACGTCGGTTAAACAGCTATGAACAAAGTGAGTCGTGGAAAAAACTATGCGTATTGCTACATACACCTCGTCAGCAAATTGAAATGAAAGCCTCAAGCCATTTAAATATTGATTTAAATGAAGGGTTATTTAATCCGGTATTAGATATTTTACAGGATCATAAGATTCATTTGGTGAGAGAAATTGTTGAGACCTTAAAAGAGCGTTTTAATGAAGCAGATATTTTTAATGCTTTGGCAATCCTTGCCGGAAAAAATAACTTAGTAGTTGTGCAATCAGAGCAAGCCATTGAACAGGCTAAACCACATTGCATTGCTTTTAATCGTTACGTATTGGAACAATCACGTTCTTCACAATTCAGTATTAATTATCTTGTTAGCCCTATTTCCGGTGGTGCACATCATATTGATATGGTACAGCGTTGGTTTTTACTGGCGCATATTGAAGGTATTGCAAAGCATAAACAACTGGATTTTGCTTGGCACTTACTAAAGTCTAACGGGTTATTTATGGCAAAAGAGGGGAAAACCTTACAGGATGATAGTGAAGGCAAGGCGATGATGAAAGCGCTCTACAATGAGTTTCTAGAAAAACAATTACCATCTTTAAAATGTTTGGGGATTATTTAACTAAGTGAAAAATAAGGGGAAATTGCTCCCTTTATTTTTTATGCGAAGGTGGTGGAACACTCGGTAGTGGGGGATAGGTAAGTTATAGAGGGATGTCGTTGAGATTTGGGTTTAGATAGCTTTTTCTTATCATCCCATTTGGGAAAATGGAACATAAATTCTTCCTGCTCTTGAAGCTATTTGTTTTTTTGATTTATTCAGTCAATAAAAGAAATGCTTTCTTCTAAAACTGCCATTAAATCAGAACCGGTACTTAAATAGACATATCATTTCAAGGTATTCTTGGCGGTAAACTAAGTCTTTCTTCCTATTAAATCCTTTAATCTATGATTGATACTTTACTCTAAAAATGAAAAAGTTTTAACCATACTTGAAATCTGTGTTAAATGTGCCAAGCGTTTCAGTTATAAAATAACCTAATTAACAAACATAAATTTGACGGAATACTGAAAGATGAATGAGTGAGATTATTATCACAGCTATACATGCCCCCCATACGTCAGAACGAGGAAATCCTATTCAAGAAAATCCAAGGTGCAGGTCGCTAGCAGGAATGGGGTAAGCCGATTCAAATCATCAAAAAAGGCGATATGGTATGGTGTCCACCGAATGTAAAACATTGGCACGGGGCAGGCGAATATAGCAAAATGTCTCACATCGTCATCAGCCCGAATGCCAAAGAAAACCAAGCCACTTGATTAGAAAAAGTGGAATTACTCAAAGCCTCCCCAAAGCTGAATTATAAAAAATTAACCAGACTACCTACTGATAAGCGTCGATCGGAATAGCTCATTTAGCACGGACGTAAGCGTTTTTTCATTAATTTTGGATGTGCTTGACCTTAACCTAAGGTTAGGGTTTAAACTGCCTACTCAATTAACCCAATGGAGGATTTATGAAAAAACAAATGATCGCATTATTTGCTTTGACACTTGGTGTAACAGCAATAGCAAGCACTTCCCATCATCAACACGATGCTCAGCTCACCCCAATGCAACAAGAATTGATGGAGGGAATGAACGCAATGCATCAAGATATGATGAAAGGAATGGAAAGCGAAGATGCTGATATTGCCTTTGCAGCAGGTATGATCCCTCACCATCAAGGTGCTGTGAAAATGGCTGAGATTGAGCTGAAATATGGCAAGGATCCTGAATTACGCCAACTGGCTAAAAATATTATTCAGGCTCAGGAAGAGGAAATTAAATTTATGCAACAATGGTTGCAGAAACATCAAAAATAGACAATTCCTTTATTATTTTTCAATAATCACTTTAGTCTTAGACTTTAGTGATTATTGTACTGAGTGTCACGCTCCAAATAATTTATCTCCCCCACAAGTGCGGTTGATTTTAGTGAAATTTTTTCTTCTTAATAACGTTACAACCTACAATATTTTCGTTGTTTGTGTTCTTTTTCATTGATATGAGGGGGAATATTCAAATGAGTAAATAATCAAGGGAACGAAAATCTCCTATTCCCAAGGAATAGTTAGTCTTATTCCGCCAATATTATTGCCCCGAGAATGATCTTTCGGGGCATATTTATTCCAATTTGTTTTATTTGTCTTTGTTATGCTGTTTTTCTAAACGCAGTACACCTAAGTGAGTCATATAACAACAGAAAATACAACCGCATACTGCAAACAGAAGTAAATAAAAGCCCGCGTTCCAGCCAAAACGTTCGGCGAGAATACCGAACAATGCTGTACCGGAGAAACTTCCAAGAATATAGCTGAGTAATCCTCTTAAGCCCGTTGCGGAACCTGCGGCAAATGAAGGCACAAGTTCAATGGTTTGCAAAGAAGAAAGGAACATGGGTACATAGATTAAGCAACCGATAATGCCCGCACCTATGGTCACGGTGAGCAAATCTTGCCCTCCCCAGTAAGCAAACATCGCTATACCGACCCCAACTAGGGTTATAATTGCTAACGGCATACGGCGACCTTTAAAGTAGGTATCGGTCAACCAACCTGCTAACAGGGTAGAGGGGATGGCGGCCCATTCAAAGATAGCAAAGGCAGTCGCCATTTGTCCTTTAGAAAAGCCTTTCGTTTCCAGTAAATACAGCGGAAGCCAAGTTAATACCCCGAAACGGATCATATAGGTGAATACATCAATAAAAGAAACAAACCAAACGTTAATGTCTTTAACGATATAATCTCTAAAAATTTCCCATGTGGTTAAATTGACATTTTCTTCTTTGGTGACAACCAATTCTTCTTGTTCTGTTCCCAGAATTTTACTGGTAGGCGGTAAACCTTCGTTATAGGTTCGACCTGTGCCGAAAATATAGAAAATAATCGCCACCACAGTAGCAATAGCAGTTGGTACGATAAAATGTGCTGCTTGCCAGTGTTCCTGCCCTAACCAGGCAATACTTGCTCCCGCTATTGGTGCAACTAAGCCGCCCCCAACATTATGGGAAATATTAAATGCGGCTGTTGTCACACCACGGGATTTTCGAGGAAACCAGCTGGCGAGCACAACATAAGCCGGCCCGGCGCCCATTCCTTGAAAGATACCATTCAAAATACATAAAAATAAGAACACCCAAAATGATGCACTGAATCCCATCATTAAGTTTACGACTGCCGACATCATTAAGCCGAAAATCATAAAATGTTTTGGGTTGGATTTATCGGCAAAGGCAGACATAAATCCTTTACTCAATCCATACACAATCAGCATGGTGCCGGAAATGAAACCAATATCTTTTTTGGTAAAACCAAATTCGCTGATAAGTTCAGGCGAAGAAAGCAAAAAATTATTGCGTAAAATATAGTAGGCGGCATAGCCGATAAAAATGCCAAACAAGGCATGCCATCTCAAACGATTGTAACGTTCTCTGATTTCACTATCGGGAATAGGTTTACCCGGTTTGGATGCTAAAAATGAAAGCATAGAAATTCCTCTTATTTAAATGATGAAAAAAAGAATGTTTCTTACTTTGTAGTAATTATTTTGTATGTTAACCCGATTAAAATGATGGGTAAAATCAGATAAAAATGCACAAAAATGACCGATTTTTTAATATTTAGGTGTCAAAAATGACCCATAAATTGTTAGGTTGAAGAAAGTAGTTTTCCAGCTATTAAAATTGAGTTAATTTCACACCATAATGAAAATAATCAGAAAAAAGAAAATTTAAAATTTGTGATTTAGATCACAAAATAGGGACGAACTCTGTGATGAAACTTTTACTTTTTATTTTGCTGTCTTGGATTAGCCCGTTGTTATTAGCCAATGAAATTGTGATAGCAACGACTTTTTCCCCGGAAACGACCGAACATATCATTAAACAATGGCAAAACAATTTTCCCAACCAAGAAGTCCGTTTGATTAATCGAACCTCAAATTCACTTAAGCGTTTATTAGTCCAACCGGATATAGAAAAAGTTGATTTAGTGTTGAGTTCTTCCCCCTTTCTGTTTCAAGATTTACAGGAAAAGGGATTATTGTTGGAATTACCAAAAACTTATCAAAATGCACTTGTACCTTCTCAACTAAAATCAACCACAGCGGCGATTGCTTTTTCCGGTTACGGCATTTTATTTAACCGAAATTTACTTAAACAACATCATTTACCAGAGCCTCGCGATTGGAACAGCCTCACTGATCCTGCTTATTTTAATAGTTTACTACTCAGTTCCCCTTCTCGATCCGGCAGTAATCACATCATGCTAGAGATGCTTTTACAACAAAAAGGGTGGATTGCCGGATGGCAAGAAATTTTAACGCTATCAGGTAATCTATCCTTGATTTCTTCTCGTAGCTTTAATGTGGCAGAAAAAATTAAACTCGGTTTAGCAACAGCGGGCATTAGTATTGATAGCTATGCGAATAACCTAAATAATCAGGATTTTGGTTTTGTTTATTTTCCTCATTCTGTTGCTTCACCGGCGTTTATTGCCGTACATAAAAATAATAAAGCCTCAAAGCCGGCACTTGAATTTATTCAATTTTTGTTAAGTGCGGAAGGGCAGGAAGTTGTTACTTCGCCAAATATGGCAAAATTTCCACTTAAACCTTTAGCGCCAAATAGCCGTCAATACGAACAACAAAAAAAGCTGTTAGCACAAACACCGATTGATTACGATATTTTATTATTAAGGCAACATCTCGTTGAAAAATTATTTGATAATGCTGTCACATTTCGTCTTAATCAGCTGAAAGATATTTGGGCATTAATTTATCAACAAGAACAAAAAACAAATCGAAAATTGACCGCACTTCGCCATCAATTAACCTTAATTCCGGTCAATGAGCAGCAAGCGATAGATCCGATTTATTTGAAAAGAATTAAAAATGATCGATATTTTTTGTTGGAGCAAGAGAAGAAATGGACGGACTTTTTCCAACAACGGATTAATACGGTACTTGCACAATTAGAGGACATAAAATGAAACAGGGAAAAATCACCCAGCATTTGAAAATAGCCTCAATCATTGGATTACTATTAACATTACTTATTGGGCTTGTAAGTCTATCTGCTTGGTATACTCAATATCGACAAGTTAATTATATTATTGAAGATTATTTTCCAAAAACCAATGCCGCCCTAAAATTGGAGGATAAGTTTAATGTTTTTTTTAATGATCTGGAACGTTTTTACTATTTACAAAATAATTTGAACCGGCAGGTTATGTTTAAAAATCTTAAACATCAGCTAAATGAAATTGAAACATTATCTTCTTTGTTATTTGAACAGAAAAAAAGATCAACGATTAAGCAATACTTAAATGATTTAATTCAACTCACTACCCAAATTGATAATAATTTATCTAATAATTTTTTGATTTTACAGCAAAAACAAACATTATTAACGAAGATTCAATGGCTAAATGATGATTTTAATAATGAAATTATTTCTCAAATTCAAGAATTAAACTGGCAGAATAATTATTTTTTGAAACATTCTTCTTTGCTTAATGAGAAAAACCAAGCTAAATCAGAGAATGAGTTATTTTATTTATATCAATTAGCAGATAAAGAAGAGCAAATTAGAACCGAGTTAGTACAATTTTTATATAACTTATATCCTAATCAAACTACAATTTTGCAGGATTATGCTTATTTAAAGCAACTAATTACAGCATTAATTCAAGCCCCTTCCCACATGATCAAGAATCCAAGTATTGTGCCATTGCAACAGATGTTTAATGATTTATATCAAATGATTGAACCCCATCATGAATTAGATAATCTTGTTCAGGAAATCACTCATTATCAAACTGAATTAAAAAATATTCAATCTCAGAAAAATGATATCGTTGCAAAAACTCAAGAAATGATAAAGCAAGAATTAAATGAAACCAGAGGAAGTTTTACCCGACTAAATGAGAATTTAAAACAACAGACAAAAATAAGTGGAGTAATTATTATTTCTTCATTGCTTATTTTCCTTATTCTAATTGCTTTATTTAATCAATATTATGTTAAGCGCCGTTTAAGTTACCGTTTTTCACAACTCATTTATGCTATCGAAAACCTTAATCTGGGTAGAATAAATCAACCGATCAATGTCAGTGGAAAAGATGAGCTGACAGAAATTGGTTTATTATTAAATAATCATATTCAAATTTTGCAAGAACGAGAAAAAATTGAAAAAGATTTACAGGAAACCCAAAATGAATTGCTCCAAGCGGCTAAAATGGCGGTTGTCGGGCAAACAATGACGACACTTGCTCATGAAATTAATCAACCTTTGAATGCCATATCAATTTATCTTTTTACGCTAAAAAAACGTCTTGAACAGCAAAAAGATAAGCAAAGTTATCTTGATATTGAAAAGATAGAAAAATTAATAGAGCGCATCGCTAATATTATTAAAGCATTACGTCAATTTGCTAAAAATGAAATTTCATCGACACCCCATCAAGTGGTTTCCCTTAAACAAAGTTTGACTGAAGCATGGAATGTATTAGAACTCCGTCATAAACCTCTCAATGCCGAGCTGCAGATTAAAGGGGATGTTTGCTTGCTTATAAATCCAATTTTGTTGGAACAGGTTTTCGTTAATATCCTCTCAAATGCTCTGGAGGCGGGTCAAGCTATACCTATTATTCAAGTTGATGTAGTCTGCTACCAAGACAAAACTTGTGTTTTTATTGAAGACAATGGTAGTGGCTGGCAAACGGATAATGCTGATAAATTATTACAACCTTTTTTCACCACTAAAAGTGTCGGATTAGGATTAGGTTTAACAATTTGCCAGCGTATTATGCAACAATTTGGGGGGAAATTGGCGATTGCCTCCAGCCTTTCTAAAAGTGCGGTTGTTATTTTAGAATTTTTACATAGTGGGGAAGAAAAATGTTAGATCAAGAAACGGTGTTACTGATTGATGACGATAATGATGTATTGACTGCCTACCAATCACTATTAAATGCAGAGGGATATCGAATTAAGGCGATCAATAATCCGTTAGATGCACTGGAGATCATACCTGAAAATTGGAAAGGTGTCGTGGTGAGCGATATTTATATGCCACAACTGTCAGGCTGGGAACTCTTGAGCCGTTTACATCAAAGGGATAAACATCTTCCGGTGATTTTCATCACCGGACACGGTGATGTGCCAATGGCCATTGAAGCCATGCAACAAGGGGCGTTTTATTTTATTGAAAAACCCATCAAACCGGAAAAATTATTAATACAGCTTGAACAAGCGTTGAGCCAACGACAACACCAACTCGCGATTAAAAATGCCCAGCAAGAAGCATTAGAAACCGGTTTTATCGGACAGAGCCATTGGATTAAACAATTTCGCCAACGTTTACAACAACTCGGGGAAACCTCATTACCGATTTTTATTTTTGGTGAGGTTGGCACAGGGCGAACTCTAGCCGCCCAACATCTTGCCCGCTTTTCGGCAGACCGATTTTCGCCTCAACATAGCCTAGAATTGCTTGCCCCCTGTGATATTGAAGCATTACAGCCCCATCTTGAACAAGCCAAACAGGGGCTGTTACAGCTTAAAAATATAGAATATCTCTCACAAGCGGCACAGAAAAGGCTGGCATTATCAATTCAGCAACAGCATTTTCGTTTTATTGGAATTAGTCAATATTCACCATACCAATTATTGACAGAATTTAATCTTTTACCGGAGCTTTTTTATGCGTTTAATTTAACACAAATAGAATGTTTGCCGCTTTCTCATCGAACTTCTGATATCGAGCCGATTTTCCGCCATTATTTAGCCCAAACCTGTCAAAAATTAAATAAAAAGAAACCGCTTGTGAGTGAAAATTTTATTAAACAGCTACTCTCCCAACAGTGGCTTGGCAATATCACCCAATTAATTCACACAGCCGAACTTTATGCAGTCGGTGTTACCGTCCAAAATGATCGTTTCTCGTTGATGCAGGAACAAAGTGAACTATCGCTTGATCATCTTATTGATGAGTATGAAAAGCAGATCATTATAGAGGTGTTAGATCGCTTTCAAGGAAGAATTAATGAAGCGGCAAATTATCTACAAATTCCCCGTAAGAAATTGTATTTACGAATGAAAAAGTATGCCTTGAATAAAGCGGATTATAAAGAGTTACTTTAATTTTAGGGGCAAAGTAGAATTTGTCCAAAATTCTCATGTTATTTTTGTAATATTGACTGACAAAATTATCAGATAATGAGTTAATCGTTGTTTGACAAAAACTTATTGAAATTAGACCGCACTTTTTACCCAAAACTTATTATTGAATTTCACTCAATAGCTCATTCAATTTTTTCCATCTAATTAAAACAATTTTGGCAATTTATAATGTGCTTAATGTTATTTATTGGAGAAAAACAATGATTGCTTTATTTTCCGCCCCAATAGGGGTGTTGGTGGGAATAGGGATTGCCTTTCAAACGGGAATGAATTCGGTTTTACGCCAAAATGTGAGATCTCCCTTATTATCCTCTTTTGTTTCTTTTGGTGTAGGTTCTATTCTATTGATTCTGCTAATTTTAATTCAAAATGAACCGCTCACCATCTCGACTGAAATTTTCATTCAATCACCTTGGTGGATTTGGTTGGGGGGATTATTGGCGATGTTCGGTTTAACGGTGAATATTTTGATTTTCCCTCGTTTAGGCAGTGTTCAAACGGCGATTATGCCAATTTTGGGGCAGGTTATCACTGGTTCGTTAATTGATACCTTTGGTTGGTTTTCAGCACCACAATATGACTTTTCTCTCTTGCGTTTTTTGGGGGTGACTATCGTGATGGTTGGCATCGGGATAGCGATTGTTCTCCCTTCATTCAAGCGAAATAGTCCGGAAAAGTGCGGTCAATATTCTTTGATTTTCTGGCAAATTCTTGGCATTGGCGGTGGTATCGCTTCCGGCATTACGCCTGCAATCAATACGGCATTACGACAAACGTTACAATCCACGACACTTTCCGTATTCGTGCCATTCATCATGGGGACGTTGTTATTGGCATTGGTTATTTGTTTCAAAGAACTGACTGCTTGGCGGCATCTCAAAAATGCGTTGAAAGAACCTCAACCTTGGTGGCAATGGTTAGGTGGTTTATTGGGGGCGGTTTATATCGGTGGAATTGTGATAATCGTGCCACAAATTGGTACAGGTGGGGCAATTGTGACATCATTATTTGGATTATTACTCGGTAGTTTAATCATTGATCAATTTGGCTTGCTTGGTGCGAGTAAAAAAACGGTGAATGCTATCCAAATTGTCGGTTTACTTGTGTTATTGATAGGTGTTGTGATGATTCAAATGAGTAAATAATCAATAACCCGTACATAATCAGCATTGTGCTAGAAATAAAACCAATATCTTTTTTGCTGAAACCAAATTTAGTGATCAGTTCAGGCGAAGAAAGTAAAAATTATTGTGTAAAATATAGTAGGCGGCATATAGCCGATAAAAATTCCAAACAAAGCATGCGATTTCAGATGGTTGTAACGTTCTCTGATTTCACTGTCAGGAACAGGTTTTCCCCGGTTTAGATGCTAGAAAAGCATAGAAATTCCTCTTATTTAAGTGACGGAAAAAATGTTTTTTACTTTGTAGTCATTATCTACATTTCATTGAAATTCCTGTTTTTGTGTAGTTGTTGCATCATACTGAACACTTTTTCAAATTCGACCGCACTTTTCATTACAATTGTTGAATTTCATTCACAAGCTTATTCAATCATCACTATCTAATCAAAACAATTTTTTGCTTTTACAATAGTTGTCTTCTTATTTGATAGGAGTAAAACATGGTTAATCAGTCTAAACGTCAATTATTAAAAAGCGGTGGTTTGACCGCATTAGCATTGGGATTGGGGGGAACGGCAACATCGGTTGTGGCAAATACGCTAAATCAGGGTGGGCTAGCCTCTGAAGATAAAATTCCAAGTCAGCGTCAATTGGGAAACTTAAGGGTTTCAAGCTTAGGGTTGGGCTGCCAAGGGCTAGGACAAAATATGTATGCTGTGCCACAACCTCATCGTCATCATGCGGTGCGTTTGATACATCAGGCATTTGATCATGGTGTCACCTTTTTTGATACGGCGGAAGCCTACGGGC
The DNA here is from genome assembly GCF_004570945.1 of Pasteurella sp. WM03. Taxonomy (NCBI): domain Bacteria; kingdom Pseudomonadati; phylum Pseudomonadota; class Gammaproteobacteria; order Pasteurellales; family Pasteurellaceae; genus Pasteurella; species Pasteurella sp. WM03. The sequence continues at coordinate 33,063 of NZ_SPPO01000014.1, forward strand.
CTTTTGAAAGCGAGCGAGTGGTGGGCGAAGGGTTGAAAGGTATTCGAGATCAAGTGGTGCTGGCAACCAAATTCGGTTGGGATATCGATCAAAAAACCGGTAAACGCACAGGTAAGCTCAATAGTCGTCCGGAGCATATCAAACAAGTGGTGGACAGTATGCTACAACGTTTACAAACTGACCGAATTGATTTGCTCTATCAACATCGTGTTGATCCTAATGTTGCGATTGAAGAGGTGGCTGGGGCAATCCAAGATTTAATGAAACAAGGTAAGGTGTTGAACTGGGGCTTGTCAGAAGCAAGTGAGCAAACGATTCGCAAAGCACATGCTATTCAGCCTTTAACAGCGGTGCAAAGTGAATATTCACTGTTTTTTCGGGGGCGTGAAAAAGATGTGATTCCTGTTTGTGAAGAATTAGGGATTGGTTTTGTCCCTTGGTCGCCATTGGCCATGGGGACATTGGCGGGCTATGTGGACGAAAGCAGTCGTTTTTCGTCCGATCCTAGTCAAGATCTACGCGGCATTATTCCTCGTTTTACACCAGAAGCCATGCAGCAAAATGTGAAGTTAATTCGACTTGTACAGAAATGGGCAAAACGCAAACTTTGTACACCGGCACAATTTTCTCTCGCATGGTTAATGGCGCAGAAAAATTTTATCGTACCAATCCCAGGGACGACTAAATCCCGCCATTTATTGGATAATTTAGGGGCGGACGATGTGAAATTCTCTGATGAAGAACTTGCTCAATTCCGTGAAGAATTGGAGGCTATTGATATTGTCGGTTTACGTTTGCCGGAAGCCATTTTGAAGTTTTCGGAGGCAAAATAATTATCTCCTCGTCAACTTTATAAAAACTATGGTGAATTTGACCGCACTTTGATCTGCACCTCAAAACGATATTTGAGATGCAGATCACTTTTATTTAGGAACAAATATGCCATAGATTAAGCCAAGTGAGCCTATTATGTATTCTGTACTAATCAGCCAATGGCAGATAAATAAAAACGATTTTATACTTGCCACAATTTTATCAATTAAGGATAGCCAAATATGAAAAAAATCAATGTTGCCATTGCAGGAAGTGGATATTCTACTCGTGTTTTCCACGTTCCCTTTTTTAAAAATGATCACCGTTTTAAGATCGTAAAATTTTTTGAACGCTCAACTACAAGGGCATTAGCTTGGTTTCCTGATGTTGATATTGTGTCAAGTTTTGAAAAATTACTCACCGATGATGTGGATTTAATTGTGATAACTACCCCTAATCAAACCCACTATGAGTTTGTTAAACAAGCACTATTAGCCCAAAAGCATGTGTTAGTAGAAAAGCCTTTAGTGGCGACATCCGCCCAAGCAGTGGAATTGGCTGAGCTAGCCAAACAACAAGGCGTCGTGCTTTATACTTATCAAAATCGCCGTTGGGATGCCTCGGTTGCTACCGCTCGTGAAATTTTATCGCGAGGTTTAATTGGCAAGCCGGTGGACGGTGAAATTAGAATCGATCGTTATGCGAAAGATAAAAATGCCAAAGCATGGAAAGAAACGGGTGATAAGGGAACGGGATTAGTCTATGATCTTGGCGTACATTTGATTGATCAGGCAGTCAGTTTATTTGGTAAACCACAAGCCCTGTTTGCCGACATTCGTTATCAACATCAAGGGGCGTTATCAGACGATAATTTTGATATTCACCTTTATTATGAAAATGGGTTAAAAGTGGCGGTAAAAGCGAGTAAATACGTGCGTGAAACGACACCTCATTTTGCTTTGCACGGTGATCTTGGCTCTTATATCAAACACCATACCGATAATCAAGAAAGCCTACTAAATCAAGGCATTATTCCGCAAGGAAATTGGAATGAAGAAAATGAAAGCGATTGGGGGATTTTACATACGGAAGTTGAGGGGGAAATTATCCGTAAACCTTATCCTAATGCAAAAGTGAGTTATTTGGATTTAGTGGATAATTTGTATCAGGTCATTGTTAACGGGGCTGAACCCGCAATTAAAATGGAAGAAGTCGTGTTTGTTTTACACATTATTGAAAAAGCGTTTGAAAGTGCCGAGAAAGGAAAGAAAGTAGCGTTATAATTAATATTGATTGACGAGGCAATTTTCGGTAAACCATCCAAAGTGTGGTCAAATTTTTAGCAAAATTAAAAAAGAGTAAAATCTTATTAAAATTTGACCGCACTTTCGTTAAAGATTGATCATTCCGTTGATATTTACCAATAAATCCGCATACCTACGGCAGTAGTATTTTCTTTGGTTTTACGTTGAAATGTTTGATTAACATAATGTTTTCGATAATCTTGGCGAAATTCGGTAAATAACTTAACGTATTGCGGTATCACAAAATAATCAATACCAACAGTATATCTATGTCCGGTTTCACGAGTGCTATCACTGAGTTGACTTTGTAATTTATTGAGGTTTCTTCCATATTGCCCATATAGCCGCCAATCCGGATTTAATTGTTGGACAAGTACCAATCTCATATCATTTTCTAATCGCTTGTCATTAATTGAGGTTCGATTTTTGGTTCGTCTTTGTTCCAAATCAAGCCCTATTGTCGTACTGCGATAGGTATAACTTCCTCCCATAGAATAAGTGGTCTGATTGGTTTGGGGATTGTAAAATTGTTCTCTAATCATACCGAAAGCGATTTTGGTGCTGTTAAATTCATTGAATTTATGTGTATAAACAATGCCGCCGCCCCATACATTTTTTCGCTTATTGGTTAAATCCAATCCTAAACTGTTACGTTTACTCTTTCCACCGTAAAATACACCGAATCGCCAGTTATTTATGGTGTGCGTATATTGCAAAATTCTACGTTGCAGGGCAGGTAATAAGGGATAGGAAATCGTTAAATCATTCGCTAAGTCTGTTCGTCGGATTTCATCGGCAATGGATAAGATGTTTCCGTATAAAAGTTCTCCGTATTTCTTATGCCCAAATCCAGCGTTGAGTTGTCGGGTATAAATATCATCAAAGTTATGTCTGGAATCCGATGTACCCCGAAAACGCCATTCAACATTTCCAACGGTATAAATACCATCGCCTAATTCTTGCGTTAGTTTAAAACCAAAACGGGAGCTATCATTTGTAAAAGCAGGAGATTGGCGGGTTCGTTGAACGCTATTATCAGCATATTCTGTTCTTGTAGAAGAGCCGCTTATATTCACTCTCATTGAGCTGGTTAATTCTAATTTGGTTTTGCTTGGTTCAATATCGAATAATGTTAAAGCCGAGGTAGAGGCTGAATAAAAAAATAAAAGAGAGGGAAGTAATAAATTTTTCACTTGAGTTATTTTCATCCTAAATTGATTGTGCCAAAAAGAATGGGATAGGTTGTTTGGCAACACATCCCATCTTGATTTAGAGGTTATTTATCCAATCCTTTTTCTTTCAGCCATTTTTCCATTAAATCGGCAAGTTGTTGATTGTTTTTCTCACCCATTAGGAAATGAGAATTGCCTTTGATATTGAGGGCTGGCAAATGAATAAGTGTTGCATCGCCGCCATGTTTATTGATGGTATCCACAAACTGTTTTGCCATGGCAAATTCTGTACCCCATTTATCTTCACCGACATTTTCGGAACCGAGTTTAATGTAGTCACCGTAATACAAGACGATGGGGATTTTGGTGAGTTTCAGAAACTCATTCATTGGCAGACCCATTGCGGTGGCGGATAAATGTTCAACGCGTGCTTTTGTAATTTTTGGCATTTCCGTTTCAGGGAAAACAAAGGGCGTACCACCCGGTTCATACGCCACAATCGCTTTCACTTTATCGCTACGGATTGCTGCACGCCAACCTATTGTTCCACCCATTGAGTGTGTGACTAAAACAGCCCCTTCAGTTTGATTGACTAATTGTGCTAATACATCGGCATTTAAGTCATTATCTAACGGTCCAGAACCAACCGACCAACTTTGTTGGAAGGCTTGATAATATTGTTCTCCAACAGGGAATTGGGCATTAGGGACAGCTGTGCCTTGCGTATCATAATGACCGACACGGGATAAAATATAGAAGGTTCTATCGCCATACATTGGATTGCTTGCCCAAGGCGTTGCAGGATCTAATGCTTTGGTTGAAAGGTTGGATTCACCGCTACGAGGTTGATCGAGTAAATAAACGCTATAACCTTTGCGTAAAAAGAGATTATTAAAACCTTCACGGCCGTCCACTGTGGTTTCCCACGTGCGTTTAGATTGTGCACCACCATGTTGGAAAATCAATGGGTATTTTTTGGCATTCACCGGCGTTTGATAATTCACATAAGCAAAATCGCCGTAAGCACGTTGCCCATCAGGTGAGGTGAATTTTTCCTGCGAAAACGTGCCTTTATGAGTAACATAACGACCACCCACGGTAAAGCTTCCTTGTTTTTCAATCTGCAAGACCGATGAATTGACATTGTGGCAACCGGAAAGTACTGCAAGGGAAAGTGCGGTTAAAAATAAAGACGTTTTTTTCATTGTTGTTCCTTAATAAAAAAATGAAATATGATGTGATTATAGGCGTTTTGATTTTTGTAAAAAATAGCCTCTTATTCATAACCCTATTGAAAAATATTCAACAATTGTGATGAAAGTATCGGGTTGTCACTAAGCGTATTTTTATGGTCGAAATGATGATTTCGGTTTGTCTGAAATTATGCTGAGTGGGGAACATTCATCGTATGAATGGGAGGAAAGCGATGAATTGAAAAGAACAAATGTTGGGAGAGATATGGTAATTACGTTTAAGGTATGATGTCGCAAATGCGCACAAATAGAGATAGGCGAGGGTAGATTGAGAGAAAGCCGGTATTAATCGGATAAAAAACGCACCAAAAGGTGCGTTTTGTGAAATGGTTGATCTCTGTCTTTTATTGTGAAATTGACCGCACTTTTACCATGCTATTCTCTCTTTTTATGGCGAGGTAGAAGCATTGCGAGCAATAAGCCCACTAATGCCGGAATAAGCCAAGGCAGAGAAAGGTCTGCAAAGGGGAGACGGTTAATCCATTCTGTCATGAATAAAACTTGGCACTGTTCTCCCAGTACGCTTGCGAGTGAAACAAAGGTAACGAGTGCAATCGTAAGTTGCATTCCCATTTTTGACAAAGGGAAAAATTTATCCACAATCACCAACACGACAATGGCAATGGTGATCGGGTAAAGCAGGAGTAATACAGGGAGTGAGAAATGAATGATGGCGTTCAAACCTAAGTTGGCGACACCTAATCCAAGTATTGTAAACACCGTAGCATAGTGTTTATAGGAAAAACGTGGGAAACGTGTTGCGAAAAATTCAGCGGTAGAAACGATTAATCCTGCGGTGGTGGTGAAACAGGTCATCGCAACCATAACGGCTAAAAACCATTGTGCGGATTCACCAAAAATTGCCTGTGTGGCTTGAGATAAAATATAGACCCCTTTATTTATGTCGGCATTCATCACTTCCATAGGTACGGGGAAATGATTTCCAAGGTAAGCAAGTCCAATGTAGAGCACACTAAAACCTAGTGCTACGACGATTCCCACCAACCAAATAGTGGATACATATTCTTTCCGAGAACGAAATCCCAACTGCTTTAATGTTTGAATTGCCACCACACTAAATGCCACGGAAGCGAGGGCATCTAAGGTGTTATATCCTTCAATAAAGCCTGTTCCAAAGGCATTTTTTATATAGTCGCCTGTTGCTACTTGAGGTAATTCCGCGCCATATTTGGCGATGCCTAATCCCACAAGAAGCACTATTAATAGAGCGAAAATTGGGGTGAGAATACGCCCAATACTATCTAAAATTTTTGAAGGATTAAGTGCAATAAAATAAGCAGCAAGGAAATAGAGCAAGGTAAAGAGGATTAATCCGTGTTCACTTATATTTGCGGATAACATTGGAGATACGCCGACTTCATAAGCCACGGTTGCTGTGCGGGGAATGGCGAAGAAAGGGCCGATTGAAAGATATAACATCACCAAATAAGTGGTCGCAAACCAAGGTGAAATTTTCTGGGAAATTTCGTCCACGTAACCTTTGGGGTTTAACATACCAATAATTAGAGTGAGAATAGCAATACCAACGCCGGATAGAACAAAACCTAAAATCGCCGGCCAAAAGTGGTCGCCGGATAGGGCGCCTAAGGTCGGAGGAAAAATTAAATTGCCGGCACCGAAAAACATACCGAATAATAGAAGCCCTGTTAAGCTTGCTTTTTTAATCATAATGATAATGTCTCTGTAAATAATGGGTGGCGAGTATAGCACGATAGAAAGATCTTCGTATGAAAAAATCAAGTGCGGTCAATTTTTCCGGTGTTTTCCCATTTGACGATGGTGATGAAACTTCTATAATTTTATTGGTTCGGAGGGACTATGTTTTTTATTTATCTTTTAATTGCATTCATTGCAGGGGTGGCGCTCGCCTCCCAATCCGCGATCAATACCCAGCTTGCAAAAGCCGTGGGGAGTGAACCTATTATCGCTACATTTATTTCTTTTTCAGTGGGAACAATCTTGCTCTTTTTTGTTGCTTTATTCAAAGCAGATTTGTGGCAAGGTTTGACCGCACTTCCACATCAACCTTGGTGGAAGTTATTGGGGGGCGTGCTAGGTGCGTTAGCCGTGTTTACTACAATATTGCTTGCGCCCAAACTTGGTATTACCGCAATGTTATTTTTTATCATTATCGGGCAATTGCTTGCGGCCTTAACGATAGATCACTTTGGTTTAATCGGTATGCCTGTGCGGGAAGTTAATATCACAAAATTCGTTGGGTTGATAATTGTTGGATTGGGATTGGCATTTTACTTTTTTGGCGATAAGGTGATGGCTTTCATAAAAGGGTAAAGTGCGGTTGAATTTAGGCAACATTTCGATCATAAAAAAGCCAAACTCAGTAAAGTGTTTGGCTTTTTCATAAAAGTTCCAAATTAAATAAATCAGCTAAACTTGCATTCCTCGTTATGCAAAATATTTTTCTAAATCGTCACTACCACCAATATATTCGCCGCCAATAAAGACTTGTGGTACGCTGGTTTTGCCTGTAATAGCACGAACAGAAATTGTGCTTGCATCACGACCTAAAACGATTTCTTCAAAGGTATAATCTTTAGCTTTTAATAAGGCTTTTGCTTTAGCACAGAATGGACAACCCGGTTTTGTGAATACTGTAACGGAAGGTTTTGCTGTCCAACCCGGTTTTAAGTACTTGAGCATAGTATCGGCATCGGAAACTTTAAATGGGTCACCCGGCTCTTCCGGTTCAATAAACATTTTTTCTACAACACCGTTTTTCACTAGCATTGAATAACGCCAAGAACGTTTACCAAAACCTAAGTCTTCTTTACTTACAAGCATTCCCATACCTTCAGTAAATTCACCGTTACCATCAGGAATCACCGTGATATTTTCTGATTCTTGATCGGCTTTCCAAGCATTCATTACGAAGGTGTCGTTGACAGAAATACAGATAATGTTATCCACACCGGCCGCTTTAAATTCGCAAGCTAGTTCGTTATAGCGAGGTAAGTGTGTGGATGAACAAGTTGGAGTAAATGCGCCCGGAAGTGAAAATACAACGACGGTTTTGTTATCAAATAATTCGCTGGTAGAGACATCAACCCAGGCATCCCCTTGGCGGGTATGGAATGTGACATTTGGTACTTTTTTACCGCTCATATCAGTGAGAGACATATTTTCTCCTTGTTTTTAAGTCAAGTTTTAATTGAAAGCTGGATTATAGTCAAACTTATGGTATAGTTTCAACCAATTAATTTTATTTTTTTCATTGACTTTTTCTATAAGGAAAGACTTCATGAATATTCGTGACTTAGAATACTTAGTTGCCTTGTCTGAGTATAAACATTTTCGCCGTGCGGCCGATTCATGCAATGTGAGTCAACCTACTCTTAGTGGGCAAATTCGTAAACTTGAAGATGAACTTGGGATTATTTTATTAGAACGTACGAGCAGAAAGGTGCTATTTACGCAATCCGGTATGCTCCTTGTTGAACAAGCCCGTACAGTCTTACGTGAAGTGAAATTATTAAAAGAAATGGCAAGTAATCAAGGCAAAGAAATGACAGGCCCGCTCCATATCGGTTTAATCCCTACGGTCGGGCCTTATTTGCTGCCTTATATTGTGCCAACTTTAAAAGCAGCTTTTCCTGATCTAGAAATTTTCCTTTATGAAGCCCAAACACAGCAATTGTTAGAACAGCTTGAAACCGGACGTTTAGATTGTGCTATTTTAGCCAGAGTGCAACAGACGGAGGCATTTATTGAGGTGCCGATTTTTGAAGAGAAAATGTTACTGGCGGTTCCGGAGGAACATCCTTGGGCGAAAGAAAAAAATATCTCAATGAGCAGTTTAACCGGCCAAGAAATGTTAATGTTGGATGATGGACATTGTTTACGCAATCAAACATTAGATTATTGTTTTGTCTCAGGTGCGAAGGAAAACTCACATTTTCAAGCAACCAGTCTTGAAACATTGCGTAATATGGTGGCGGCTAATGCCGGTATTACATTTATGCCGGAACTCGCAGTTAGAAATGAGGGCACGCGAAGAGGTGTGAAATATATTCCATGCCATTCTCCTGAACCGGCACGGAGTATTGCGTTGGTATATCGACCGGGCTCGCCGCTACGTAGTCGTTATGAGCGTGTGGCAAAAACAGTCAGAGCTGAGGTTGAATCCATTCTTGCCGGAGTAAAATAATGGCGGGCATTCGTGCAATTCAAAAAGAAAAAACCCGTCGTGCTTTGGTGGATGCCGCATTTAACCAACTCAGTGCAGAGAAAAGTTTCTCTAATTTGAGTTTGCGAGAGGTTGCCCGTGAGGCAGGTATCGCCCCTACCTCTTTTTATCGCCATTTTAGTGATATGGATGAGTTAGGTTTAGAAATGGTAGATGAAGCAGGATTGATTTTACGCCAACTTATGCGTCAAGCTCGTAAACGTATTGATGCCGGTGGGAGTGTGATTGCTGTGTCAGTTGACACGTTCTTTGAATTTATTACCAACAGTACGAACGTATTCCGATTATTATTACGGGAAAGTTCGGGGACATCGCAGGCATTCCGTACTGCCGCAGCAAGAGAAATTAAACATTTTGTAGATGAACTAGCGGAATATATTGCTCATAAACATCAATATCCACACTATATTGCCTATGTACAGGCGGAAGGGATTGTGACGATTGTCTTTACTGCCGGTGCAAATGCGTTAGATATGACCAAACAAGAACGTGAGCAACTCAAACAACGCGTGATTTTACAATTACGTATGATTGCAAAAGGGGCAGATTTTGCCGCTGATAAAGAAAAACAGGCTCAGCAAACGTAATATAAAAAAGCGTTGCTTTTTACAACGCTTTATCTTCAATCAACGACTATTTGCCATCCCATGCTTGAATGGCATCTAAACGTGCCTTAATTTTACTTTGGGTGTCGCCTTTAAAATAATCCTTCTTCAAGCCGCCTTCCCAGCCGCCATAGTTCGCATTGGGTAAGACAATATAAGTTTTACCAAATTTAGCCTGATTCTTCGCCACAAAATCACGGCGTTCTGTATTTAATTTACCGTAAACCGTATCGCCAAAATCATCTAAGTTATCACCAATATAGAGCACAATTTCGTAACCTTGTTTTTCAATTTCAGCAAAACGAGCAGCCTTGGCTGACTTGTCTTTTTTCAAATAAAAGACAGATTCATCAACCCCTTTAAAACCTAATCGTTTCATATCGTCAATTGTACCGGCTTTCTCGCTACTATCTTTACGATTACTCACGTAAAACATTTTTCCTTTATGAGAATTCACATAGTTGTTAAATTCTACCGCACCCGGAATAGCTCGAGATTGACGGGCCTCTACCCAACGAGTCCAGTCTTTACCATCAAAGGGCTTGTTGTTTTTAACTTGCCAGCCTGCGTAGGGGCTATTGTCTAACATCGTTTCATCTAAATCGACGACAACGGCTTTTTTCTTGCCTTTGGCGACTTTTGCCTGATCAAAGGCCACTTTTGCTGCATTGTAAGCCTGATAAGCCAAAGCCTGATATTCACCGGAATCTTGCATCCAGTTTAATCCTAACACGGCTTGTTGCTCTAATTGCATATTGGCATGTTCTTGCGAATCCATCTTATTTGTACAGCCTGCTAATACAACAGCAGAAATTGTAGCAAGTGCGGTCATTTTTAATGCTTTTTTCATTGTATTTTCCTCTTAGAAGATAAAATAGGGTGGAAAAAGTATAGCAAGTTTTCTTTGAGATTCGATGAAATTTCATTTTATTGAGGGGCTATTCTCGTAAATTTGTGATTAAGATCACATTTAGTCCCATTTAATAGGCGATGAAAAAATACACAAAATTTGACCGCACTTTTCCATCGCCTTTATTGTTATTTCAAGATAAACTATGGGCATTTTTTACAGTAAGCTAGACAAAATAATTATGCGGATATTTATTGTCATACTTGTGGGGATTCTTGCGCTTTTCCAATACGATCTTTGGTTTGGCAAGAATGGCTATTTGGATTATAAAGCCATTTCAGCGCAGATCATTGAAAATAAAGCTGAAAATGAAAAACTCGAGCAGAGAAACCAAATGATTTCAGCGGAAATTCAAGGCTTAACGAAAGGGTTTGAATCTATTGAAGAGCGTGCCAGAATGCAACATGATCTTGTAAAAGAAAACGAGATCTTCTACCACATTGTGAAAGAGCATAAATAATGTCACGAACGATTATTGCGATTATCCCCGCGGCTGGGGTGGGTTCTAGAATGAACGCGGATAGACCGAAACAATATTTAACGGTTTTAGGTAAAACGATTTTAGAGCATACTCTGCGTATCATGATTGATCATCCTAGGATTTCCCGAATTATTGTGGCGGTAGGAAAAGATGATCCGTATGTCTCGGCACTTTCCGTTCTCACTCATAAAAAAATTCAACTTGTCGAGGGGGGAGAGACTAGAGCTGCATCGGTTTTAAATGCGTTAGAAGTGATTAGCGAAGAAAATGCGTGGGCATTAGTGCATGATGCCGCAAGACCTTGTTTAACAGAAACGGATTTAAATAAGCTACTAGAAATCAATGATGAGCATGGGGCAATTCTTGCCATTCCGGTGACGGATACGATTAAACGCAGTGATGAATTGGGAGATATTCTTACAACAGAGGATCGTTCACAACTTTGGCAAGCTCAAACACCACAATTTTTTCGAGCAGATTTGCTAAAACATGCCCTTGATAACGGATTAAAACAACATTGTGTTATTACAGATGAGGCTTCAGCGATGGAACTTGCCGGATTTCGACCGCACTTGATCGAAGGAAGGCGTGATAATATCAAAGTGACAAGACCTGAAGACCTCGCATTAGCAGAATTTTATTTAACAAGGAAAATATAATGATAAGAATTGGACACGGCTTTGATGTACACGCCTTTGGTGAAGATAGACCATTAATTATTGGTGGCGTTGAAATTCCTTATCATACAGGTTTTATTGCTCACTCTGATGGTGATGTTGCCCTTCACGCATTGACGGATGCTCTGTTAGGGGCTGCTGCGTTAGGGGATATAGGAAAACTTTTTCCCGATACCGATATGCAATATAAAAATGCCGATAGCCGAGGTTTGTTAAGAGAGGCTTTTCGCCAAGTGAAAGAGAAAGGCTATAAAGTAGGTAATGTTGATGTCACCATTATTGCTCAAGCACCTAAAATGCGTCCTTATATTGATGATATGCGGGCGGTGATTGCTGATGACTTGAGCAGCGATATCGAGCAAGTCAATGTGAAAGCGACAACGACAGAAAAATTAGGTTTTACCGGAAGAAGTGAAGGAATTGCCTGTGAAGCAGTCGTGTTGCTTCTGAAATCAATCTAACCAGATAAAATTAAGGCGCAATAAACAAATATTGCGCCTTTTCTATTATGCTTTTTCTTCTAAAAGTGCGGTAGGATTTTCTTCAGTTTTATCTACCTCGTTAGGTTGGATCGACATTGCATGGTGTAGGCTTTCTTGACGGATTTTTTCTGCCATCGCTTTATCGCCGACTTGTTCAAAAACATAAGCCGCCATCATGGTATCGTTTGATTCAAGCTCTTTTGGACAAGCTATGACTTTCTTGAATGACTCGGCTGCTTTAGCAAATTCATTGTTACGGACATACAAATAGCCAAGGGAACGTTGGAGACTACATTGTTGATTTTCATCCGTACGTTTTGCTCGTTTTTCTATTATTTTGATTAATTTAGTATTATCAACTGGTTGTAAACGTGTTATTTGTGTGCAAAGTGTCTGGCTTAATGGTGTGTTATCGCCCCATTTTTTCAACACCTCAAGAGTAAATTCATAGGCAGATTCGTGATCATTACAATCAATTAATCGTTCAATCAACGCCACCTTTAAGTCTAAATCGTTACGGCGACGGCGTGGTTGCTCTTCCCACCAAGCGAGTAAGCCATCTACCCCTTCTTCATTCATTTTTTCATCAAGTAAACCATTTTCGGTTTTCATTTGCAATGCTTTAAACTCTTCCTCAGAATACAAGTCTGAACGTTGGATTGGCTCTAGAATATTATCAAGGGCTTGATAGGCTTTGGATTGAGTATAAATTTCAACAGCTAATTTTAAGACCTCTTTATTGCGGTCTGTCATTTCCAACAAGCTATCTACTGAACTACGTGCAGCCGGTAGTTTACGCTGTTGTAATAGAATTCGAGTGCGGGTAATTTCTACAAGCAAGTTGTCTGAACCGGCGAGCTCTGTTGCTTCAATTAAATAGCGGTTTGCACTAAATTCATCACCACGTTGTTGTGCTGCTTCAGCGGCTTTGATTAAGTTCAGAATGGGTTCTTCAGAATGTTTCGCATTTTTTCCAATGAGTTTTTCTGCTTTGGCATAATCCCCCTCATTCATTTTCATTAAACCCTCAAGGGTTTGTTTTTGGGCTTTTACCCGTTTACGGCGTGAAAACCAACTATAAGTGTTATTACTTAAACGTAAAAAACGGTTCACTATCCATTCTGCTGCATAAATTATTGCAAGTGTTGCGATAAATAAAATAACTAAAGTTGTGATGGACATCTCATAAATATTGTTTGCCGTTTCAATTCGCACATAACCTTGCTGACCTGAAAGATAGGGCCCTGCAATTAATCCGGCGAGTAAAGCCAGCATTAAAAAGAGTGTTCTAAACATAGTCTATCCTTATTGTTGTGGCTCGGCTGTTGGTTTTTCCTCTGAGGAAACGCCTTTCGGTTCGTCTTGACTATTTGCTTCCTCTGTTTTAGGCGGTTCATTGAAAGCTTTTTCTGCTTGAATTTCAATTTTTTGTACATCTACCGGTACACGATTGAGGTGTTTATCCAACAAATTCAAACTTTGTAATTGGTTTGGTACATCCACATAAACTGACAGTTCGGCCAACTCGTCAACGGATTTTAAGAAGCTTTGAGTCACTTCAGTATCGGTATCAAAATAGCTACGCACCCAAGTTGCTACAGCATCTAACGATTGTTTGTATAAGTCATTTTGCTGGCGTGGTACTGCCATAATGGCTAATTGCAAACGAAGGCGGATATTTTCACGTAAATAAATGTCTTGATTTGGTGCGAGTAATTCTTTTTTATCCGCCCCTTGTTTTGGCGTAATTCGAATAAAATGATTTAAAAAAGAAACCGCACTTTTTTCTGCATTTGCCTGCCAATCGTCTAAAGAATCGGATAATTTCTCTGAATTTGGATCATCGCCAAAATTGACATTGAGTGCAGGCAGTTCATCCACGGAGTTTGCTAATTGGGAGAGACGTTGCATGACGGAATTTTGATCGATACTATCCACTGAAAGGAGTTGTTTCAGATCTTGATTTATCGCAGATCGAACGGCTATTGCATCGGTATTATTTATTTTTGCGAGTGTTTCATCGGCAAGTTTTAACAAAGATACGCCGGTATCGACATCGTTGTCTAAGACTAATTTACGTAACGCATTGTTTAATAAGAAGTCAGCTTCAGAAAATAACCAATCATTAGGTTGTTGTGCTGCTGCTTGTTTACTCACATAATCAAGCTGTTGACGTATGGCACTCAAGGCTTGTTCTTTTGCAGAAATCTGCTGTTCAAGCTGGCTTACTTTGCCTTGTATTTCAGCATTGGCTTTTTCAAGAGTAACAACTTGTGTCGCTTGAGTATTTTCGGTGGAAGGATTGAGCGTGGTTTGAACCATTTGCCCTTCAAGTGCGGTCAATTTTTGTTGAATTTCGCTCACTTGCTGTTGACCAAAATAATAGCCTGCGCCTCCCACGCTCAAGGCGATTAAAATAGCGAGCAGACTTAACCCCGTTCCACTTTTTTTTACGATAGTTTGAGGTGCTTGGGAGAGTGTATCCGCTTGATTTTCAACCGTATTTTGTACGCTATCATCAAGATTTTCTAGCACTTCATTTGATTGATTTTTCGTCATATTCATTCCTTATTAGGTCATTTAGCTAAGTAATGTTTTTAACAAAGTTTGATTATCTGCTTTTGGCGATAAGATAACGGTTTGCCAGCCTTGTCTTTTTGCAGCTTCAGCGATTCGTAGGCTTACTGTCACTAAGCGACAATTTTTAAGCCAATTCTGCTCATTTTCCGGAACAAATTCAATGAGTGCTTGCAAAATTTCTATGCTGGTGACGACTAAAGTATCCACACCGGAGCGTTTACAGATGCTGGTTTGCTCCTCTCTATTATAATTAATAGGTTCTCGGCGGTAACATTCCAAAATATCGACATTTGCCCCCCGTTGTCTTGCTTGTTCGGAAAAATATTCCCGTCCGCCGTTGCCACGTAAAATTAAAATCTGTTTTCCATTAAGTTGCTGCATAGGGGGAAGAGCAAGTAAGGCTTCACTATTTTCTTGTGAAATAGGATAACGGGTAATTTGCTCGCTTTGACAAGAAAAATACTGAGCGGTTCTCTGCCCGACCGTAAAGTATTGTAAATCTTCACGCCAAGAAAAACCGGTTTCTTTCAAGGTTCTCACGGAAAAATCGACCGCACTTTTAGAGACAAGGAAGACATAATCGCCGGTGTTGAGCTGGTTTAGTTTCTTGGGGAGATCGCCAAGATCATTGCCACTTTCAAAGGTAAATAAAGGTAAATGCAATGCTACGACTCCCGATTGATTGAGTAAGTCAACCAGTTGTTTTCCACGTTCATCGGGACGAGTGACGAGCACAGCCATTATTGCTCCCCTAGGGCATAAACTTTGCTAAGAATACGATCCGCACCTTGGCTGAGCAGTTGCTCTGCGATTTGAACACCTAATTCTTCTGCATTTTCAACCGCACTTTTTCCTTCCGCTTTGATAAGGGATGAACCGTCAAGTTCACCAACAAGGGCTCTTAAATAAATCTGGTTGTTTTCTAATACTGCATAGCCACCAATAGGCACCTGGCAGCCTCCCTGTAAATGAGCATTCATCGCTCTTTCCGCTAATACACAGGCTGTGGTTTCTTGATCTGAAAGAGGGGCAAGTAATGTTTGCACGGCAATATCATCTGTTCGACATTCTATCCCGATAGCACCCTGACCGGCAGCAGGTAAAGAAAGGCTGGTATCAATAAAGGAAGTAATGCGTTCTTCCATTCCTAGGCGAATTAATCCCGCTGCAGCAAGGATAATCGCATCGTATTCCCCCTTATCTAATTTACTTAAACGCGTGCCGACATTGCCACGTAATGAGCGAATATCTAAATCCGGTCGTAATTGCTTTAACTGACATTGACGGCGTAAACTTGATGTACCAACAATCGCCCCTTTAGGTAACTTGTCAAGTGATGTATAGCGATTGGAAACAAAGGCATCACGCGGATCTTCTCGTTTACAAATCACACTTAATCCAAGCCTTTCAGGAAATTGCATC
The DNA here is from genome assembly GCF_004570945.1 of Pasteurella sp. WM03. Lineage (NCBI taxonomy): Bacteria > Pseudomonadati > Pseudomonadota > Gammaproteobacteria > Pasteurellales > Pasteurellaceae > Pasteurella > Pasteurella sp. WM03. Next base: position 48,987 of record NZ_SPPO01000014.1, read on the forward strand.
GGAACATCTTTCATGGAATGCACGGCAATATCGGCCCGTTTCTCTAACAACGCATTTTCTAATTCTTTAACGAATAAGCCTTTTCCTCCAATTTTCGCCAAAGGCGTATCAAGAATGACATCACCTTTGGTGATCATGGGCACAAGTTCTACGGAGAGACTAGGATGAAGCGCTTCTAAACGATCTTTAACAAAATTCGCTTGCCATAGCGCAAGCGGACTTTGACGAGTAGCAATTCTTAAAATGGTCGACATGATTATCACGATGTTTATGTCTTAGCAATTTACCTATCCTATCACTGTTAGAGTGAAAAGTCAGTTTTTTTGATTTTTCGTTCTGTATGAGTTTTCCCAATATTTCCCTAATGTAGAAGGATTGGGAGGATTCAATAGCTATCTTATTTTTAATGTAGTCTTTTGAGAGTCGTAACGAAATGAGAAATGAATGAGATAAGAGTAAAGGGTTCCGTTATTTAGTGAAACTGGTAATAGAACGACTTGCTTTCAAATTAAGGAGTCTAAATTCTTTAACATTTGTGATGGCTTAGTCTAATTAACGTATCAATCTATGACAATTAGGGATGTTTTATATACAAAGTGTGGTTAAGTTTAAATAACTTTTGTTTATAAAAAGATGAGTTTATGTAAATTTTTGTAAATAAGCTTGTTGAGTTGTAAATTTTTCTTTAAATTTTAACGAAAATTAGGTAGTACCCCTAAGCAGTTGGTGCTAGTGCTAGTTTGACCAATACAACAAATATGGAATAAATCTTGACTTAAACATATTAGGGATAAAAATGTGTCAACTGTCAACTGTCAACTGTCAACTGTCAACTGTCAACTGTCAACTGTCAACTGTCAACTGTCAACTGTCAACTGTCAACTGTCAACTGTCAACTGTCAACTGTCAACTGTCAACTGTCAACT
>NZ_SPPO01000015.1:0-10832 GCF_004570945.1 Pasteurella sp. WM03
GCTTCCCAATCCGGCTTTTTAAAGGTGTAATCTTTCAATACCGCTCGAGAATGTCTCACTTGAGTGCGTTTGAGAAATTGTCCTACCGTCTGTTCTTGTAGTTGGGCGGTTTTATTCGGGTTATAAGAGTAAGCAAGGGGAGAAGATAAGGTCTCGGCATTATCACTAAAAACAAGCGTTTCAATGCCCTCTTTCTCTTCAAAATAATAGAATATTCCTTCTTCTGCGGTGAGGCGTTGGATAAAATCAAAATCTGTTTCCTGCCATTGCACACAGAACTCCCTTACTGGATGGGAATCTGTAAACGCAAAGGCATAATGGGCAATGCCGTGCTCATTCAAAAGTGCGCTTAAAATCTGTTGCAGATTTTTTTGTTGGAAAATACGCGCATTACGTCGTAAGCCGGTGCGCCACAGAGCCGGACGAATCTCCAAAAAATAGTGCGTTTGTTCAAACCCACTGTCACCTTGGGTAAAACTTGAGACGATGCCTGAGATAACCCGTTCCGCTTTTCCCGATTGCCAAACGGTAAACTTTACCTTTTGGTCAAGCACCTGAGAAGCCTCTATCGCCTCAAGGGGACTGCTCAATTGAACTGTTAAACAATAGGGCTCGCTGTAATGCTCACGTAACTCAAAGGACACCACTGAAAAGGTGGACGGCGGGAGAGTCACTGTTTCTAAGGTGAACTGTAAGCCTGTCGGGGATGAGATTCCTAACAGTCCTGAAACCGCGCCGAGAACATTACCCGAACTGAGTTGACCGGCTAATTGGCTGCCTTTGGAGAGGGTGTATTGGCTTAGATTTAGGACTTTTTCTGCGTTACCCGCTACCGTTTTAATATCCGATAAAGGTTTACTAAGCTTTTCCGCCCCTATCAACTCAACCAAATCTGAGACACCCTCAATCACATCCTTTGTGGAAGAAACACCCTTTAAAGCATCTTTAGGTAATGAGGTCATAAGTTATCCCTAAAAATCTTAATATTCAAATGTCTACATTATAGCCACAAAGGTAAGTACTTTAAAGCGTTCTTGGAGCACCTTATCATGATGGAAAAATAGTGATTTAATCCCACCTCTTTATCAGAATATTGGTTTTGTAGGCGGGACGGTTGGTGTATTTTATCTCTGAATTTTGTTTGTGCATTCAGCTTACTCCACCTCGTATAACTTCCATATCAACAGAATTTTCTCTCCTCATCTGTTAGCTCCCTCAACATCTCAATTTGGCCATTATTATTAACACCCCGGTGGAAATTTGAGTAATTTGGACCATTCATTATAACGATAGGCAAAATCAACTTCATCGGTTAGGAGCTTTATCTCCCAAATTGGGTTGATAGGGAGACCGATGAAGTAGGTTATTTTTTGCATCAATTAGTTAAACGTAAAACCATTTTCTTTAGCTTTTTCTAGCCAGTACTTTGCTTTTTCTAAGTCTTGTGGAGTATCAATTGAACCATTTGAATATATTTGAGATAACGCAAACATTGCAACCACTATATTATTTTCATTTGCAGCCTTTTGAAGCCATTTAATTGCTTCTTCTTCATTTCTTTTTACATAACGCCCATTAAATAACCAATTAGCAAGATTATTCTGAGCTAATCCATGTCCCATTTCTGCTGCCTTTTTATAGTACTCAAAAGCCTGTTTATCATCTTGCTGTACTATAGAATTTCCTTCTGAAAATAATGTCGCTAAAAGAAAATAAGCCTGTGCTTCATTTTGTGCAATAGATTTATTTAACCAATACAATGCTTGCTCTTTATCTGAAATAGTTCCAATTCCTTTTGCATAATAAAATCCTAAATTTGCTTGAGCAAGAGAACCGCCAGCTTCAGCACCTTTTTTTATCCATTTAAAAGACTGAGTATTATCTCCTAGTTCTTTATAATAAAAGCCTAAGTTATTCATTCCCATTACATCCCCAAGCCCAGCCGCTTCTTTTGCTAACTTGATAGCTGTATTAATATCTTTTTCTACACCCAAACCATAAAAATAACTATTAGCTAAATTAATTTTGGTAATAGGTAACTGGTTATCAACTAATAACGCTTGATTAAAATAATCTATTGCTTTTTTAAAATCTCTATCTGTGCCAATTCCATTTTGGTAATATACTCCGAGATTATTTAAACCAATTGGATTGTTTTCTTTTGCAGCCTGCTCAGCCCAATAAAATGCTTTATCGTAGTTTTTTTCAACTACTACACCATTTTTATAAAACCAACTTAAATTAGCTTTTGACTTGGTAAAACCTAGTTCTGCAGACCTATTAAACCAATAAAAAGATTTTTCAAGATCAACTTTTGTACCGATACCATCTCGATAAATAACCGCTAAATTATACTGGCTAAACAGATCATCTTTAGTGGCACAATAGCTTAGATCTTGAATATCTTTAGTAACTAATGTTTTACATTCAGGAACTTTAGATAAACTGTGATTTGAAAAAAATAATGCTAGTACTGAAAATAACTCAATAGTGACCATGAAATAAAATTTTCTCATATTTTCTTCCTACTTACATATAGTAGCTTGAACACACTGCTTAAGGCTAACCCCTAGTTTAGCTCCTACTGCAGGACCAAAAGATGTTATAACACTACCATCTCCACCTAAATACCTACTATTTACGCACATTGATCCTCCAACTCCACCAGCGGCACTCCCTGAGACATCAATGCAGCTTGGAAATGATAGCCCTGTACTTGTGGATGCATTTGTGTATGCAATTCTATTTGATACTTGAGCCCCTCCATCAATACCAACGCTTCCACACATAGTAACATAACTACATTTGCTTATTTTTCCATCTTTATCTCGTGATGTTGCCAATCCGCCTGTAAAATCAAGTCCAGCACCTGCCACAGCAGCTCCAGAAACTTCATTAGCAAGTGTATAAGGTTTATTTTTTACGCTATCTTTTATTTTTGGAAAAATATTAGCTTCAGCTTGTTGAGCTAAATAGTCCCCATGAGCTTTCACTGCTAAATTATTTAACTGTTCATGAGTAAATCCAAATGGATTAGAGGTCAATCCCAAAGGGTCTATATAATTTACAGCGTTGTAGGAAAATAAATATAAATGACTTCCCCCAGCCAACCCTATCGGATCTAACTGGGTAAACCGTCCCACATCAGGCTCATAATAACGGAAGAAATTATAATGCAAACCTGTTTCTTGGTCTTCATATTGGTTTTGTAGGCGGAACGGTTGGTGTATATCATCTCTGAATTTTGTTTGTGCCTTCAGCTTACCCCACCCAGCATAACTGCCATACCAACAGACTTTTCCTTCCTCGTCCGTTAGCTCTCTCGGTATCCCAATTTGATCATTATGGTAATAATAACACCCGGTCGGTTTTTCGTTATCTTTTGCAAATTCCAGTTGTGCCAGTGGCTCATAGCTATTTGGGTGACTGTAAATATAGCTGAAAGTGCGGTCAGTTTTATGCTCGATTTCCTGCACTAAGTGTGAGCCGTCCCAGATAAATTCAATTTGGCTGTCCGCTAAAATCTTGCCATTTTCTAACCTCACTTTTGATGTTCGTCTGCCTAGAACATCGTATTGATATTGCCATTCCTCTTTCATTTGATTTGGCTTTTGGATGATGGCTTTGATAAGTTGGTCTTTCACATTGTAGCGGTACATCTGTATTTCCCCATTCGCCAATCTTCGTTCACTTAAATTGCCAAATTCATCATAGCGATAATGATTGCCCTGATATTCCGTGAGTTGGTTGTTTTCAATTCGTTGTGTTTCTTTCTCAATAAGGTTATGTGCCGGGTCAAAAGCAAAGCGTTCTTGCCCTGCAAGCTGTATTTGACCCAATTTGTCATAACGATAAGGTGTTTTCCCTGTACGTAAATCTTCGCTTTCAGTCAGGTTGCCTACCCGGTCGTATTGGTAATTTCTTCGGATAATTTCGCCGCTGGTTACGGCACTTTTTGAGGCACTTTCGAGTGTTGCCAACTGCTGTGTTAATCTGCCCACCGGGTCACGGTTAAACAGGCTGGTTAAATTCCCCTGCGTTCGGCTTATTTCTCTGTGGAGCTTATCTCGGCTAAATTCGGTGATAAGTTGGTCGTTATATTTGATGGCAGATAAATGACCACTGCCGTAATAGTGATAGTTTATTGCCGACTGATTCGGCAACAGGGTTTTAAGCCTATTGCCGTTTTTATCATACTGATACCCTATCACTTGGCTATTAGCAAAGCCTGAGTCGTTCATTTGCCATTGACGTTGTTCGGTTAATCGACCGACCTTATCATAACTAAACGAAAGCGTATTTTGACCATCTGTCAGTTGGGTGAGGCGGTTTAATCCATCATATTGGTAATGGGTTTGGCTCATTTCACCACTTGTTCGCACCCTTTGACTGACTTGACGTCCGAGTTCATCGTGTTCGAACTCGGTAAATCGCAGCACTTGTGTAGGATTGCTTGGGCTAAGCTCTTGTTTTTCAATCAGCGCGCCCAGCTTATTGTAATGGTATGTCGTTTTGCGATTATCAAACCCCACTTCGGCAATCAAGCGGTTCATCGCATCATATTGAAATTGGTAAGTCGCTTGGTTTTCATTGGTGAGCCGGACAAGCCGTCTGGCTTTATCATAGTCATAACGGAAACGATGATTTAACGCATTTTTGCGTTCCATCAGTAAATCATCCAAGCTATAACGGTAGGTAGTTCGATTGCCTTTGCCATCAATATAAGCTTGTAGTCTCCCGGCTTGGTCATATTCAAACTGTTCTGTGCTACCGTCTACATAATTACGAACATCACTATTTCAGCGTTATGCCCTGTTCTTTAGCTTTATTAAACCAATATTGTGCTTTTTCTTCATTTTTCGGGATACTCTCTGCCCCCTCAGTATAAATTTGGTAAAGCATATTTATTGAATAAATATTCTCAGCGTCTGCGGCTTTCTCATACCATTTTATCGCTTCCTTTTCATTTTTTTGAATGTATCGTCCTGTTAAATACCAATTTCCTAAATTATGCTGCGCCTGAGGACTATTTAGCTCTGCTGCTTTTTGATAAAGTTCAAAGGCTTTTTTTTCATCTTTAGGATATACGATTGTTCCATCTGCATAATAATTTCCCAACTTCATATAGGCTTGTGGATTATCTCTTTCAATCGCTTTATTTATCCAAAATAACGATTTATCTAAATTTGCTACTTTCGGCTCTGTAGCATATACATAGCTTAAATTTTCTAATGCCTGAGGTTGATATAGTTCAGCTGCTTTTTTATACCAATTGATTTCTTCTGTTTGATTTCCAATAAAGCCATAGTATAAGCCTAGATTTACCATTGCGAGATCATAGCCAAATTGGTTGGTATCTAAAGCCGCCTCTCTTGTCAAAGCTATTGCTTTTTCTATATCTTGAGGAACGCCAACTCCCCAAAAATACATTGATCCCAGACCAATTTTAGCAAATGAATATCCCTTTTTTATAGCCTTCTGATAATAAAAAACACTTTTTTCAAAGTCTTTCGGAACAGCATATCCGTGCAAATAGTAGCTGCCTAGATTACTCAATGCTAAACTAGAACCTTTTTTAACCGCATTTTCTGTCATCTCAACCGCTTTTTTTAAATCTTTTTTAACAATATCACCACTCTCATAAAATTGAGCTAATACGGCTTCCGCATCAATATTTCCTAATTTCTGAGAATTGACTATTAAGCAATATGCTTCAAGCTGTTTTTCAGCTGAAAAATATTTACTTCGATATTCCAACCCTAACTTAAAGCTATCTTCTTTAGAATTATTAAACTGATATTTATTAATAATATTTTCACATTTGATATCATCTGCATAAATAGTGTTAGAAAACAAAAGTACTAACAAAAAATACTTATTCATATTTACTCCTCTAAAAATTAGTACATTTTGAAAATTGAATACACTGTTTAGTATTTATCCCACTTTTAGCACCTACAGATGGGCCAAAATAGCCACTTTTTCCAGAACCATCAGTACAAAGAGAGCCTGATATACCACCTCCAATAGCACCCGATGCACCAACACACATAGAATGAGAAACGCCTGATTTCGTCTCTGCATCAGAAATCACCCCTTGAAGAGATAAATTCCCTCCACCTCCTATTTCAACTCCATCACATTTTGAAGCATAAGCACATATATTAATTGCATTTGAGTGTTTATTTTTGGTCGCCATAATCCCAACCGCCCCATTTACTTTTTTAACAAGGGTTATATCTGCATTTGTTTCAATACCAATACTTCCTTCACTTTCATAATAAGCTTTTTGGGTTATTCTTTGAACAACCTGATCTGCTCTAGCTTTTTCTGCTAAACCTGCCAAATAATTAGGTGAGCCAAATGGACAATTAGGTGCCAATCCTAAAGGATCTATATAATTTATAGCGTTGTAGGAAAATAAATATAAATGACTTCCCCCAGCCAACCATATCGGATCTAACTGGGTAAACCGTCCCACATCAGGCTCATAATAACGGAAGAAATTATAATGCAAACCTGTTTCTTGGTCTTCATATTGGTTTTGTAGGCGGAACGGTTGGTGTATTTCATCTCTGAATTTTGTTTGTGCCTTCAGCTTACCCCACCCAGCATAACTGCCATACCAACAGACTTTTCCTTCCTCGTCGGTGAGTTCTCTCGGCACACCAATTTGGTCATTATGATAATAATAACACCCGGTCGGTTTTTCGTTATCTCTTGCAAATTCCAGTTGTGCCAGTGGCTCATAGCTATTTGGGTGGCTGTAAATATAGCTGAAAGTCCGGTCAGTTTTATGCTCAATTTCCTGCACTAAATGCGAGCCGTCCCAGATAAATTCAATTTGGCTGTCCGCTAAAATCTTGCCATTTTCTAACCTCACTTTTGATGTTCGTCTGCCTAGAACATCGTATTGATATTGCCATTCCTCTTTCATTTGATTTGGCTTTTGGATGATGGCTTTGATAAGTTGGTCTTTCACATTGTAGCGGTACGTTTGTATTTCCCCATTCGCCAATCTCCGTTCACTTAAATTGCCAAATTCATCATAGCGATAATAATTGCCTTGATATTCCGTGACTTGGTTGTTTTCAATCCGTTGTGTTTCTTTCTCAATAAGGTTATGTGCCGGGTCAAAAGCAAAGCGTTCTTGCCCTGCAAGCTGTATTTGACCCAACTTGTCATAACGATAAGGTGTTTTCCCTGTGCGTAAATCTTCGCTTTCAGTCAGATTGCCTACCCGGTCGTATTGGTAATTTCTTCGGATAATTTCGCCGCTTGTTACGGCACTTTTTGAGGTACTTTCGAGTGTTACCAACTGCTGTGTTAATCTGCCCACCGGGTCACGGTTAAACAGGCTGGTTAAATTCCCCTGCGTTCGGCTGATTTCTCTGTGGAGCTTATCTCGGCTAAATTCGGTGATAAGTTGGTCGTTATATTTGATGGCAGATAAATGACCACTGCCGTAATAGTGATAGTTTATTGCCGATTGATTTGGCAACAGGGTTTTAAGCCGATTGCCGTTTTTATCATACTGATACCCTATCACTTGGCTATTAGCAAAGCCTGAGTCGTTCATTTGCCATTGACGTTGTTCGGTTAATCGACCGACCTTATCATAACTAAACGACAGCGTATTTTGACCATCTGTCAGTTGGGTGAGGCGGTTTAATCCATCATATTAGTAATGGGTTTGGCTCATTTCACTGCTTGTTTTCACCCTTTAGCTCACTCAACGCCCAAAAGCCATTTTTCTTAAATCATTAATATCTATAATTTTCGGTTCGGCTAATTGTGCCAAAATATCCATTTGAATAAATAAATCGACTTTTTTCACATTTTTAAATATCTTTTCACCACCTATAAATAAAGGCGGTACAAAGGTAAACATTTCATTTTCTTTTAAAGGACCATAAGCTTGAACGCACTCTTTAAACAAATCAGCTGAAAGATGCTCAACTTTCGCTCCTGTAAACACGCTTTCTGCAGCTTTATTTGCATAACCTGCCTCCAACAATGGATTAATATTTTCTTGAAACACCCATCCATTTAACGGATCAATTTCATATTTATCCCCATATTCTGGTTGCCAAACAACTAGCTCCCCCCAACCAGAGCGAGCTAACACATAACAATTCTCCGCCTGCTCTTCGGGAAGCCAGGTTTTTAATATATCCTGATACTCCTCAGGATTCACCGCCCAATACAACCCATCCATCACACTAAAAAAGCCATATTTTTTCCAATAACCGATAAACCATTCAGGCAAAATACCTGTGTATTTTTCAATTAATTCGGCATCTACAGGTTCACTATAGGTAATTTCTCCAAATTTCTTAAAAAAATAATCAATTTCATCCACAGTACGATAATCCATTTTTTTACCCCTATTATTTACAACGGTTTAATTCCACATTCATTTTGGCATGCTCACCATATTTAGCCATCATTTCTTTAGCATAATCATCCATTTCATCCAAACGCCCGTTTTTTCGCCATTGGCTACCAATAGAACGATTGATACTGGCATCGCCCAAACGCATGACCTTATCCTTTCCTCCCGCAATCATATCAGGGCTATGAAGTGCATCTAACTGCTGCATAATCTTTTTACTTTCATTTTTAGCTTGAATCTCTGCTTCATTTAAGGATAAACCACTCTTTCGGTAACTACCTTCTAGTGATTTTTCTATCTTTTTCTGGTAATTTTCCCTTGCCTGCTGCTGTGCTTGCCCGCCTATGCGTCCATATTTTTCATAAATATCCCTTCCATCTAAATATTCCTTTGCACTTAATTGATTGATTCCATTTTGCTGATCTTTTAGCTGTCGATAATACTCTTTTTCAAATTTATGAATATCTTTTCCCTCAGACTTTGCCTTTTTTAATAAGCTATTGCTTGGTTGGAAACAGCGTATTGTCCGTCTTTCTGCTCTGGTTACATTTGGCGAGTGGCGAGATGTAGTGATATCTTCTTTTCGATTAAATTTAACATTCTGCTGTACTTTCAAGCCGCTTTGTTCTAATTCATCAGCGGTTTTTAATAAAATCACTTTAACTTCACCAATGCCTGCTGCCAATGGTTGTGGTGATTTTCCCAATAAATTTTCCGACAGGAGCAATGTTTTTTGCAAAAATTGTTTAATATCTTCAGGAAGAGGATAATCAAGCCATCCCCTAATTTTTAGATTAACCTCTCGCCAAAAATTAGTTATTTTTGAGCTATTTAATTGCCTTGCTTGCTCTCTAAATTGATCGGCAATATCTTTTAATATCTTATTAATTTGATTAGTTGAGATAATTCTGATGACTTTTTCATCTTGTAAAAATTCAACGATAGGTTCTAATGATGATTGCACTGCTTTTTCAATATTTTGACTACCATAACGCCTAATATTTATCATCACAATACGCCCCATCGCTTTTATACTATCACCTAAAAAAGGGATGAATCCTGAGAGGATCAAAATAAGCATTATCCATTTTTCTTGTTCACTATTTTCATTTTCCTCATCATAAAACGCATAAATACAAGCAATTAAATCCCTTATATCTAATATTATGTTTAAAATAGGGACAAGCCCCAACGCCGCATCTGCAACAATTTGACTAGTCGTTTGATTTGGATTCCAATTTCCAAGCAATGTACCCCATACCCAGTCAACTGTACCATAAAGAGTATTACCAATCCCCTCAACGCCTGATTTATAGGCTGTTTCTAATTCTTCATAAACTTCATTTAAAAATTTATTTGCGGACTCAATAAAAGAATCAAACCACATTTTTAATATTTTCCTTTTTGGAGAAAAAATGCTTTAAATAAGCAGATACATCTTCTCTTTTAGGTATTATTTCATTATGAATCTCAATATCGATAATTTCACTAGCAGGATTTTCAATATAACAAACTCCTTGGCTATCTAATTTCCCTTTATATTGTTCCCCATTCTCGAAATACACCGTATAACTTAAGTTTTTTAATGGTTTTTTGTAGCTATCAAAATATTGAAATGCTAACCATTTTGAATTTTCCGATAAAGCAGAAATTAATTCACTAATATCAACATTTTCATTCCCACAATTTATTTTGACAGGTTGTCCATTAATAATGATTTTCTTTGCTAAGATGGTGATTTCTCCATCTTGGGTTAAGGTAATTTTCCCACCTGCCGTTTCAAAAATAATGTTGCCTTCTGCAGAAGAAAGTAAGGTATCTAAATGAGAAAAATGCTGATAGTCGCCTTTCACATATTCAATTTTATTTTGACCAATCTTTTGCGTTTCTATCCCACCCACTGTTTTTTGTCTATTTTGATGCACTTCAATGTGTTGGTCTTCACCAATTTTTTCACGGTGACAGTTGCCTACTTGGGTGGTTTTGTCATTGAGCACCACTGTATTCATATCTCGCTGAGCGTGTAAGTTGAGTTGTTCCTGACCCGGTGCATCCTCAAACAACAACTCATTATACCCCTCCCCCTTATACGTCTTAGAGCGAAATGCCATCTGCGTTTTACTTTGGGGCAATTTTCCTGGCGGGACATTTGTCGCGTGATACGTCCTACCCGTGATTATCGGTTGGTCCGGGTCGCCATCTAAAAAATCAACCAACACCTCCTGGCCCACACGCGGTATCGCCAGTACCCCCCAACCTTGTCCTGCCCACGGTTGCGTCACTCGTATCCAGCACGAGCTATGGTCGTCGTATTTCCCTTCCCTATCCCAAAAAAATTGCACCCGGATTCGGCCTACGTTGTCCGTAAATATCTCCTCTCCCTTCGGTCCAACCACTTGGGCAATTTGAGGTCCGTCCACCTTTGGCTTTGTCCGCT
>NZ_SPPO01000016.1:0-5384 GCF_004570945.1 Pasteurella sp. WM03
GTAGGACGTATCACGCGACAAATGTCCCGCCAGGAAAATTGCCCCAAAGTAAAACGCAGATGGCATTTCGCTCTAAGACGTATAAGGGGGAGGGGTATAATGAGTTGTTGTTTGAGGATGCACCGGGACAGGAACAACTCAACTTACATGCTCAGCGAGATATGAATACGGTGGCGTTGAATAACCGAAATACGATAGTGGCAGGAAATCATTCGGAAACTATTCGTGATCAACAATCAATAGAAGTAACTCTCAATCGCTATATGGAAATTAACCAAAACTCTATATCTCAGATAAAAGAATTATCCATTGATGTAGGCAATATGTACCAGATTTTTGTTGATGGTAACATAACTTTTACTTCAGAAAGCGAGATTTTGTTAAAAACAAATGGTAGCTTCATTAAAATAGGTAATAGCCAAGTTAATATAAAAGGTGAAAAGGAAATTTCAGCAAATGGAGAACAAATATTTTTAAATGAGTAGGAATGTAGTAAAGTTTAGGCATGGTAGATAAAAGTATTAGTTTTTATTATTTTTCTAGTTATTTCCAACTATTTTTATTAAAAATTATTTATAAAAATAATTTTATACCTTTTTTATTAATTTGTTATGAATAGATAATTTCCGCTTCATCTCTTTAAATAACGCCTCCAAGAGTTTTTTCTATTTTTATATGATAATATATTTCAAGGGTGAATAAATATTTCATTTAGTATTTTAAAATAACATAATCTCCTCTTAGATTATGATTTTATAAGGGCTATAAAAGACCTTTTTATATGGAGAATAAATCAATTTTACTCCGCCCCCCCCTCAAGAAAATAATATCTGCAATAATATTTAGCTAAGTTTGTTGTAAGTGATAAACTCGGCTTTAGGGTATTATTCAATATAACGTTGAGTGGCTCTGATTGAACATTGATATTTTCGACTAATTATTTATAGCATTTTCCTCTGGTGTAATCAGTCCAAGCATCTATCAAATTTGATTTCTTCGTGAAAGAAAAGGTTTTATGACAGGAAGAACAAAAGTATATCTGAATATTATTTTTCTTCCCATGCTTTTGTATATTGCTTTTAAGGCAAAAAAGACTGTATTTTTGTTCATTTTTCAAAAGTGAGCTTAAGTCTTTAGCTAACTTTTTGCTAATACTTTTTCTACTATGCCTAAATTTATCTAAAATTGGAAAAGAATTTTCCATTGAAGATATTAGAGGCATAGGATACATTTAAGGTATGTTTTATCTTCAATAATAAATAACAATGCTGGAACATATAGGTGATAGACTAAGAGAAGAGAGAAAAAAGTTGGATCTTAGTCAAAGGGAGTTTAGCAAATTGGCTGGAGTAACCTCACAAGCTCAATTTAAATATGAGCATAATAAAATTCTACCCAGAGCAAATTACTTCGTCAATATTAACTCTATAGGTATTGATGTAAACTATGTCCTTTTTGGAGTAAAAGGAGAACTAGTTAGAAATGAAGAAGAGAGGAAACTATTGCATCTATTTAGAACATCAAAAGATCTTCAAAGGTTTATCTTGTTTGGTATTAAAAATTAAATGATTTATGGAAGTTTTAACTGAGTTATTTCTACTCTTTAGTTAACAATAAAATTTATTCACTATAATAAAACCAGATTTCAAATAACATTAATTTTCTTCTAAATTTAAATTATTTATTCATTGAGATCATTCTATGAATCAATATCCTTTCAAGAAAATGTAATGAGTCATTGATTTATGCTTTCATCAATTTTCAATAAGTTAAAAGGGAAAAAACAGGATTCCTTTGAGGTTATTTCAAATTTAGAAAACCAAAATCTTTCAATATCAAAAGTTGACAGTGGCGGGTGGATAGAGCCTTTTTCTGCATCGGAGTTACTTGATACCGATTTACGCCAAAAATACTTAAATTTAATTTGGCAGCAGGTTTCTATGACGCAAGATATGTATAACGAGCTTTATAAAAAACCGATTGAACGGTATGCAGAAATGGTTCAACTCTTGCCTGCTTCAGAATTTCATCATCATGCTCATTTAGGCGGAATGCTTGATCACGGGTTAGAGGTCATCTTATTTGCAGCTAAACTTCGTCAGAATTATGTATTACCTCCGAATGCAACACCTGAAGAACAAGCTGAACAGAAAGATGCATGGACAGCCGCGACTATTTATCTTGCGTTGGTTCATGATGTTGGAAAATCCATTGTTGATATTGAAATATATTTGAAAGGTGGAAAACGTTGGTTGGCTTGGAATGGTGTACCAACGGAACCTTATAAATTCAAATATATCAAACAACGTGATTATGCACTACATCCAGTAATTGGGAGCTTTATCGCCCATAACTTAATTCCGACAGAGGCCTTTGATTGGCTAGCTACTTATCCAGAAGTCTTTTCTACATTAATGTATGCTATGTCTGGTCATTATGACAAAGCCGCAGTTTTGTCTGAAATTATTCAAAAAGCCGATCAACGTAGTGTAGCACTAGCACTTGGTGGCGATATTACTAAATTAGTTCAAAAACCAGTAGTATCGTTTGCCAAACAGCTGGTATTAGCTCTTCGCTATCTTGTTTCACAAAAATTAAAAATTAGTGAAAAAGGACCAGGTGATGGTTGGTTAACTGAGGATGGGTTATGGTTGATGAGCAAAACAAGTGCTGATCAAATTCGCGCCTATTTAATGGAACAAGGGATTAGTGTTCCTGGAGATAATCGGAAATTGTTTGATGAGATGCAAGTACACAATGTGATTGAGCGAACGGCCGAAGATACAGCTATTTGGCATTGCCAACTCAAATCAAATGCAGGGTGGGAGCCTAAAGATAAGTTTAGCTTATTACGTGTGAAACCAGAGCTCATTTGGGATAATTTTGACGATCGCCCAGCTCTATTTGCTGGCACAATCAGGATTGTTTCTAAAGAAGAGAATAACGACATCGAAAAAACTGTACCAAATATGGATATTAGCATCTCAGAGGTAAACCTTACTGAGAATATTGAAGCAGAAAATTCTAATACTATTAGTAGGACTAAAGAAACCTCATATCAAGAGGATGAAACAGGAATACAAAATAGGGATAACGAAAGCGTTGATTTTCTACTCAATATGTTTGGTAAGGAGGAAACTGCACCGGTTGAAAAAACGAGTGAACCACCTGAAACTGAAGCAATGCAATCAAGGATACGAGTGACAGCAGAGACTCAAGAGACTAATCCAGAAATTTCTTTACCTTTTGAAACTACGATGGGAAGCATTGAAGGGCAACAATTTGTAGATTGGCTGAAGAATAAATTACTTAATGAGAAGCTAACATTTAATGATCGTACTGCTAAGATTCATATTGTTAATAATAGCCTTTTTATCGTCAGCCCAAGCTCATTTGAGTTATATTTACAAGAAAAAGGATTGCCTTATAATGAAGAAATTGTTAATAGTTTACAGTATGAATTTCAAGCGCTTGGCTTGCATAAGAAACGAGTAATCGGTGATGATACAACCAATTTTTGGCGTTGTCGTGTTATTGGGCCAAGAAAAGAATCATTCTTAGTCGGTTATTTAATTCCAAATACACAACTGTTTTTTGGTGAAAGAATTTTAATCAACAATAGGCATTTATTACTAGAGGAGTAACCTATGCAAAACACTAAGATTACATTTGAGCTTTTATTGCAAAAATTTTTTCCATAGATATCTGCGTGCAGATACTAAGAAAAGCTATGATAAAGCAATTCGACAAGTTCGTAAACATTGCGGTGTAGAATATCCTTCCCAAATAACCACTGAGATGTTATTGAAATGGCGTAATAATGTGATTGATACGAAAGTAAAACCCGTTACTTGGAATAGCTATATACGTCATCTAAAATCTATCTATAAATTTGGTATTGAACAAAAATTATTAAATTACGAAGAAAATCCGTGTAATAAATTATTTTTGAGAGTAGGTAGACCAAAAAGAAAAGTTTTAACATCTGTTCAATTAGATAAATTGGACTCTTTTCTTAGCTCTAGTGAAGGTTTGCCTGACGTATTAAAACCACGGTGGTTTATCCGAGTATTAGTTAACACTTTGCGATTTACAGGGATGCGAAGAGCTCAATTACTGAGATTAAAAATAAAGGATGTTGATTTATATCAAAAGGTTATTCATATTTCTCCAGACATTAATAAAAATCACGAATATCATTGTATTCCTATTTTAGATAGGTTGCATCCGTATATTGAAAGGCTAATTATAGAGCTAAGAAAACGTCATCAAAATTTAGATTCCCAGCTATTTAACATTAACTTATTTCGAAAAACTAGATATACAGGTCAAATAATGACAGAGTTTCAAATTAGTCATTTATTTAGAGTTATTTCAAGTAGAGTTGGATTCCAAGTATCACCACATCGGTTTAGACATACTGTTGCAACAAGCTTAATGAAAGATCCAGAAAACTTGTATGTGGCTAAACAGCTTTTAGGGCATAAGGACGTGAGAGTAACGTTAAGCTATGTTGAGAATGATGTTGAAATGCTTAGAGAAAAAGTTAATTCGACGTTATTATAAAATAATCAATTATCCAGCCTTTACAAACTTTAGAAAAAGTGTAAGATCGGACTTGATCTATAACTGAACGGATCAATTGCTATGTATCGGCTGGGTACGGGCAAATAGTTTTGTGGCACGATCATTAATAATGTCTTATATGTAAATATTTTACGCAAGGTATTTAAAATCCCTCGCCTTTCGAGGCGTGCCAGTTCAAGTCTGGCTTCGGGCACCATTTTACAAAATCTCAATTTTGTAAAAAACTCCTTTAAAATCCTATATTTGGGTCGTTAGCTCAGTCGGTAGAGCAGCGGACTTTTAATCCGTTGGTCGAAGGTTCGAATCCTTCACGACCCACCAAATATTTATCCCTTTAATTCAATTTTAAAACCATAATACTACTTAGCGTTTGATTTTATCGTTAGGTGAGAGAACATGGGCTTATCTTATTTTAAAAAAACTTATATTGTTGCTGTTGTCTATACTAGAGGTGGCAATTTTAAAAGTACAAATTCAGCTAATCTAATTTCATCGTATTTTGTACTGAAGACGAGTAAAAATAGGGGATTATGTATGTTGCAAATGCATAAAAACAGAAATTTAAAGGAAACTGTAGGAGCCGTTCGATATAAAATTAGGAGCTGACGTAGATTAGCTAGTATGTTAATCTACAAAAATGAAGATAACTCATTGTAAATTAAAGAAATCTATACAGAAAAAGCGCCTTGAGTTTTTTGTATTAGAAGTAACGGCTCGTTCAGCAGCAGATTTACTCGGTATTCAGCCTAATTCAGCAATCCTGTTTTACCGTAAAATCCGTGAGGTCATCAGCTATT
>NZ_SPPO01000017.1:0-5185 GCF_004570945.1 Pasteurella sp. WM03
AGCGGACAAAGCCAAAGGTGGACGGACCTCAAATTGCCCAAGTGGTAGGACCGAAGGGAGAGGAGATATTTACGGACAACGTAGGCCGAATCCGGGTGCAATTTTTTTGGGATAGGGAAGGGAAATATGATGACCATAGCTCGTGCTGGATACGAGTGACGCAACCGTGGGCAGGACAAGGTTGGGGGGTACTGGCGATACCGCGTGTGGGTCAGGAGGTGTTGGTTGATTTTCTAGATGGCGACCCGGACCAACCGATAATCACGGGTAGGACGTATCATGCAAGGAATGTGCCACCGAGGGCGTTACCACAAAGTAAAACGCAGATGGCATTTCGCTCCAAGACGTATAAGGGGGAGGGCTACAACGAACTTTTATTTGAGGATGCGCCGGGACAGGAACGACTCAACTTACACGCTCAGCGAGATATGAACACCGTGGTGTTGAATGACCGAAATACAATAGTCTCAAATCGTCACCAAGAGATTATTAAAAAGAACCAGAATATCACCGTGCAGGGAGATCGTAACAAAACCATTCATGAGAGTGAAATGACGTCTGTTTTGGGAAACTCGGATACTTTTGTTGAAAAATCAACGACGAAGCAAGTTAAAAAAGACCTCGTTATCTCATCACAAAATGGCAGTATTACTTTTTCCGTAGGGAATTCGATCATTTCTCTCAATAATGAAGGAATACTGCGTATTGAAAGTGATGAAGTTAAGATTGATGGAGGAGAAGTTTTCTTTAATCGATATTCTGTTTTAATGTCACAATCACAGCAGGGTGTTGAAGAAGAACTTAATGAGGATAGTGACCTTTTACCACATCAGCAATTAGCCGAAGAGTGGCAGGCTCAATCGGAAAAAATTGCACAATTACGAGCTGAAGGGAAACACGCAGAAGCCGATAAGTTTGAGCGTGAACGTCGGGCAATGCAAGCGGCAATATTAGCTCAAGCAGCTTATACTCCGATTGGTAGCACACCTCCACCAGGTTGGAAAGAGATTAGTACGGATGAAAATGAACTAAACAAGTATGGTTTAGAAAAAAGTGATTTTCCTACGGATAAAGGCTTTAAAGCCCGTATGTTTGTGCCTGACCATATGGTATTTGGAAATGAGATGAAACCCACGATTGCGTTTAAAGGCACCACATCGAGAGAAGATTGGGTCAATAATCTTAAACAGGGTATGGGAATGAGATCGGAGTACTATGAAAGAGCTGTGGAGATTGGTAAGAAAGTAAAAGAATCGGGCAATACAAATATGATTGAGATGACAGGTCATTCCTTAGGTGGTGGTTTAGCATCGGCCGCCTCGATGGCATCCGGCTCAAAAGCTACTACCTTTAATGCGGCTGGGGTACGAGATATTACCGTTGAACGACTTACTAAAATTATGCCAAGCAAGATAGAAGCCTACTATATTGATAAGGAACTCCTCACGCGAGTGCAAGAAACAGAGCCTTTAACCTTGTCTGGTATGCTGGATAGAATAAATCCACAGAAAGCAGCGAGTTATGCGTTAGCCGATGCAGGGGATATAGCCCTTGATTTCCTTACTCCTGATGCACGTTATACGGAACGGTATAAATTACCAATTCAAACCAAGGATAATATTATTCCTTTTGGTAATTCATACCGGGATCACGGTATGGATAAAGTGATAGATGCATTAGGTGGCGAGTTGTTCAAAACTAAGCAAACAATAGGAGGTTGGTAATGAAACAGGTATTTTTAATGTTAGTCTTATTAGTTGGATTAGGAGGATGTATGGAGAATAGCTACCCACTTGATGGATTTAGTGAAGAGCAAAAAGTATTAGTGAAAGCGATTAAAGCTGCCGATGTGGAAAAAGTGAAAGAACTTGTGAAAGTCACTGATTTAGAGATGAAAAATGATCAGAGTCTTCCCATTTTAACAGCTGCAATGTTTGAGGCTATGGGAGACTTAAAAAGTGATAAACCTACAAAGCGATTACAAATTATCACTGAGTTAGTAAGAGCAGGGGCAAAAGTAAATAAAGGAGGTGTTTTTTTAGACTCCCCTTTAACTATTGCATTTGCACAAGAACACCCCGCATTATTAGAGGCAATGTTGGCAGGTGGACTAGATCCAAATTTAATGGATGAATATTCGCCGATAATTTTTGAAATACGAAGTAATTACAAACTTGATTTGATGAAAGTGTTAGTGAAATATGGGGCTAATATAGAAGCCAAAAGCACATCGGGAAAAAATCCTGCACACGCAACCATTATTACTGCACCTAAGCTCTCTTATTATCTTGTTTCAATCGGTACAGATGTGCATAATGTGGATAAGAATGGAAGAAGTTTTGCTATGTCTGTATTTAGAATGGAAAAATCTCTAAAAGAAGATTTTGATGATGTAAAAAGTGGACGATATAAAGGAAATTTGGATGTTATACAGGAAAATTTAGAAGCTGTTCAAAAAATCAAAGCGATAATGATTGAAAAAGGTATTGAGTGGACACCTAAACAATAAATAACCACTACCACAGGGGGATAAAAACTATTTACTAAATAGGGTATAACAAGCGGGTATTTTTAATGAAAATTTTACAAATAAAAAAGTATTTGGCTTTCTTTATTTTATCGCTCTATTTATCAATGATTTCAATTTATGCATATTCAAATGAAACAGAAAAAAATAGAAGATTAATACCAGAGAAATTTTTTAGTGGTAGTCATCTTGAAATGGCTCAAGCTATTCATAAAAATGATAGGGCTAAGGTAGAAAAATTGTTGAAACAAGGCATTGATGTTAATGAAATATCAGAAACAAACACAATGACTTATCTATTATACTCAGTGATGTTAGAGAATCGCTTTGAAATTGCAGAATTATTGCTAAAAAATAATGCTAACCCGAATAAAGTTTCTATGATCTTATCAAATAGTAAGAAATATAAATTTTATTATTTACCTCTTACTTCAGTATCTAGCGATGAGTCTATCGAATATATGAAGTTATTACTTAAATATGGCGCTGACCCTAATTATTTTTACCGAGACGATACAGGCGATATAGCGTTAAATGCAATGCCGGCAATTAATGCTGCAGTGCGTTCAGCCTATATTTTAAATAAATGGAATCGAGAAGATTTTATGAATGATATTAAGGCACGGATAGAGTTATTATTAGAGAATGGTGCAGATATAAATTCTATTGGTTCAGTGGGAAAAACGGTGGTTGAATGGGCAGATAGTAATCCAGAAATTGTACTTTATTTAATGGATAAGGGGGCTGATCATCGTCTTTATGGGAAGGAGTTATTAAGAACATCTAAACGCTTATTACAAGCTAATCCTAATAATATTCATCGCCAAGAAATTATACGCCGATTAGAAGCATTAGGGTATAAATAACCAGTGAGTATTTTTAATGAAAATTTTGTAGATAAAAAATGTAGTTATTTAGTAAATAATTTGGAATATAAAAATGAAACTTGCCACATCCCCTAGTAATTTAACTGAATTTATCCAGATAAAAGAGCAAATCAACTATCTTAGCCGACCAGATAAACAAACGGATTGGAAAATTGTTGAAAAATTATCATCGCGCCTGCTTGCAGAAAATGGCATTGATTTACAAACTTTAGTGTATTTTACTGTAGCCCGTTATCAGCTGTCTTCAAGCTTTACTCAAATCACAAAAGATATTGAAAATATTGCGATTGCTTTAATTTCATATTGGGATATGCTTTGGCCTTTAGAGGTTTCTAATAGAATCACTTTGCTCAATTGGTTAAATCGACAAATTGCTGATAATATGAGACTTCAAGTACAATCCCATCAAGATATAAAAGCGCTCTATTGTTTAGATAATGCACTGACACTTATCGTAGAAGAAATAAAAAAGCATTCAGATTTACCTACTAATCTAAACAATTTACTTGTTTCAGTGAATGAGCAAATCGATAAGAGAGTAACATCTCAGTATGATAAGAATATTGAGAGGGGTGATCCAATCGTTATTACTTCACCACTTAAACCTTCGTTAAAACCCACTCAGAAAACAGAAATTAAGACGGATAATCATCCATTAAAAATGGAGATAACGCCGCCTATTTTTAGTGCATCCCCCTCTATAATGTCTGCTCAAAAAGAAGAGAGTAAACCTACTAAAAAAGATCGTATTCCTGTAAGAAGTATAAGGAAAACTCATTTAATTTCTCTATTATTCTTGATGTTCGGGTTAATTTTAGGTGGGAGTAGTGGCTATTTTTATGCAGTAAAATATCAACAACTGCCTCAGATGAGAGATGAACTAACAAAAATGTTATCCTCTCCAACCTATTTATTAGAACGAGGAAAAATCTACGTTAATAGTAGCAATGAACAAGTATTAAAAACAGAGTGGTACAATAAAATAGGCGTTTATGAAAATATTGGTAAAAACCTAATTGAATCAAGCAAACTTAAACAGCAAATTCAAACACTGCAGCAAGAGCTATTACAAGCAGAGAAATCAAGGCAAGGATTAACGATTTCCTATCTTAAAACAGCGTTATATAACATGGAAAAAGAGCTTGATTTTCGCCCTTCATTAGAGCAAGTTTTGCATATATATGCAAATAATCCTCAGGATTGGGAACAAAAACAAATAATTAATAAGCACTTTTTAAGTTTACTGGCTTATTATGCTTATTTAAATGATTTAGAAAATAGTAAGGACAAAAGATGAACGATATTGCAGAGCAAGCTAAAACTATCAGTGAATTTACGGCTAACTCCAAACTCGCTAACCAAATTCAAAAAGGCCAACAAGTTGTTCATCTCGCTCAAAATGTGATAAGTAAGGCTGAGACTGTAGCAACTAAACTAAATAGTGGAGATATCCTTGGCTCTGTTTCTGAGTTATTGGGTTTATCTTCCCCGACAGGCTTACAGTTCACCTTAGAAACAGTGACTCTCCCGCCGCCCACCTTTTCAGTGGTGTCCTTTGAATTACGTGAGCATTACAGCGAGCCCTATTGTTTATCCGTCCATCTTACCAGCCCCCTTCCAACGATAGATGCCACGCAAGTGCTGGACCAAAAGGTAAAGTTTACCGTTTGGCAATCGGGAAAAGCGGAACGGGTTATCTCAGGCATCGTCTCAAGTTTTACCCAAGGTGACAGTGGGTTTGAACAAACGCACTATTTTTTGGAGATTCGTC
>NZ_SPPO01000018.1:0-3352 GCF_004570945.1 Pasteurella sp. WM03
CCCATATCTATCTTGCTATCGCACTCGCTACGCTTGTTTGATGAGCCATATAAACCACAAAAAGCAAGTTTTCGTAGTTGATAGGGTTTCTTGATGTGGTTTTCAATAGATAAAAATAGGGCTGAAAGCCCCAAAAAGAGCCGTTAGGCTCTATATTTATGTGTTTTATGTGTTTTATGTGTTTTAGGATGTAAAAAAACATTTATTTTCAATGTGTTACGTGGCTATATGTGGACAGATTTATTGTTTAATGTGGACAGATTTATTGTTTAATGTGGACAGATTTATTGTTTAATGTGGACAGATTTATTGTTAATGTGGATTTGATTTTCATTTTGTCATATATATAATATGGACAAATGAATTTTATTGTCTATAAATAAAATAAATCTTTCCATGTTAAGACTGTTTTATGAGCAACGAATTAACAATATCGAAAGCAAATAGCTTTGTTGAAGCAAGTTATCAAATGACACTTGATGAAATGAGAGTTTTATCATTGACGTTAGGTGTGTTTGATCCATTAAATCCTGTGCGTGGGTTTGAATTTACTGTAACGGAATTTTGTCAGCATTTTCCTGATGTAAACCCTGATATAGCTTACACTCAAGTCCAAAAAGCCATTCTAAAAATTGCAAAACGAGATATGGTTTTGAGAGATGATGAAAAAATGTTTGTTGCTGTACCTTTTGTTACAAAAAGAGTTTATTTTAAAACAGAAGGTCGGTTTTATATTGAGTTTCACGAAGATTTAATACCATATATTGCTAACTTAAAAGCTCGTTATACAAAATATGAGCTTGTAAACATTGGTGCATTTACAAGTACGCATACTATTCGACTTTATGAATTATGTTCACAATATAAAACGGTTGGAGAACGTGAAATAAAAATAGATTATTTAAAAGATTGGTTACAGGTTAAAGGGAAATACGATCTTTACGCTGATTTTAGGAAAAGAGTTATTGAACCATCAATCAATGAAATCAATAAAAAATCAGATTTGCTGATTAGTGTAGAACCTGTAAAACGTGGTCGTAGCATTGTTGCATTAAAATTTGCAATTAAGAGTAAGAAAAGTGTGGTCAAAGCAGAATTAAAACGCCCACCATTCCCACATAAAAATAAGTACGGTAAGTTTGTAACATTAAGCCGACAAGATCCACGAATGAGCAATCATGAGTATGGTGTATGGGCAAAAGATTGTTTAAAAATCTTGGAAAATTTTTACCAAAAAATCGAAGATGTCCCGAATGAAGATTTACTGTTTTATTGGATTTTCCTTGCGTGTAACGCAAGTAACACATCAAAACTTGGTTCAAAGAAAACCTTTTCAGATGAACTGAAAAATCGTGGTTATAAAATCAAAGATTGTGAGTTAGTTAAACTATGAAAAAATTACTAATAAATCAGGCTAAGTGTTTGCTTTGTGGTGACATTGTAATATCAAAACATTCTCACGATTATGTAACGTGTAAGTGTGGAAATTTATCTATTGACGGTGGCAATGAATACCCTAGAAGATTGTATAATAACCCCAACGCTTATCAAGATTTATCAGAATACGATATTCAGAAATCTGATGAGCGATAGTATGAGCCTACTGCAAGTACAGGGGGATTTTTCGGAAATTGTATTACAATATTCGGAAGATCCCTATCCTGCACTAGATTTTTCCGACTACCAAATCAGAAAAAACAAAACCGCCTTTTTGGCGGTTTTATTTTATAAATTCTTGAGTTCGAATGGCGTACGCAATTACAGATTTACTGTAATTGTTTTCTTAGAAAACCACATTCAAGTGTGAACTGTAATTTATACAGTTAGGCAATCCACTTCAGCATGCTTATCTCATCTAATATTGCCTAGAAGGATAATTCGTCTTCTGAAAACTCGTAATTATGATATGACATTTTGTCACATTTTATAGATGACAAAATGTCATCCTAAATATATAAAAATTTTATAAAATAAATAAAGTTTAAAAAAATAAAATAATATATATTATTTTATTTTTTTAAACTTTGTATTATAATAAAATTTATTTATACGGTATCCTAATGAAAGAATCTTTAGAAAAAAAATGGGGTGAGGCTAATCTAGATGACGGATGGGCTGCAATTCCCATAGGACTACTAAAAAAACAATCAGAACTAGCTATATCACCTTTAGGATTAAATATTATTATCAATTTATTATCTTACTGGTGGTATAGGGATAGGGCTCCATATCCATCTCAAGAAACTCTAGCTAATAGAATTGGAGTGTCTAAAAGAAGTATTCAACGTGAAATAAAAAATTTGACTAGGTTAGGGATTATAGATAAATCTTCAACAGCAAGAAGTGATAAAAAATATAAAGGTCGAAATGTTTATGAACTAGAAAAACTAGTCAATTTATTAAATGGAAAAATAAAAAATGGATAGATTCACAATTAAAGGGGATGAAGAAGATCCTGATAGTTTTTGGTTGATAGATGGGAGTGAGAATTTTGCAATAATACCTGGTAATACCGTAAGTGGAATTCCTAATGATATACCAATAAAACTAAATGTAGGTGATCAATCTTTTGGAGAAAGGCACGTAAGCATTAGACACAATTCATGGGTCAAGAGATGCATGAATCATAAAAGTGAATATGATAAACGATTGGTCCCAGCTCTCTTACATAAAAAACTTAACCAATCTGGAACAATCTATGAAATAGAAAATAAAAAATTTTCAATACTTCTAAGATTAACTCCTAACACAACTTTAATTCTAAAAAACATGGGGAAATACTTATCAGTTACTAGCTTTTATTATAAAGAAAATAGCCCTGACGAATTATGGATTCAAAAGGGAAAGTATTTAAGCTCATTTGGAACAAAAAAGAAAAACATTTAAAGAAAAAGGGCATAGATGTCAAAATCTATGCCCTTTTTCTTGTAATCTGTGCGTTGAGTTCTTTGCTAACGATTAGACCCTAGACAAGTCAAATCTTAGTAAAGGGTAGCTAGTAAAGCAAATAATTTGCAAAGCGCCCCTATTACCAAAAAATCATTTCAACGATGTAAACAAGAAACGCAAATCATAACTTCAAGGGTCAAAAGCTCGGACTACTGGAAAGCATAAACAGGCAAATTGTGGTGTAAAAATTTAGCGCACTTACAGCGATACGTAAGCTGTGCCACCAAAACGTTCTAAAACGCGCTCTAAGCTATTTTTTGGAGTTACCCTTACTTACCCATATCTATCTTGCTATCGCACTCGCTACGCTTGTTTGATGAGCCATATAAACCACAAAAAGCAAGTTTTCGTAGTTGATAGGGTTTCTTGATGTGGTTTTCAATAGATAAAAATAGGGCTGAAA
>NZ_SPPO01000019.1:0-3003 GCF_004570945.1 Pasteurella sp. WM03
TGTTCTCTCGGTCACAAGCTGATTACTGTATGATTTTATTCGTTGTATTTCACACTAGCCACTCAAAAACACTTGAGCGTTGTATAGTTAAGCCTCTCGGGCAATTAGTATGGGTTAGCTCAATATCTCACAATACTTACACACCCCACCTATCTACGTCTTAGTCTCAAACAACCCTTACAGACCTAAAGTCTGGGAGAACTCATCTCTTGGCAAGTTTCGTGCTTAGATGCTTTCAGCACTTATCTCTTCCGCACTTAGCTACCGGGCAATGCGTCTGGCGACACAACCCGAACACCAGTGGTGCGTCCACTCCGGTCCTCTCGTACTAGGAGCAGCCCCAATCAATTCTCCAACGCCCACGGCAGATAGGGACCGAACTGTCTCACGACGTTCTAAACCCAGCTCGCGTACCACTTTAAATGGCGAACAGCCATACCCTTGGGACCTACTTCAGCCCCAGGATGTGATGAGCCGACATCGAGGTGCCAAACACCGCCGTCGATATGAACTCTTGGGCGGTATCAGCCTGTTATCCCCGGAGTACCTTTTATCCGTTGAGCGATGGCCCTTCCATTCAGAACCACCGGATCACTATGACCTACTTTCGTACCTGCTCGACTTGTCCGTCTCGCAGTTAAGCTTGCTTATACCATTGCACTAACCTGACGATGTCCGACCGTCATTAGCAAACCTTCGTGCTCCTCCGTTACACTTTGGGAGGAGACCGCCCCAGTCAAACTACCCACCAGACACTGTCCGAACACCCGATTAGGATGTCTCGTTAGAACATCAAACGTTAAAGGGTGGTATTTCAAGGTCGCCTCCACAATCACTGGCGTGACCGCTTCAAAGGCTCCCACCTATCCTACACATCAAAATTCAATGTTCAGTGTCAAGCTATAGTAAAGGTTCACGGGGTCTTTCCGTCTAGCCGCGGGTACACCGCATCTTCACGGCGATTTCAATTTCACTGAGTCTCGGGTGGAGACAGCCTGGCCATCATTATGCCATTCGTGCAGGTCGGAACTTACCCGACAAGGAATTTCGCTACCTTAGGACCGTTATAGTTACGGCCGCCGTTTACTGGGGCTTCGATCAGGAGCTTCTCTTTCGATTACACCATCAATTAACCTTCCAGCACCGGGCAGGCATCACACCCTATACGTCCACTTTCGTGTTTGCAGAGTGCTGTGTTTTTAATAAACAGTTGCAGCCAGCTGGTATCTTCGACCGGTTCAACCTTCAGGGGCAAGCCCTTACAATCTACGCCGGCGCACCTTCTCCCGAAGTTACGGTGCTATTTTGCCTAGTTCCTTCACCCGAGTTCTCTCAAGCGCCTGAGTATTCTCTACCTGACCACCTGTGTCGGTTTTCAGTACGGTTTAGTAAAGCCTGAAGCTTAGTGGCTTTTCCTGGAAGTGTGGTATCGGCAACTTCTTGTCCGTAGACAATCGTCATCAGCTCTCAGTGTATAAAAGTCCGGATTTGCCTAGACTTTCCACCTACAACCTTAAACAAGGATATCCAACACCTTGCTTGCCTAACCTGCTCCGTCCCCACATCGCAGCTTTACCAAGTACGGGAATATTAACCCGTTTCCCATCGACTACGCTTTTCAGCCTCGCCTTAGGGGCCGACTCACCCTGCCCCGATTAACGTTGGACAGGAAACCTTGGTCTTCCGGCGAACGGGTTTTTCACCCGTTTTATCGTTACTTATGTCAGCATTCGCACTTGTGATACGTCCAGCAAACCTCTCGATTCACCTTCTTCCGCTTACACAACGCTCCCCTACCCAACAGAATAAATTCTGATGCCGCAGCTTCGGTGCTATATTTCAGCCCCGTTACATCTTCCGCGCAGGCCGACTCGACTAGTGAGCTATTACGCTTTCTTTAAATGGTGGCTGCTTCTAAGCCAACATCCTAGCTGTCTAAGCCTTCCCACTTCGTTTCCCACTTAATATAGACTTGGGGACCTTAGCTGGCGGTCTGGGTTGTTTCCCTCTCCACGACGGACGTTAGCACCCGCCGTGTGTCTCCTGAGTATCACTCTTTGGTATTCGGAGTTTGCATCGGGTTGGTAAGCCGGGATGGCCCCCTAGCCGAAACAGTGCTCTACCCCCAAAGGTGTCCGCTCAAGGCTCTACCTAAATAGATTTCGGGGAGAACCAGCTATCTCCCGGTTTGATTGGCCTTTCACCCCCAGCCACAAGTCATCCGCTAATTTTTCAACATTAGTCGGTTCGGTCCTCCAGTTAGTGTTACCCAACCTTCAACCTGCCCATGGCTAGATCACCGGGTTTCGGGTCTATACCTTGCAACTATTCGCCCAGTTAAGACTCGGTTTCCCTTCGGCTCCCCTATTCGGTTAACCTCGCTACAAAATATAAGTCGCTGACCCATTATACAAAAGGTACGCAGTCACCTTACGGCTCCCACTGCTTGTACGTACAAGGTTTCAGGTTCTATTTCACTCCCCTCGCCGGGGTTCTTTTCGCCTTTCCTTCACAGTACTGGTTCACTATCGGTCAATCAGGAGTATTTAGCCTTGGAGGATGGTCCCCCCTTCTTCAGACAGGATATCACGTGTCCCGCCCTACTTCTCTCAAACTTAGTCCTTCCCAACAATTTTCAGATACGGGATTATCACCCTCTATGATTCAACTTCCCAGTTGATTCTCTTAATTGATGAGATAACATTTGATGGCTCCTCCGCTTTCGCTCGCCGCTACTGACGGAATCTCGGTTGATTTCTTTTCCTCGGGGTACTTAGATGTTTCAGTTCTCCCGGTTTGCCTTCATCACCTATGGATTCAATGATGAATAGTGAGTTCTTCACTCACTGGGTTTCCCCATTCGGATATCTTGGATTAAACGCTTCTTATCAACTCATCCAAGCTTTTCGCAGATTAGCACGTCCTTCTTCGCCTCTGATTGCCAAGGCATCCACCTTGTACGCTTAGTCACTTAACTATACAACCTCAAATGTTTTTACATTT
>NZ_SPPO01000001.1:0-424670 GCF_004570945.1 Pasteurella sp. WM03
ATAATAATACATCACTTAAAGTAATATGAATTTCTAGTTTCAGCACCTATTAAGACTTCAAAATTAAAATATTTTAATAAGTCAATCAACAAGTGCCCACACAGATTGTCTGATTCGTTGTTAAAGAGCAAAAAATAACGACGCACTGCAAAATTCACATCTCTCACAACAGCGCGTCGTTGTGTGGGGCGTATTATAGGAAAAAATTAGACCTATGCAAGCACTTTTTACAAAAAAATTATAAATTGCTATTAAATGACTAAATTATCACCATTAAAACACGATATTTTCTACACCTACCTCAGTTTTATTCAAAATTTGAGCTAAAACAAAACTTTGATTGTCCACCTGATAATTTAATGTTTGATTTTCTGTATCCCAATGTAAAAGCGTATTTGCCTTCACATCATTAGAAAATAACCTGTCGAAATGTTGTGTAATTCCCAATACAGATAAATCTAGCTTATCCTCTTGAGAATCAAAATCTACAATTATATTAAGCTCTTGATTTTTAAAATCATTATTCCCTAATACAAAAACATCCTTACCTTTTCCACCTGAAAGAATATTGTTGCCCTCCCCACCGTCTAGCCGGTTATCCCGATCATTCCCTAAAATATGTTCAATCTGAGCAGTCGAACGGCTAGAAAAATTAGTTTGTTCCCCTAATTGATAAACAACCGTTGGCAAACTCTCCCCTGCAGACTTTCCATTTTCTTGTAATTGAGTGTAGGCAACCGTACTCTTAGAATCATAGGGATCTGAATGGAAATAACGTTCAACAACATCAGCAATACCATCATTATCGCTATCTTGAGTATAAGAATTTGGCATCTCTTGCCATTTATCGTGACGACTACCGAAAGAAAAATGCTCAACCAATTTATCGGTTTTCTCGTAAAAGCGTATCAACGAATGTGAATCTAGCCAATCTCTTTTTTCAGGTTCAAAACGAACAGCATTTTCGTAAGTCCCAAAACCATCACCAATTTTATCTTTTACTTCTTTAGCAAGAGAATTGCCTACCCCAGCACCAATAAGCCCGCCAGCAGCAATTCCTAACCCTAAACCTCCAGTAATAAGACCCAGTATACCAAGACCAATGGCTCCGATGGCAGCACCTCCTCCAGTTGCTGTACTAACAACACTGCTCGGTACTCCCCCATCAGCCAAAAACTCCCCATTAATCACATAGGAATTGGTTTTATAGTGTGGGACATTGCTGGTAACATCATCATTACTGATCTCCTCTTTAACCAAGCGGTCATTATTAATACGAGCCAGATCCAATGCTTCCTCTGATTCTCTAGTCGTTAAAAGCATCAGTGGATTAAAAATCGCACTATGTTTCATTTTTGCCTGTAATTCAGGGCTTTGTTGCATTACATAAGCAGTAAAATACTGAGATAAATAACCACCGAGCGAATGCCCTGTGGCATAAACCGAATCAGACTTTTCTAGTAACTCTCTAATGTTCTCTTCTTTTTCTATCTGTTCTGCCTGCTTCGGTGTAACACCACGTAGGGCTTTTAAATCTGCATACCAATCTTGAAAATTGAGCCATTTACCCTTAGAACCTCTAAAAGCAAATACTAATTGCTCATAGCCACCATTCTCTTTTTTACCTTGACCAAAAATGGCATAATCTAAACCACTCCCTAAAAAATCGCCTTTATGTTCAGCTTCAACAAATTCCCAATTCTTAACAAAATCTCGCCCCTCTTCCTCACTAAAACTCAGATTAAATCCTTCCTTTTTGTCTTCGTTAATTTTATTCCATTCGATTAAATCTTCTTTATCGTTAAAAATGGCTTTGAGTTCTTTCTCATCTTTGTAAGAAAGTGTACTGAAAGTACGTAAATCCCGTTCTGATACATTCCAACACTGAGGATTCGGATCAAGCATATCAAATAAACCGTCTTTATCACTATCAAGCCGGCTGTTAAGTTTAAAGGTTTCAAAATCATATTGATAAGATTTCAAACTGATCGCTTTTTCGGATACATTTTCCTCTGACTGAGCGTCTGATTTTATTTGTTCTGGCTGATTTTGCTCTAGTTGAATTTCATTTTTTTCTTCCGTCTTACTTTCGACACTTGGTTGTGGTTTTAACGATGTAGGAGGTAACATTGCATTTTGCTCTTCAATTGATGAACCTTGTTGCGCCTCATCAGTTTTTTTCTCAACAGATTGTCCACCACCATTACTTCTACTACCAGACAATAAAGCAATGCCTCCACCAAATGCCGCTAATCCGCCTAAAAAATACCATTTTAATGAAGACTCCCCTTTTTCACTCCCTTCTACAGTCTCTTCCAACTGTTCTTCAGGTAATTTTTCAGATGCAAATTGAGCTTCCGTAGCCTGTATAGGTGTCCTTTTTTGTGGGACAAGACTTTCATCAACTAATCCCTCAGTCTGAGTTGGCGGCAAATTTTCTTCAACGGCATTAACGTTTACAATATTTTTCATTTTATTCATATAACCTCCATAAAATAGGTAAAAAGTATTGAGAAATGATCACATTCCTCCTCATAAATCGAACAATTTTTGATTATATATTGTTTTTTTTTTGATCAATCTTATATATTCTGCCTAATAAAAATCAATGCTTAACTCAACATAAAATATAGAGGATAAATAATGCTTCCAGCAAAAGCAAAAAATCATTTCTTAATGATTTTTCATTCACTAAACGTTAAAATTCAAACAATTTTTATCGAGGAGAATACAATGCATAACAATTTTATCGGCTTAGGCGTAGCAGGTAATTTTGCCGGCCATTTAGAACAAGCGGGCGAGGCGGCGGATTTTTTACAGGTGAAAACGCTAGAGGCTGTACAGCCCAAAGCGATTTTCCCTTTTTATGTACCCAGTGAAAACTTGGACGAGTATCAATTTCTGTCCACCTATCCCCTTTCCCATTCAGAAATTCGTTTCCCAAATGATGCGGACAATCTACAAATTGAACCTGAAATTGCCTTAATGTGCGAAATTCAATATTCTCTCGGAAAAGTGACCGCACTTTTGCCGACTCATTTTGCCGCTTATAACGACTGCTCCATTCGCCGCCCAAATGCTCGCAAAATTTGTGAGAAAAAGAATTGGGGGGAAAAATCCAAAGGCATTGCGGCAAATTGGTTAGCCTTAGATCATTTCAATACTGGCGGAGTGTTGGACGATTTCCATATCGCCTGCTTCCATAAACGCAATGGCGTAATGAATGAGTACGGCATTGATAGCCCGGCGGTGGGGTATAGCTATTTTCATCAAAAATTATTGGATTGGATTATCGATCGGATGAATAATCAGCTTGATGAGGGTCCGATGAACAATATCGCAGTATTACTTAAAACGGCAAATTATCCGAGACAAGCCATTATCAGCATTGGCGCAACACGTTACACCGACTTTGGCGAACACCATTTCCTGCAAGTTGGCGATACCAGTATTGTGGCGGTGTATAACGCTAAACGCTACTCTCATTCTCAAATCACTGAAATGGCAGAAAAAGAGCAATTTGAGAGTGATATTTCCTCTCTCATACAAAAGGTGATTTAAATCTAAGTGCGGTTAAAAACAACGAAATTTTTAACCGCACTTATTTTCTACGTAGGGAGACTTCGCCACCGTTAAAAGTGCGAAGTTCACTTCCGCATTGTACTTGTAAGCGTCCTCGCTCATCAATACCTTGCTCAATACCGGAAACCACACCCTGCTCAGTAAGAACATTCACCTCTTGGTAAGAAAACGCATTATGTCTCTGCCAGACTTGTCGAAATTCTTCACTAATCCCTTCTTTTTCGAAACGGTTTAAATACCTATACAGATGTTGAATTAATTTCGGAAATAAAATTTGGCGATCCGCATTAGGATCAATTTCACACAATTGTGTATAAGGTTGGTTAATACCTGTTTTTTCCGGTAACGACACATTGATTCCTACACCAATAACAAGGTTTAAATAACCATTTTTTACATTCGGAATCTCAACTAGAATACCGCCCAGTTTTCGCCCATTAAATAAAATATCGTTCGGCCATTTCACTTGTGCACCAAACGTCTCTGCAATCGCAAGCCCCACGACTAAACTCAACCCTTCAATTGATTTTTTAGGATCGAATGTCCAATAAAAACTAAACATCATTTGACCGGCAAAAGGTGACAACCATTGACGACCACGCCGCCCACGACCAGCCGTTTGATATTCCGCAAGACAAAGATCGCCTTTTTGAAGATGAGCAATATTTTGTAAAATCCATTCATTAGTGGAGGATATTACCGGTTCATAATGTACCCGATAGGGTAAAAGAGCGGTTGAAATTTGCTGTAAATTGAGTAAAGGCAACTGCGGTATTAATTGATAGTGTGAGGCATTTTCTTCAATATTTAGCCCCAACTCTCTCAACTGCTGCACATCAAAAGCCACATTTTGCGAAAATGTCGCCAATTCTGACCGCACCTTTGGCGTGCAATCGGACAAACTGGTTAATAATGCCAAATTCATACTTCTTCCCATCACGAAAACGTTTGCAAATCATAGCATAAAATCTAAAAATTTCATTTTCAACGCCATATAAAATCTGTATAATCCCGCCGCAATATTTTTTAACATTCATTTTTAACGACGGAAATATTGCTATGCTTAGAATCAAAAAAGAAGCGCTGACATTTGATGATGTTCTTCTTGTCCCGGCACATTCTACCGTGCTTCCAAACACGGCTAATCTTTCAACCCAACTCACTAAAACTATTCGGCTGAATATCCCCATGCTCTCTGCAGCGATGGATACGGTCACCGAAACCAAATTGGCAATTTCCCTCGCCCAAGAAGGCGGGATTGGCTTTATTCACAAGAATATGTCTATTGAACGCCAAGCTGATCGTGTGCGTAAGGTGAAAAAATTCGAGAGTGGTATTGTTTCCGAACCGGTTACCGTTTCACCAACGCTTACGCTTGCAGAATTAGCCGAACTTACCAAGAAAAATGGTTTTGCCGGTTATCCAGTGGTTGATGCGGAGAAAAATCTGGTAGGTATTATCACTGGCCGTGATACCCGTTTCATTTCAGATTTAAGTAAAACGGTAGCGGATTTTATGACGCCAAAAGAGCGATTAGTCACCGTCAAAGAAGGGGCGTCCCGTGAAGAAATTTTCCACTTAATGCATGAAAATCGTGTGGAAAAAGTATTGGTGGTAAACGACAATTTCAAATTAAAAGGGATGATTACCCTAAAAGACTACCAAAAAGCCGAAAGTAAGCCGAACGCCTGTAAAGATGAATTCGGACGTTTACGTGTGGGGGCGGCAGTGGGGGCTGGCCCGGGTAACGAAGAACGTATTGATGCTTTAGTCAAGGCGGGCGTCGATGTATTGTTAATCGACTCTTCACACGGTCATTCCGAAGGTGTGCTACAACGTGTGCGTGAAACCCGTGCCAAATACCCAGATCTTCCTATCATCGCCGGTAATATTGCGACAGCTGAAGGTGCTATTGCTTTGGCTGATGCCGGAGCAAGCGCCGTGAAAGTAGGGATTGGCCCCGGCTCAATCTGTACCACTCGTATCGTCACCGGTGTAGGCGTACCACAAATCACGGCGATTGCCGATGCCGCAGAAGCCTTGAAAGATCGTGGTATTCCGGTCATTGCTGACGGCGGTATCCGTTTCTCCGGTGATATTGCCAAAGCCCTCGCTGCCGGTGCAAGCTGTGTGATGGTGGGGTCAATGTTTGCCGGCACGGAAGAAGCCCCTGGCGAAATTGAGCTTTACCAGGGCCGTGCCTTTAAATCCTATCGTGGTATGGGTTCATTGGGTGCCATGGCGAAAGGTTCATCGGATCGCTATTTCCAATCGGATAACGCCGCCGACAAACTCGTGCCCGAAGGTATTGAAGGACGTATTCCATACAAAGGTTATTTAAAAGAAATTATCCACCAACAAATGGGCGGATTACGTTCTTGTATGGGCTTAACGGGCTGTGCCACCATTGATGAACTTCGTACTAAAGCGGAATTTGTACGAATCAGCGGTGCAGGTATTAAAGAAAGCCACGTTCACGATGTGACGATTACTAAAGAAGCCCCGAATTATCGAATGGGGTAAGCTGTAAAGTGGGCTTTAGCCCACTTTTGTTGTTTAAAGTGCGGTCATTTTTCACAAAGTTTTTCAAAATTTGAACGTTTATACTGAATAAGGAAGCCCTATGCTCCAAGCAATTATCTTTGATATGGATGGTGTGATTGTCGATACTGAATTTTTAGAATACGGCTTACAAACACAGTTTATTGAATCCATCAAAGAACACGACCGCACTTTAACTCCACTCGAATATTCAGAATTGGTAGGAAAAGGGTTGTCTGACATTCCTGAAATTGTAAAAAAATTAAGTGGTTCTTCATTACCATTAGAAGAAATCAAACAACGCTATTTTGATTTTTTCAATCAACTTTTTTCAAAAGTGGATTATCCTTCAATTTTCCGTTCTGATATTCAAAAAATTATTGATTTTGCCAAACAACACCATATTAAACTGGCAGTAGCCTCCTCTTCTCGCCTTGAACATATTCAGACTATTTTGACGAAATGTGGTATCATTCAACACTTTGATTTTATTGTCAGTGGCGAACAATTTGAACGTAGCAAGCCTGATCCGACAATTTATCGCTACACCCTCAAAAAATTAGATGTGCAAGCAAAAAATGCTGTAGCGATTGAGGATTCATTTTTCGGCATTCAAGCGGCAAAATCTGCCGGTATTCCTGTGATTGCCTACGAAGAAAAACGAATACTTATTGACCAATCCGAAGCCGATTATTGTGGCAAGGATATGATCGAAATTTCAACCATCATTCAAAAGTTACATTATTAACCATTTTATTAAGGTAAAAAATGACAAACATTCACCATCATAAAATCCTCATCCTCGACTTTGGTTCACAATATACCCAGCTGATCGCACGTCGTGTGCGTGAAATTGGGGTGTACTGCGAACTTTGGGCGTGGGATGTAACCGAAGAACAAATCCGAGAATTTAACCCAACGGGGATCATTCTTTCAGGCGGACCGGAAAGTACCACGGAAGAAAACAGCCCACGCGCGCCGGAATATGTCTTTAATGCAGGTGTGCCGGTACTGGGTATTTGCTATGGTATGCAAACGATGGCAATGCAATTAGGCGGTTTAACGGAAACCTCCGATCACCGTGAGTTTGGTTATGCCTCTGTTTCATTGGAAAATTCGACCGCACTTTTTGCGAACCTCAACGATGGCGATAACAAATTAGATGTTTGGATGAGCCACGGCGATAAAGTGACTCGTTTGCCTACTAACTTCAATGTAACCGGTACAACGCCAACCTGCCCAATCGCCGCCATGTCTGACGAAAGCCGCCATTTCTATGGCGTGCAATTCCACCCTGAAGTTACCCACACCAAAAGTGGTTTAGAATTATTAACGAATTTTGTGGTGAACATTTGTGGTTGTGAGACCAAGTGGACGGCTGAAAATATTATTGAAGACGCCGTTGCCCGCATAAAAGCACAAGTGGGCGATGATGAAGTGATTTTAGGCTTATCAGGTGGCGTAGATTCCTCTGTTGTCGCCTTATTATTGCACCGCGCAATCGGCAAAAACTTGCACTGTGTCTTCGTGGATAACGGCTTATTACGCTTAAACGAAGGCGATCAAGTGATGGAAATGTTCGGCAATAAATTCGGTTTAAACATCACCCGTGTGAACGCAGAAGATCGTTTCCTAAGCGAACTCGCCGGCGTGGATGAACCAGAAGCGAAGCGTAAAATCATCGGTAAAGTCTTCGTCGATGTGTTTGATGATGAATCGAAAAAATTGCCAAATGTAAAATGGTTGGCACAGGGTACGATTTATCCTGACGTGATCGAATCCGCCGCTAGCAAAACAGGCAAAGCACATGTGATTAAATCACATCACAACGTGGGCGGTCTGCCGGATTATATGAAGCTCGGTTTAGTCGAACCATTGCGTGAACTATTCAAAGACGAAGTGCGTAAAATCGGCTTAGCGCTCGGTTTACCGGCAGAAATGCTCAATCGCCATCCATTCCCAGGCCCTGGGTTAGGGGTGCGTGTGTTAGGTGAGGTGAAAAAAGAATACTGCGATCTCCTCCGCCGTGCCGATGCGATTTTTATTGAAGAATTACACAAAGCAGATTGGTATTACAAAGTCAGCCAAGCTTTCACCGTGTTCCTTCCGGTGAAATCCGTCGGCGTAATGGGGGACGGTCGTAAATATGACTGGGTTGTTTCTCTCCGAGCCGTTGAAACCATCGACTTTATGACCGCTCATTGGGCGCATTTACCATACGAGTTATTAGGCAAGATCTCCAATCGAATTATCAATGAAGTGAATGGTATCTCTCGCGTTGTGTATGACGTAAGCGGAAAACCACCAGCAACAATTGAATGGGAATAACGAAAAAGTGCGGTTATACCGCACTTTTTTAATATCTTTACAAAATTTTGTGATGAATATCTACCTTAATTTCCACAATCCGGCTAATAATCTTTCCATCAGTCATTTTCGTGGTGATCAATTCTTCTTGAGCGACATCTTTCACACTTGTAATCGCTTTCCCTTGAGTGTTTTGAGCAATGGAATAACCACGAGACAATACTTTCAATGGGCTTAATCCGTCTAGTTTGCCACATAAAGTCGCAAGCCTATTTTGGCGTTCTGTCAATCGGCGGTTTGTGCAGAAATGCAATTGCCCTTGTAATTGCACTAATTGTTGTTGATAACGTTGGATACGATAAGGTAAGGGATTTTGTGCCAAACGAAGGGAAAGCGCGGTCAATTTTTGCTGTGTTTTTTCAACCTGACGTTTCATCGCAAACTGTAAACGCTGTGCCAGTTGCTCATTTTTTGCCTGTTGAACACGCAGTTGATTCTGCGGATGTTGATTTTGTAAACGCAATGTTAGTTGCTTTAAATGCTGGCTTTTTTCTGTTAATAATCGGTCAAGCGCGATATCTAAACGCTGTTGCTGATGGCGGAGTTGTTGCAGTAACTCCCCTTGATTTCGGCTGACCAATTCTGCCGCCGCCGAGGGAGTCGGCGCACGAAGATCAGCAACAAAATCGGCAATAGTGACATCCGTTTCATGACCTACGGCACTGATAATCGGTAACGTGGAGCGAAAAATCGCACGTGCAACAGATTCCTCATTAAAACACCAAAGATCTTCTAACGAACCGCCGCCCCGCCCGACAATCAGCACGTCCACTTCTCGCCGTACATTTGCCAGTTCGATCATCTGCACAATCTCAGCCGTTGCCTCTTTGCCTTGCACGGCTGTGGGATAAATCACTACCTTCAAACTCGGATCACGACGAGCCAAAATGTGCAAAATATCTTGTAATGCTGCGCCGGTAGAGGAAGTGATAATCCCTACGGCTTTACTAAAGTGCGGTAAATTTTTCTTGAGATTTTGAGCAAAGAGTCCTTCTGCCGCCAATTTCATTTTCAGGGCGTCAAATTGCTGTTGTAACAAGCCTTCACCCGCAGAATGCATGGATTCAATGATGAGTTGGTAATCCCCCCGTGGCTCATATAAACTCACATTAGCACGCACCAAGACTTGCATCCCATTTTGCGGACGAAACGCCACACGCAAATTTTTCATCCGAAACATCGCACAACGCACCTGTGCATTTTCATCTTTTAAGGTGAGATACCAATGCCCCGATACCGGTTGGGTAAAATTAGAAATTTCCCCCGTCAGCCAAATTTGTGAAAAATTGTTTTCCAACATTTGGCGTGCCGCATTATTGAGTTGGGATACTGAATAAATATTATCAGACATATTCATCGAGCAACACCCAGCCATCGTCCAGCCAGTTACAAATTGAATCTAACAATAATTCCATCGTCGTTTCCGGATCTTCCGTTTCATTCGTTAAATCCGTTAAAAACGCCCAATCTAAGTATTCACCGTCCGCTAAGCGTTTCAAAACTTCCGTTTCCACCAAGTTTAACTCATCCAACCATTCGCCATTGGCATAAATGCGAAGGGGATTTTCCGTGTAGAGCAACTTGCAATTATTATCCTGACAAAGTAACGCCCCCTGTTCTAAATCGGCACGGACCTCTTCAGGATCACTCATTTCTTCAGAAACCAACAGTTCATAACGGCGTGAACTCACCGCGCTTGCCACAGCCTGTTTGAATAACTTATCAAAGGCTTCTGAATGGGCTAGTTTATCCAGTAGTTGTTGTTTCATCACCTGAATATTTTCGTCGGCAAGCTTACCGCTACGCTGTACCGATTGTGTTAAGCGAAGCGGTAAATCAAATTCACTTAAATTCAAATCCGGATCTTGATGGCAAAAACCTTTACTAATGCCATCAATTAAATGGGTCAAATTCGGATAACGCAGACCGAAAGAAAAAGTCAAACAATCTTCCTCCGCCACGCCATAATGTGCCATACGGGCGGGAATATAAAGAATGTCGCCCGGATTCATAACC
Source organism: Pasteurella sp. WM03 (assembly GCF_004570945.1). NCBI lineage: Bacteria > Pseudomonadati > Pseudomonadota > Gammaproteobacteria > Pasteurellales > Pasteurellaceae > Pasteurella > Pasteurella sp. WM03. Next base: position 10,507 of record NZ_SPPO01000001.1, read on the forward strand.
TCATCAATCACCAATTCCCCCATATCGTCAAAAATACGAATCGGCTGATTCGGTTTAAATTCGGTACTCGGATCACACCATTTTCCCAACTGCCAACGGCGGCGGCCATAGCCTTGCACTAAAAACACATCATATTCATCATAATGTTTGCCCACCGAGCCACCTTTCGGCGCATAAGACACCATAATGTCATCACGTTGCCATTGGGGAATAAAACCAAATTTGTTCCAAAGTTGTCCTAATTCCGGCGACCATTGTTCCATATTTTGCACCAGCACCGACCATTTCTGTGGCAAATGTTTAAAATCCTGTTCCGTTAAAGGGCTAAAAAACACTTTCCAATCATCATCCGAAAAGGTTTTAATTAAACGTGCCGTGACATCTTCATTTTGCGCCAATTCGATAATATCTTGCGGTTCAAACTGCCCCACAATTTCAGGCAACCCGTTGCGGATAATGAGTGGCTTTTTCTGCCAATAATCCCGCAAGAAAATTTCAGGGGTAATATGCTCGGGTAAGCAAAAATCGGCTTGGGAAAGTGCGGTCATTTTTGGACTCCTTTTTCTTTATTGGCTTGAGCGGCTTGTTCTGCTGCCCGTTTACGGCGGATTTCTTTCGGATCAGCCAGTAAGGGACGATAAATTTCAACACGATCGCCCTCTTTCAATATATCGGTTAATTTTGTCGGACGACTGAAAATGCCCACTTTATTCTCACGTAAATCAATATCGGTAAATTGTTGCAGAATACCAGATTGCAAAATGGCAGTTTGTACCATTGTGCCCTCCTCCACTTGAAAAGATTTTAAATAATAGCGTTCCGGCAAGGCATAGGCGATTTCAATATTGATCTGATTCATTATGCTTTCTTTATACAAAAAATTTTGGCTATTATAGCGGAAAAGTGCGGTCAATTTTAACGATAAAATAAGGAAATATATTAATTTTGGCGGGCGTGCTTGTTCTTGCGTTATAGATTGAGAATTTACCTGCATTTCGCTACAATACGCCACTATTTTTTAACATCATTATGCAATATGTCTGAAATTAAACTCATTGTTGGACTTGGTAACCCTGGCGATAAATATGCCGAGACACGGCATAATGCCGGTGAATGGTTGGTAGAACGTTTAGCGTATCGTTTCAATGTTACGCTTAACCCCGACAATAAATTCTTCGGTAAAACCGCCCGCACGTTGGTGAATGGAAAAGAAGTCCGCCTGCTTGTGCCGACCACCTTTATGAACTTAAGCGGTAAATCCGTAGGCGCACTGGCGGGATTCTATCGAATCAAACCGGAAGAAATTCTTGTGATTCATGACGAGTTGGATTTATCACCCGGCACGGCAAAACTCAAACAAGGCGGCGGACACGGCGGACATAACGGCTTAAAAGATATTGTGGCGCAGTTAGGAAATAGTAACAATTTTTACCGTTTACGCCTTGGCATTGGACATCCAGGACATCGTGATTTGGTAGCCTCTTATGTGCTAAGTAAACCGTCTCCGACAGAGCGTAACATGCTTGAAAAAGCCTTGGACGAGGCAACAGATTGCGTAGAGATGATTTTTAAAGACGGCATAGTAAAGGCGACTAATCGCTTAAACAGTTTTAAAATTTAAAAGTGCGGTCATTTTCGCAACTTTTTTAACTCAATATTAAGGAAAAAATATGGGATTTAAATGTGGTATCGTGGGCTTACCAAACGTAGGGAAATCCACCCTTTTTAATGCGCTCACTAAAGCAGGTATTGAAGCGGCGAATTATCCGTTCTGTACAATTGAACCAAACACCGGCGTGGTCCCAATGCCGGACCCCCGCCTTGATGCTCTTGCAGAAATCGTCAAGCCGGAGCGTGTCCTTCCAACCACCATGGAATTTGTGGATATCGCTGGTTTAGTGGCAGGTGCAAGTAAAGGCGAAGGCTTGGGTAATAAATTCTTAGCAAACATTCGTGAAACCGATGCAATTGGTCATGTTGTTCGCTGTTTTGAAAATGACGATATTGTTCACGTGGCAGGGAAAATCGATCCGTTAAACGATATTGAAACCATCAATACCGAACTTGCCCTTGCTGATTTAGATAGTTGCGAGCGAGCCATTCAACGCTTACAAAAACGAGCCAAAGGCGGTGATAAAGAAGCGAAATTTGAACTTTCAGTGATGGAAAAAATCCTTCCCATCCTTTCTGAAGCGGGGATGATCCGCTCCGTTCCTCTCGATAAAGAAGAGTTACTTGCGATTAAAAGCTATAACTTCCTCACTCTAAAACCGACGATGTATATCGCCAACGTTAATGAAGACGGTTTTGAAAACAACCCGTATCTTGAAAAAGTTCGTGAGTTTGCCGAAAAAGAAGGCTCAGTAGTTGTGCCGGTATGTGCCGCCATTGAAGCGGAAATTGCGGAATTGGAAGAGGAAGAAAAAACAGAGTTTTTACAAGATTTAGGCATTGAAGAACCCGGCTTGAACCGTGTGATTCGTGCAGGATACGCCTTATTAAATCTTCAAACCTACTTCACCGCCGGTATAAAAGAAGTACGTGCGTGGACTGTTTCCGTAGGCGCTACCGCACCAAAAGCCGCTGCCGTTATTCACACGGATTTCGAGAAAGGCTTTATTCGTGCCGAAGTCATCGCCTATGAAGATTTTATCCAATTCAAAGGGGAAAATGGTGCAAAAGAAGCCGGCAAATGGCGTTTAGAAGGGAAAGATTACATCGTGCAAGACGGCGATGTGATGCACTTCCGTTTCAACGTATAAATCTAATTCAACACGACCGCACTTTTAAAGTGCGGTCTTTTTTAGAAAAATTTGGGGAACTTTATGTCTATTAAATATCGTCCAGAAATTGATGGTTTACGTGCAATTGCAGTCATTTCAGTCATCATTTTCCATTTAAATGAAACTTGGCTTCCTGGTGGCTTTCTTGGAGTAGATATTTTCTTTGTAATTTCAGGTTTCTTAATTACTGGAATTATTATCACTGAAATAGAAGAAAATCGTTTTACTTTCCAAAATTTTTATAATAGGAGAATTAAACGAATTTACCCTGCCTTTATTACCGTTATGGCACTGATTTCTTTTATTGCTTCCGCTATTTTCATTTATAATGATTTCAATCAATTAAGAAAAACTATTGAATTAGCCACATTATTTTCATCTAATTTCTATCTTGGATTCACACAAGGTTACTTTGATTTAAATGCCAATGAAAATCCTGTATTACATATTTGGTCATTAGCTGTTGAAGAACAATACTATTTAATTTTTCCACTATTACTTATTTTTTCTTATAAAAAATCCAGAAAAATAAAAAACTTACTTTACATCACATTACTATTTTTTATAACATTAATTTTAACATCCTTTATCCCTATTAATTTCTACAAAGACGTTTTAAACCAACCCAATATCTACTATCTATCAAACCTACGTTTTCCTGAATTATTAATTGGCTCACTCTTAGCAATTTTTAATAAATTAACAAATCAGCAAATCAGCAAATCAGCAAGCAATATTATTGCCATTTCAAGCTCAATTTTATTAATTTTTTGCTTGTTTTTTATACACAAAAATATGAACTTTATTCCTGGTATAACATTAATTCTTCCTTGTATACTATCTGCGCTGATTATTTATAGCACAACAAAACAAAATCTGATAAAAAGCTTTTTATCAAATAAGGCTATTGTTTTTATTGGAAAAATATCTTATTCGCTATACCTATATCATTGGGTATTTATCACCTTTACTTATTACATTACAGGAGAAAAGGTATTAACTAATTATCAAATATTAGGGATTTTAATAGTTACCGTTATCTTTTCTATCCTAAGCTATTACATTATTGAGCAGCCAATTAGAAAATCTAAGCTCACCTTTAAAAAAGTATTTTTCTATTTATATCTTATTCCTTCAGCTACACTAATCGGATATAACATTTATGCGAAAGGAAAATTAAAACAGGAAAAAGAGTATATTGAACAAAATACTCAAGATTTTATAAGTATGAATAATTTACCTCCAAAAATTATAACTATAGGTGATTCCCATGCAGAACATCTTGAATATTTTCTTGATTATGTCGGCCAAAAAGAGGGATGGAAATCAGAGATTTTGAATTTAGGACCTAAATGTCAAGTAATGGTTAATGACGCTTCTCATGTTATACCTGAATGCCAATCCCAATGGGATAAGGTAGAAAAATATGACATCGTATTTATTTCTGGGTTTTATGATTTAAGAATGGGAGGACAACCTGTGCCAAGATTTGAAACAGATTCCTATATTATTCCTAATTTTCAATCTAGATTTAAAGCAATGGTGAAAAAACTTGCAGAATCCAAACCCGTTTATGTTTTTGCAAATAACAGTTCTATTACCCGTTCTCCTATTCGTGGTCACTTATTGGAAAAATATGGTCTTGAAAAATATTTACAACCGGTTCGTAGAATGGGCAATATTGATACGAGTAATGAGATCATTCATGATTTAATTAAAAACATTCCAAATGTTTATTGGGTTGACGCTCAGCAATACTTACCAAAAGATAGTGTTATATCTGAAGGAAGGTATCTCTATGGCGATCAAGATCACTTAACAAATTTTGGCTCTTACTATATGGGACGAGAATTTAATAAATACCAAAGAATTCTCTCAGAAGAACAAGTACAAAACTTATATAAATAACCCTCTAATTATCCGAGAATAGCACTATGTCAAACATCATCATTCTAGACGGCGGTATGGGGCGTGAATTAGCACGCCGTAAAGCACCTTTTAAACAGCCCGAATGGTCGGCACTTGCCCTGTATCAACAGCCAATCGCCGTTCAATCTGTGCATGAGGATTTTATCAAAAGTGGCGCACAGGTGATAACCACTAACAGTTATGCTGTTGTGCCTTTTCATATTGGGGAACAACGTTTTCAGGCTGATGGAAAAATGTTAGCGGATCTTGCCGGGCGTTTAGCTAAAAGTGCGGTTGAAAATTCGGGTGTTTCACCTATCAAAATTGCTGGCTCTATTCCGCCGTTATTCGGTTCTTATCGTTTTGATTTATATCAGCCGAACCGCGTACAAGAAGTTGCACAACCGATCATTGACGGGCTTTCGCCTTATGTGGATTTTTGGCTGTGCGAAACCCAAAGTTCCGCTACCGAACCCCAAGCGATCAAACCTCTATTGCCTAAAGATACACGCCCGTTTTGGGTTTCTTTTACCTTACAGGATGATGAACCCACTGATGTCCCCCGCCTACGTTCCGGTGAAACAGTGCAAAGTGCGGTCGAAAAAATGATCGAATTGGGCGTGGCGGCAATTTTGTTCAACTGTTGCCAACCTGAAGTCATTCAACAGGCTTTGCTCGTCACACAGGAAACATTGAAAACCCGTCATGCAACAAACATTCGTATTGGCGCTTACGCCAATGCTTTTCCTCCCCAACCCAAAGATGCAACGGCAAATGAGGGGCTTGATGAAATCCGAGCGGATCTCACCCCACAACAATATCTAGTGTGGGCGGAAAAATGGGTTGAAAGCGGTGCGACCATTATTGGCGGCTGTTGTGGTATTGGCCCTGAGCATATCGGGGCATTAGCGGAAAAATTTAGCTAGTCTGAACAACAGTCCATAAAACGAAATAAATTAAACTGATTATGCAAACGATCAATCAAATCAAAACGGCGATTATCAATGATCCTCAAAATCAAGATTTCACCGTTCGCCATATTGAACCACTTTTTGCCGCCCCTAGCACTGCTCGTATTAACATTGTCGGTCAGGCTCCCGGTGTAAAAGCAGAGCAAACCCGTCTTTATTGGAACGATAAAAGTGGCGATCGCCTGCGTGAATGGCTAGGTGTTGATCGTGATATGTTTTATCATTCGGGGGTGTTTGCGGTAATCCCTATGGATTTTTATTATCCGGGCAAAGGTAAATCAGGCGATTTACCACCACGCAAAGGTTTTGCGGAAAAATGGCATCCTCAAATTTTAGCCACTTTACCAAATATTCAGCTCACACTCTTAATCGGGCAATATGCGCAAAAATACTATTTACCGCAAAATACCTTAAACGTGACGGAAACAGTAAAAAACTATCGTGAATTTCTACCGCACTTTTTTCCTTTAGTTCACCCATCACCACGCAATCAACTTTGGTTACAAAAAAATCTATGGTTTGAACAAGCTGTGATTCCAACATTACAACAATATGTGAAAACCATTCTATCCCTTTAATTTTTATCATTTTTTAGGAAAGCATAATGTCAAATAAAAAAATTGGCTTATTGTCTCTGACAGCATTAGTGTTGAGCTCAATGATTGGCTCGGGTATTTTCAGCCTACCGCAAAATATGGCGGAAGTTGCCGGCTCGGAAGCGCTCATTATTGGTTGGACGATTACGGGCATAGGAATTATTTTTCTCGGTCTCTCGTTCTTTTTCATTTCCCGACTTCGCCCCGAATTAGACGGTGGTATTTACACCTATGCACGAGAAGGTTTTGGCGATCTCATGGGATTTATGTCTGCTTGGGGCTATTGGCTCTGCGCCACTATCGGGATTGTGGGTTATTTAGTGGTTGCCTTTGAGGGATTGGGTACGTTCACCGATAGCGAAAGTGCGGTGATTTTCGGGCAGGGAAATACTATCGCTTCATTTATTGGTTCTTCAATCGTTGTCTGGCTTGTACATATTTTAATCGCCAAAGGGATAAAAGAAGCGGCAACCGTGAACCTTATTGCCACCTTTGTGAAAGTTTTTCCCCTGTGCTTGTTTATCATACTCGCCCTATGGTTCTTCAGCCCTGAAACATTTAACCATGATGTAAAAGCGACCGCGTTAAATAATCATGTCTCCGATCAAGTAAAAAACACCATGTTAATCACTCTGTGGGTGTTTACCGGCGTGGAAGGTGCGGCGGTATTATCGGCACATGCAAAAAAACGTACGGATGTCGGGCTGGCCACCGTATTGGGAATTGTCATCGCCCTTGCCTTATATGTGGCAATCACCGTGCTTTCCTTAGGAATTTTACCCCGTGAAACGATCGCTACAATGTCAAATCCCTCCATGGCAGGTTTGCTTGAACATATGATCGGGAGTAGCGGAAAAATCATCATTACCGCTTGTTTAATTGTCTCGGTAGTCGCCTCTTATATTAGTTGGACAATGTTCTCTGCCGAAGTACCTTATCGTGGCGCTAAGAACGGTGCGTTCCCGAAAATCTTCGACAAACTCAATGAAAACAACACGCCAATTCACTCCCTTTGGTTTACCGGATTTGTCGTACAACTTTGTTTGTTATTAGTTTTGCTGACAGGAAAAAGTTATAACGCTTTATTATTGATCTCCACTTCAATGATTTTAGTGCCTTATTTTTTAATTGGCGCCTATTTATTAAAGCTCTCCATTCAACAAAATGCCCCTTGGTATATTAAACTCACCGGCTTAATGGCATCGCTTTACGGTTTGTGGATTTTATATGCCGCTGGGCTGGATTATTTGCTACTTTCCGTATTACTTTATGTACCGGGAATTGGATTATTTTTATATTCTCGCTATCAATACCAAGGCGGAAAATTCAATTTAAACAAATGGGAGAAATTAGTCCTCGCCATTATTGCAGTTCTCTTTATTTGGGCAGTTTATAACGCCTTTACTAATGTTGATTGGGGCTAAGCAATCCATTAAGTGCGGTCAAAAATCAGTATAGTAGGGACACACTGCGTGTGTCCGTTATAAAGCCAAATCATTTCAATAGGTTAAAATTCGGACACACGCAGTGTGTCCCTCCCCCAAACAGATTTGTGCAACTGCTACATAATAGCAATAATCTTAACCTCACTTTTACTCTACAAAAGCAAACGTTTTCCTTATATAGCACTTTAACGTATAATTCGCGCTTTCTTTTACATAAGGACCCAAAATATGAACAACCAACTCCTCTACTCCGTTGAAGATAAACCGCCTTTTGGATTGAGTTTATTGCTTGCCGCACAACATTTATTAGCCGCACTGGGGGGAATTATCGCCGTGCCATTGGTGATCGGGAATGTTTTAAAACTCCCCACAGAAGATACGATCACATTAGTGAACGCCGCATTATTAATTTCCGGCGTGGTCACAGTGATTCAATGTCGTGGTCTAGGTCCAATTGGTATTCGCTTACCCAGTGTGATGGGAACCAGTTTTACCTTTGTCGCCGCCGCCCTCGCTATTGGTTTCAGCGATTATGGTGCCGCAGGGATTTTAGGGGCTTCCTTAGTCGGCTCTTTAGTGATGATTATCGGTAGCTTTTTTATGCCTTATATTCGTAAACTTTTCCCACCGGTTGTCACCGGCACAGTGGTGATGATGATTGGCTTGAGCTTAATTCCTGTTGCGGTGGATTGGTTTGCCGGCGGTCAGCGTGGTGATGCCAATTATGCCACGCCGGAAAATTTGATGATGGCAAGTTTTGTCTTGGTTATCGTTGTTGCGTTGGTTCAATGGGGGAAAGGTATTTTCTCCGCCGCCGCTATTGTAATTGGAATGATGACAGGCTATGTTCTCTGCCTTATTTTAGGTTGGGTGAATTTTGACGGTGTGGAAAACGCCCAAACCTTTGCTGTTCCCCAACCGCTTCACTTTGGGCTTGCCTTCCCTATTTCAGGTATTATCGGAATGTCCATTGCTTATTTAGTCACAATCGTTGAATCTAGCGGCAATTTCCTTGCATTGGGAAATGCCACTAATACTGAAATTACCGGTAAACATTTACGTGGCGGTGTATTGGCAGATGGTTTAGGCTCGGCTTTAGCGGCGATTATGTCCACCACACCGTTTTCTTCATTCTCTCAAAATATCGGGGTTATTTCTCTAACCGGCGTGGCAAGTCGCCATGTGGTCGCATTAACCGGTGTGTTATTGGCATTAGCAGGATTATTCCCTGTATTTGGTGCATTAATCGTCTCTATCCCTCTACCGGTACTCGGTGGTGCAGGCTTAATGATGTTCGCCATGATTATTGCCGCGGGAATTCAAATGTTGGATAAAGTGGAACGTAGCAAACGCAATGGCTTAATTATTGCTATTTCAATCGGTTGCGGTTTAGCGGTCACCACCCGTCCGGAACTGCTTGATAAATTACCGCACTTTTTCAAAGAGGTATTGGGATCAGGCATTACGGTTGGCTCACTATTGGCATTGATATTGAATTTAATTTTGCCGGAAGATAAACAAATCACAAAAGAATAATGAGAAAAAACACGCAATGATGCTATGCAAAAATGCGTGTTTTTTTAATCTGTGAGGATTTATACCACAGGTTTTTGGCGATAAAAAATCAATCCGGGCAACGCAAGCCCAAAAACCAACGCCCCTAAAATAAAGGCGGTGTTAATAAATGAGCTGATCATTTGCTCCAAAAGTTCATGAGAATAACCATAGTGATGAATTTGTACTATCGAAATCATCGCTTTATAAGCATGCACGCCCGGAATCATGGGAATGATCGCCGCCACCGTAAATGCCTTTGGATGTGCCAAATAACGGTGTGATAAATGCACGCCAATAAAGCCGATAACACAAGTGGCAAAAAAGGTTGCAAAAACAATAGGCACATTAATGTGTAAAAGTAATGTGCGTGTTACATGCCCTAATGCCCCTAAAATCGCACAATATTTTAACGCCTTAAGCGGCACATTAAATGCTAAGGCAAACCCCACCGCCGGAATGGCGGCAAAAACCATATCATCAAACAAACTCAATAGAAACATCATCATTAATGCCCCCATGTCGTGATATGTAACACACTTAATGCCAACACAATACCAAGGCAAGCCCCAAAGGTCAGAACGGTGGCAACTGTCCAACGCCCTAACCCCATATTGACATAGCCTTTTAAAATATCTGCCAACGAATTAATTAATGGGAATCCCGGTACAAGCAACAACACGCTGGAAGCTAAGGCGATTTGCGGATCATTTCCCCATTGATATTTCAAACTAACACCGGAAATGAGGGAAGCCACAAACGCCGTAATCGCAAAAACAATAATCGGATTATAATGATGTTTTGATAATTCTTGCCGGACAAACATCGCCACGGAGGAAGCCAAAAAAGTAATGAGGCAAATCAGCCAATCGCCTCCCGACAGATGTGCAAAAGAGGCGCAAGATAAACCAATCATAGGCACCACCAAAGCACGGTGATACTTCAAAGGATTTAAATTATCCAGTTTCTTCTGTGCCAGATCCAAATTGTATAATTTATGCTCTACCGCAATCACAATACGCTGTACTTCAGTCACCATTTGCATATTGATGCCTTTATCAGTATTTTTCCGTACTGTGGTAATGCAATGGTGGTTTGAAAGGGTTGTAATCACCACCGCATTTGCCGTAAGGGCACATTCTACACTTTCCACCCCAAGAGCGATTCCTAAACGTTGTGCCATTTGCACCACCACCGTGCTTTCCGCCCCATGTTGTAACAACAATAATGCCGTTTGTACACAAGCACGTGTCACGCCCCGTTGATACGCTTGTTCCATATCATCCTTATACCTAGAATTAATTAGATGAATTATAGACAGCTTGATAAAAAACGGTGTAAAAACAAACCGCACTTATGATCCAAATCAAAAGTGCGGTCAGTTTTTTGTTAGTTTTAGAGTTTAACGACTTTAGCCTGTTTAATCATATTATCTGCCACTTCAAGAATAGTGATTTGCAAACCTTCGATTTCACAAACTGTGCCTTCATCAGGAATTTCCTCTAAGTGTTCAAGAATTAAACCATTGAAGGTGCGGGCATCTTCGGTATCTAATTCCCACCCAAACATTTTATTCAAATCTCGCAGATTCGCCGAGCCATCAATAAGCATTGAGCCGTCTGATTGTTGTACCACTTCCTCGTCAATAGTCGGCGCAGTAGAAGTGGTAAAATCACCGACAATTTCTTCTAGAATATCCTCTAAGGTCACTAAGCCTTTAATATCACCATATTCATCTACAACTAAGCCTATACGCTCTTTATTTGCACGGAAGTTCATTAACTGCGTTTTCAATGGCGTGCCTTCCGGAATAAAATACACTTCGTCCGTAGCTCGAATTAAGGTTTCTTTAGTAAATTCATTTTTCTCAAGTAATAAACGGAAAGCTTCACGTACACGTAAAATACCCAATACATTCTCGTCTAAACTTCCTTTGTACAGCACCACACGATTATGCGCCGCATGATTCAGCTGACGCATTATTGCTTTCCATTCATCATCAATATCAATACCGCCAATTTCATTGCGAGGCACCATAATGTCATCTACGGTGACAGTGCCCATGTCAAGAATAGAAAGTAACATTTGAGGATGTTGCTCATCAGGCGTAGCTTCTCCAGCTTCAGTCACAATACTTCTTAATTCTTCATGGCTAATCACCTGTTTTTGCATATCCGGTTTTAGCCCTATTAATCTCATTAAGGATTTCGTAAAAATATTCATTAACCAAACGAGTGGATAAAAGACTTTTAGCAGAAAAGATAAAATATGGCTTGAAAATAACCCGACTTTCTCAGGGTACATTGCCGCAACGGTTTTCGGGAAAATTTCAGAGAAGACCAGCATAACAAAGGTTAATAACCCTGTTGCTATCGCCACACCGGCATCGCCATACAAACGCATACCGATCATTGTCGCAATTGCGGAAGCACTGATATTGACAAGATTATTGAAAATAAGAATAAAGCTTAATAAGGTGTCAGGTTTCTCAAGCAATTTCTCCGCTTTTTTCGCCCCTTTATTATTTTGTTCGGCAAGAAAACGTAAGCGATATTTGTTCAGCGAAAGCAAGCCGGTTTCAGAGCCGGAAAAATACGCCGATAAAACTAAACAGATAATGAGAGTGATAAATAAAGTACTAAGGGGAATACTATCCAAGAGTTGATCCTTTTTGTTTGTTAATCATCATCCGTAAATTGTGTGGGTTTACAAAATTTGTGGGATTACAAATATTTTATGTGCCACACGTTATTTTCACACAGCTACGGTTCACAATAATAAAGGCGAATCTCTATTCGCCCTATTTTTAAATTAACCGACTGCCAAAATAAGCAATCGTGAGAAAAATGATACCTGAAATGGCGTAAATAATCATCCTTTTTCCTCGCCATCCTAATCGCCAATGCCCAAATAAGGCAATACCAAATATCAGCCAAGCTAAAAATGAAAACCCTGCTTTATGGATGTTTTCTGTCGTCAGCGCACTGAGCGAATGATACACACCGGAAATTAACGTCAATGTGAGAAAACCTTCCCCTAATGCAAATAATTTGAAGAAATGGCGTTCAACAGTGAGGAGTGAAGGCATAATCGGTGAAAACAGCATTTTTTTGGCTTTTAAACGATAATCAATCCATCCAATTTGAATCGCATAAAGTGTCGCAATAAAACATACGGCATAGGTAAAAATGGATAAGCCAATGTGAAATAACATCGCTGAATCTTGATTTAATAGCTGAATAATATGGCTTGGCATAAAAGTAGCTAAAATCAAGTTTAAAACAGAAAAAGCAAACACAATGGGCAATAAAAACCAAATAGAATTGACACGCAATATTGCCAAGGTGGCAAGCGCTGCAATGCTCACACTCATCAGTGAACCAATTTGCATCAATGTGAAAATATGATCTTCCGCTAAATTTTGTAAAGAAGGATATAAACTTGCTACATGAAAAATAATCGCCAAAAGTGCGGTCAAAAACAGCAGTGTTTTTTTAGGGCGATATTGAACATTATCAGTTGAGGTAAGTAATGGTGCGATCATCAACACACTTATCAGATAAAACAAAATCGAAAATACGGCAAACCACATAATTTGAGCAAGTTTATTGAGAATGTTTTACATTTTAACGATCTCCCAGGCAATTCGCCATAAATTTATTTGAAATGATGAAAATCCCCTAAATTTCGGTATAATCACGGCAATTTTGGCTAAAAAACAGGATTAATATGTTTGAGAATTTATCTGATCGCCTTTCGAAAACCTTACGCAATATCACAGGGAAAGGTCGTTTAACGGAAGATAATATTAAAGAAACCCTACGTGAAGTACGCATGGCACTGCTGGAAGCAGATGTCGCATTGCCGGTGGTGCGTGAATTTATCGCCAAAGTAAAGGAAAGTGCATTAGGCGAAGAAGTCAATAAAAGTTTAACTCCGGGGCAAGAATTCTTAAAAATCGTACAACGTGAGCTTGAAAAAGCCATGGGTGAAGCGAATGAAAGCCTAAATCTCGCCACCCAGCCACCGGCAGCCATTTTAATGGCGGGTTTACAAGGTGCGGGGAAAACCACCAGCGTGGGAAAATTGGCAAAATTCTTGCGTGAACGCCATAAAAAGAAAGTATTGGTTGTCTCCGCCGATGTGTACCGCCCAGCGGCGATCAAACAATTGGAAACCTTGGCACAATCCGTGGGGGTGGATTTTTTCCCTTCTGATGTCAAACAAAATCCGGTAGAAATTGCCAAAGCCGCCCTTGCAGAAGCAAAATTGAAATTCTACGATGTTCTCATTGTAGATACTGCCGGTCGCTTACATGTAGATGGCGAAATGATGGATGAGATCAAACAAATCCACAATGCGTTAAATCCAATCGAAACCCTCTTTACCGTTGATGCGATGACAGGGCAAGATGCGGCAAACACCGCCAAAGCTTTTAACGAAGCACTACCACTCACAGGGGTGATTCTCACTAAAGTGGATGGCGATGCTCGTGGCGGGGCGGCATTGTCAATCCGTCAAATTACAGGCAAACCGATTAAATTCCTCGGTGTTGGGGAGAAAACCGATGCCCTTGAGCCGTTCCACCCTGATCGTGTTGCCTCGCGTATTTTAGGCATGGGCGATGTGCTTTCCCTTATTGAAGATCTTGAACGCTCGGTAGATCGTGAAAAAGCGGAAAAAATGGCACAAAAATTCAAGAAAGGTGATACCTTCACCCTTGATGATTTCCGTGAACAGTTGATCGAAATGAAGAAAATGGGTGGAATGATGTCCATGTTGGAAAAACTCCCCGGAGCGAAAAATTTACCTGATCACATCAAAAACCAAGTGGACGATAAAATGTTCATAAAAATGGAAGCGATCATTAACTCTATGACTTTAAAAGAGCGTGCCAATCCCGACATCATCAAGGGTTCCCGCCGCCGTCGCATAGCATTAGGTTCTGGCACACAAGTGCAAGATGTGAACAAATTACTCAAACAATTTGATGAAATGCAACGTATGATGAAAAAAATGCGTAAAGGCGGAATGGCAAAAATGATGCGGGGAATGCAAGGTCTAATGGGAGGAGGCTTGGGCGGTCTTGGTGGTTTAGGGGGAATGTTTAAACGTTAGACAAATAAACTCCCAAAACAAAGTGCGGTTAAAAAACGGATCGTTTTTCGACCGCACTTTTAATCAAGCTTATCTATTTCAGCCATCCCATAAACTAGTTAGTTCAAGCCATTTAAACGGGCCATTCTTTCTTCAAACGGTAAAGTTGATAAAGATTTACGCAAACAAGGAAAGTATTCAATACCGCCACAGGATAGGCATCAATAATAATGCCATAAATCACAAAAAGTACATCACCAATACTGTTGACTATACGCAAATGGACGATCGATTTAAATAAAAACGATGTTGCCACAAAAAACGTTGCCATATAGCCCAGCAATTCTATTGTGTTCAATTCCATTAGTGCTCCGCTCTTTCATTAAAATAAATGTGTTGAATAATAAAAGATTTAGATTAAAGGGAAAAGAGGCGAAACAAAGGCAACCGATTGCCCCACAAGGAATGTTTATTATTCCCTCAAAAAATTATATAAAGATAGTCTGAACCAATAACATATAAAATATCGTACCTACTGCAATAGATAGAAACATATTCTTTTTCCAAAAATGTAGCCCTAACACCAATGCACCTGCCAGAAAATCAGGTATGCCATGGTATCCATTTAACACATCAATATTTTTATAACAATAGACAACCAACATACCAAACATCGCTGCCGGTAGTACCTTTCCAAGATAGCGGATATATTCTGGAATTGGGCGATTTGCCGGAAAAATCCAGAAAGGCAAAAGGCGGGTAAATTGCACGGCAAGTACGCAAACACTAATCGTAATAACCTGCTCCGTTAATGTCATTTTAACGCCTCCAATTTACTTTCCATTTTGGGACGACGCAGCGTCAAAATTGACCAAATTCCGATTAAGGTTGGAATTAAAAAATGCTGTTTTCCCACAATGAGCAGAGAAATCAGGGCAATACCCAAACCAAGTAAAGAACTTTCATGGGATTTTTCTTTCATCCAATTTTCCGCAAAAATCACTAGGAAAAGCGCGGTCATGGCAAACTCAACACCCTTTAAATCAATAGGAACAATCTCTCCGAATAAATTACCTATTGCGGCTCCCAATACCCAATAAATATGCAGATATAAACTCACAAAGAACATATACCATCCTTTGTCTAAGTGCGGTGGAATATTTGCCATATAATTCAGCGAGAAAGATTCATCAACCAAACTACTGATTAAATACCAACGCTTTTTGCCAAGATGCACGCCATATTTTTCTAACATTGAAATGCCATAGAAAATTTGACGTCCACTCACCATGAGTGTAATCAGCAAAACACTGAGTGGAGAAAAAGGGGCGATTAGTGCAGCCGCCGCAATAAACTCCACCGACCCGGCATAAATCAATAATGCCATTAATGTGGGATACCAAACACCAAAGCCAAGCGCTTTCATATAAATGCCATATGCCACGCCAAGAAATAAAAATCCTGCAATCATCGGGGCACTATAAGGCAGTGCAGCTTTCGCAGCTGTACGAATAGGATGTGATTGAAAAAATTCCATTGATAATTCTTATTCTAAAACTGATAACCCGGGTAAAGTGGAAAAACTTTGAGATTTAACGGTTTGATAAAAATCTTCCATATAAGCGAGACTTTCATCTTCTTTTCGAATGGCAGCATATAGGTTGCTATGCAATCCTTCTTGCGTCACTTTTCGAGCGACTACATAGCCTTTTTCAAGATATGGCAATGCGGCCCAATAAGGCACTGTCGCAATACCACGGCGACTCGCCACGAGCTGGATCATCGCGATGGTAAGCTCTGTAGTTCGGCGTGTGGGATTAATTCCTTTTGGTTTCAATACCTTACGTAAAAGATCCAACATATCGTCCGGCACAGGATAAGTAACCCAAGTTTCATCGGCAAAATCTTCGGCTTGCCAAATTTCTTTCGCAGCCAAGGGGTGATCTTTCGAGCAAATGCCGACCATTTCATAAGAAAAGAGCGGTTTAAAAACCACCTCATTATTTGCTTCAATCTCAGACACAATCGCCCAATCTGCCCGATGAGAAAGTAATAAACCGACGGGATCGGTGTGAAAGCCTGAGACAATATCTAACTCGACCAAGCCCCAATTCTGACGAAATTCATCCATCGCCGGCATAAGCCAATCAAAACAAGTATGACATTCCACCGCAATACGCAATTGCCCAGCCTCACCATGTTTAACTCGGGTTAAATCACGCTCCGCATCAATCACTTTAGGCATCACGTCGTTGGCAAGGCGAATCAAACGTTCGCCAGCAGCAGTAAAACGTAGCGGATGACTTTTGCGTTCAAATAGGGGCAAACCAAATTGATCTTCGATAAGTTTTATTTGATGTGAAAGTGCAGATTGAGTGAGGTAAACCCGTTTTGCCGCCGATGAAACACTGCCCGTTTCTTTCAAAGCAAGCAGCGTTTTAAGATGTCGGAGTTCAAGAAATGTTGGCTTCATGAGTACTATTCATAAAATGCTAAAAATGAATAAATACTATCATACCGAAAAAACAGGAAAGTTAAAGGGCAAGAATGAATGGATATTTCACAAAAATTATCCGTCAAAAACGTTTCTCAAAAACAAGGTTAATATTACTTTGCTTGTAAGAATACATTTGGGGGATATTACTATTTTGCTTTTTCCATATAAATTGTAGCTTCGGCGTGATACCCCATAAATGCCAATCCCGCTTCCAAAGTAACATATGCAAAGAATAAATATGGTCTTTTCTCACCTTTCCAAAAGAAAAAAAGTCCAAATTTCCCAGTTTTGCCGTATCTTTATATGCTCTTTTAATAAAGGATAAGCCAATTTGTGAAGAAATCCCCCCTTGCCATTCTTGCCCCCAGCCAGCCCGAAATGCGTGACTGTCTGAACTATATTGCCGAACTTTCGTTCTTTCGGACACCACATCCGTCCCCAAATAAAAGTGAAGTTTTGGATTAATGAACCAAGCTAAAGTGGAAGAAAACAGCCGACTATGTCCATTTAACATCAGCTCATCAAAATAATGCTGTTTAGCAAATTCAAATGATAAAGAAAGCCGCCAATTTGGGCTGAACCAGTAAGCATTTTCCAGTGAAATCCCATTATTCCAACGATAGGATTTATTGCCATACCAGCGTTTTTCATAGAAAGGTTTAATCCGAAAGGTATTATTGGCGACTTTATAAGCATACCCGAGAGAAGTGCGGTTAAAAATATCATCATATTTGTGATTATCCCAATAGCTTTTTCCTACAAAGAGATTGGTCAGAGAAAAATAGTGAGATCCGACTAAATTAAAATCTCTGTTCACATTTAAATAATAAGAAAAACCTTGTGCTTTTTGCGGGAGCATTCCCCCTGATTTACTTAATGTGGCTTGGTTGGATAAACGGATATTTTCAGCATCAGATACATTATTGACATTTTTTTCTTTAACATAGTGAATCGAAAAATCAATCTCCCACCCCGCCTGTTTTGCGAGATTTTCAAGATAGTGCTCAACTAACCTTCTGCTATCCTCCGGCAATTCTGGGTCGGATTTTATTTTTTCAAATTGTTCTTTCGCAGCCTCATTCTGTTTTTGATAAAAAAGCGTGATCGCTAATTCCAATCGAACCGGAGTGAGAGTCGGATTTTCAGCTAATACTTTTCTATAAAGTGTAATGGCTTGTGAGTAATCTTTTTGTAAGAAAGCGACTCGTCCGGCCGCGACTCCAGCCAAACGTGCATTATGTTCAGAAAAATTTCTATAATTCTCTAACAAAATATTTAAATCTTGTGCATTTAATTGATATAAATTTTCTGAAAGCACTTGTTCCACTTGCTTGAAATTCATTCCTTTTTCAAAATAAAAAGATTGTGCTGCCGAAAAACGAGAAATAAATAAAAAAAGCAAGGCAAAAGAAAATTTCTTCATTATTTACTCATCATAAAAATAGGCGGACTATTTCCGCCTATTCAATCATAAAGAAAAAATAATTAGCGATAACCACCAAAAGATGTGTTTAATGCCGGGTTATTGGAAAACTCAACTAGCCCAGCGGCTTCTTCTGCATTTGGCCCAAATAATCCGCCTTTATAATGTCCACCATTATTAAAAATCACACTTGCTTTACCAGAAAATTGGCTACCCTTTAAATCTGTTTCATGTAAAGTAATATCCCGCGCCCATGGCATTTCTATTAGACCCGAGACTTTCTTCGTATCAAAATTAACATTCAATGTTGTTTTACCATCTGCTTGAACACCATCAACAGTATCTGCAATCAGGTCTCCACGTGTACGAACAGCATGCCCGGTGTAGGTTGCCGAACCTCTAGGCAATCCGCTTTCAGGTGTTGATGTACCTTGATAACGAATTTCTTGACGGGTTTTACCATCATTCACCCAAACACCATAAAATGAGTGGTTTTGGTTATAGCCAATAAGTTTGCCGTCCATGGTTTCCGCTCTCACTAAACCCTTTGGAGTATTTGTAAGATCTACCTTTGTTCCATCAGGCGTTTCGGCAGTGCCCGCACCACCACCGCCACCTGAGCAAGCAACAGCAACTGCAGATAAGGTAAGAATTGAGAGTAACTTAATTTGTTTTAGCATAATGATTTCCTCATAGGTTATGGAAAGGATATTAATACTCACGACTTTGTCGCACTTTTACTTCGTTTCGTTTTAGCTACTGTTTTAGAAGAGGCCTTAACCTTTTCTACACCAGCTCTGTCTTCAATTGAGGTTTCTTCCCGCTGATTCATTTTTGCACTCGGGCGTAAATGAGGGGGAATTCCCCAACGAAAACCATCTGCTTTCATGCAGGCCTCAACTAAAGTTCGATCTTTTGTCGGATCAACCTTGTTCATTCCTACGTTATACACGCAAGAAGCATATTTACTCTGAGCTTCTTCATCTGTTACACCCAATTTATACCAACGTGGCTCCGGTTGATGTGGAACAACGCAACCTGCTAGTAACATGACTGTTGCAAATACACCTAATACTTTTACTCTCTCATTCATATTGATTCCCCTAGGTAAATTAATTTACAAAATAATCATTCAAATTGTACAAATAAAAATATACAACTTAAAAGATATAAATTCAAGCGTATAAATCACAAAAAATATCACTCAATGCGTAAAACAGTATGGGAGTGAAATAATGTCAAAATTTATGGCGGCTGAAGTAGATAGTGCAATTGGTAAACGAATTCAACAAAGACGTAAAGAAATAGGCTTAACAGCTGAAGTGTTGGCGGAACAAATAGGCGTATCGCAGCAGCAATTTTCACGCTATGAGAGAGGAGCAACTAAAATTAATGTCTCACACCTTGTAAATATTGCCGTTATTTTAAATACACCGATTGATTGGTTCTTCGCGGATAGTAAAGCAGAAAATTTAACCTTTTCTAATGAAACACATTACACGCCTCTGCGGACAGATTCACTAAAATCCAGACTGGATTATCATTGGAAACATCTATCTCATTCTCAGAAACGCAATCTTATTAACTTTTTAGATTCGGTTATAAATAATAAGCCTTAATTTCCATTAAGGCTTTCAAATTTAAAATATAGGACAAGTTATGAATTTCCTTATTTTTCAAGCTGAAGAGGAAAGAATAAACTCAATGGGCGTTGTTTGACAATACGCCCAACTTCTCGCCAAATTGCCCACCAACTGTCAATTTCAGTATTGAGTGAACGCAATGCAAGCCAAAGGGTTAAGGAAAAACTCACAATCAAATTAACTAATCCAATCAATAGTACAAAGGCAATACATTGTAATAAAAACACAAAATCAAAATATCCACTTACAGCGATATAACCGACATTGGCCGAGGAAAAGGCAACATGGCGGATATCAAGGGGTAAACCACTCACATAGCCCACAACCCCCGTTAAGCCAAGTAATAGACCAAAACAAAGGTTTCCCATAATAGAGCCATAGTTTTCGTGCAGATAATCTGCCAATTTTTCTTGATATTTGAAAGGGAGCACTTTTCTCAAACCAGGGTGCTGACGTAAACGCATCCGTGTATTCAAATAATGACTACGATTATCAAAATAGCCTGAAATGATTCCTGAGCAAAATAACCATACACCGGCAATAGCCGCAAACCACAACGTACCGGCAAAAGGGTCAATGCTATGTAGCTGATAATCAATTTGCTCTTGATTCAGTAAAACTTGCCCCGTTTGGTGCTGATATATAAATGCAATCAATGCCGCCAAACTCATCGCAACGACCACATTACCGACAACCGCAATACTTTGCGAGCGGAATACATCCACTAGCAGTTGAGCCAACTTCATATTCAAGGCTTTACCTTGTGGGTTACGCTCCACGGCTTCAGCAAAGCGGGCAGCGGTCATTGCAGGTTGTTTTGTTGCAACGGTGAAATGCAACATAAAAATTAATGTAAAACCCAGACCATAATTTAGCCCTTCAGCAATCCCCTTCCAGACTTTATCATCAATCACACTTCCCAAATAGATTTTGAAAAGTGCCATTAATGCAATTAGTACGCCTCCACCGGCGGCAGAATAAAACATTGAAACATACTCTTTTTTATCTCGTGTGATGTAATGCTCGCCATGATCACTCGAATTTTGCGTGATACTGCGTGCAATCAGCTTTGAACTTTGTTTCCACAAACGAGAAATACTATGTTGATCCGCTGCTGCTCTAGCAAAACAACCTGTCAATAATAAAATACGGCGTGGTAAATAACGATTGGAAGCAAAAATTGCCATCAGTTTTTCTAACCGTTCAAGAGTCTGAGAAAGCCGTTCTAATAAATAAGCCACATTAAGTGAAGAACCAACCTGTGCACCACGTTTTTGTAGTCGTTCGATTAACCCTTTACATTGTTCAAACATCACTTGGAAATGGCTATCATCAAAAATATTTCCCTGACGGCGCGCGAATAGCCAATCTCCCACTTCACGATTCAGCGCAACAAAAGGAGAATCTGCATTCAGTAATGAGGGCTCCATACGCATTAATTCCGGCTCCATATCTTCAGCCGCAATCCAAATTGAAAGCATTTCTATAGCAAACAGCCCCTCATTTTGAAAATGAGTTTGTAAACGGTGGCGATCTTTTTCAACCAATTGACGTGCTAGCACCCCAACAATTGCCCGCCATTCCCTTAATGGAATCGCATCAATCCAATGCACATCATTTTTATCATTAAATAATAAATAAAAAATATCACGCAAATCATTTACATCTTTAAAAGAAGGATTAAAACGTTCATAAAGACGACTCTTCATTTCACGCCCAAATCCTTCACGTGACAAAATACCACTACTGATAAAAAGTGGGTACAAACGCAAACTGCATACCCAATTACATAATAATGCCGCCACCAAACCGGCAAGTTCTTTATCTTGTTTTAAAATACGTCTGATTAAACGGATATGAGGGACAATCTGATATACTCGGCTTTCCCGTAAAAGTTGGCACCAACCTTCGATCAAGCCAAAAGCATCATTTTCAGCCACTTTCTGACGAATAAATTGTGGCAGAGTTTCCGGTTTTATCGTTAGTTTCAAAGAATCCTCCTCTATTTTTTATAAAAGCGCGCCATTATACAGAGAGAACAGAGAAAGGGAAAAGAAGAAAAGTGCGGTCAATTTACCACTTAAATAGATCATGTTTATCAAAAAAATTGCTCATTTTTATTAACTTTATCCGCAGGTAGTATATAAACACTTTCTTGCAATTTTTACTCATATTCTCTCCGTTTTTTCCCATTGTAAAAATAATTCCAAACAGATAGAATCCGATCCCAACTTTACATTAACTTGGTATTAGGTACTTACACTGGGATAAATACTATATTTATATGTTAAGTTACTTGTAAACCCATTCTTCCACTCTAAATACTAGGAGAGTTTTATGAATAAAATTTTTAAGGTTATTTTCAATCATGTTTCTCAAACTTGGGTCGTGGTATCCGAGTTGAGCCGTGCAACAGGAAAAACCAAATCATCAACAAATCAACCGGTCTCAACCAAGAATAAAATTTCTGTTTCAGCGACATTAGTACTAATGTTAGCCAGTGCTAATGCACTGGCTGCAGTTCAAATTGGTTCGACGACTGGCGATACAATAAGTGGAAGCGGGGCAACATCTGCAGGTGGTAGTATTGCTATTGGTAATGGTGCTAACGCTCCTATCAGTAATAATGAACCTTCTATTGCAATCGGTTCAAATGCTAATGCAAATGGTAGAAACGTTGTTTCCATCGGAACCAATTCTTTTGCAGGTCGAGGAGGAAGCGTAGCCATTGGTAATGAAGCTATAGCCAGTCAGAATAATGACTTTGATTATGCAGGGAATTCCTATGCTAATCATGGCGTAGCCATAGGGCAATCGGCAAAAGCGGATGCAGATGGAGCCGTCGCATTAGGGCGTAGTACTCAGGCAATTCATGCCCGAGGTGTTGCATTAGGTTCTGATTCTGTAACAGATGCAATAAATCAGGTTTCAGTCGGGAATGATACGCTTAAACGTAAAATAGTGAACGTAGGAAATGCCGTATTAAGTACCTCTTCAACTGAAGCTGTAACCGGCCAACAGCTCTATGCCACCAATACCGCCGTAAGTACAGCCCAATCTACGGCTAATGCCGCTTCAACAGCAGCAGTGGCAGCACAAACAACTGCTAATAACGCTTCAACGGCTGCATCGGCTGCACAAACAACTGCTAATGCTGCTTCAACTGCAGCAGTGGCTGCACAAACAACCGCTAATAACGCTTCAACGGCAGCAGCGGCTGCACAGTCAACCGCCGATAAGGCTCAGAGTACAGTAAGTGCTGTGTCAACTGCAGTAAATAACAAAGCAGATTCCGGTCGAGCATTTACCTTTAGTGTAGAAAACTCTTCTGCAGAGCTAAGCAATAAGTCCGGTAATGCGGATCAATGGACCTTATCAAATGATGATTCTTTAACTTTTGGTGCAACTACTGATCTTAGCGTGACAACTGATGGCTCCGGAAAAATTATTTATGGCTTATCTTCTACTGCAAAAGCCGCTGTTTCTGCGGCAAGTACAGCTGCTCAAACTGTTAGTGATAATCTAGCTAAAATTGAAACTGCCGCATCAGCTGCAACCAGTGCTGCCTCAGCTGCTGCAAGCTCTGCAACCAAAGCGGACTCTTCTGCAACCGTAGCATCAAATTCAGCGTCTGCCGCTGAAAGCTCTGCAACTAAAGCAGATTCTTCTGCCACTGCAGCATCAAACTCAGCGTCTGCCGCTGAAAGCTCCGCAAGCAAAGCAGACTCTTCTGCCACTGCAGCATCAAACTCAGCGTCTACCTCTGAAAGCTCCGCAAGCAAAGCAGACTCTTCTGCCACTGCAGCATCAAACTCAGCGTCTGCCGCTGAAAGCTCAGCAAGCAAAGCAGACTCTTCTGCCACTGCAGCATCAAACTCAGCGTCTGCAGCTGAAAGCTCCGCAAGCAAAGCGGATTCTTCTGCCACTGCAGCATCAAATTCTGCTTCTGCGGCTGAAAGCTCTGCAAGCAAAGCAGACTCTTCTGCAACCGCAGCATCAAACTCGGCGTCTGCTGCTGAAAGCTCTGCAAGCAAGGCTGACTCTTCTGCCACGGTAGCATCAAACTCAGCGTCTGCCGCTGAAAGCTCTGCAAGCAACGCAGCTTCATCCGCAACTGCTGCCGATAGTTCAGCAAGTAACGCAGCATCATCTGCTACTGCTGCTGATAGTTCAGCAAATAATGCTGCTTCATCTGCAACCGCTGCTGATAGTTCCGCAAGTAACGCAGCTTCATCTGCAACCGCTGCCAATAGTTCAGCAAATAATGCGGCTTCATCCGCAAGCGCTGCCAATAGTTCCGCAAATAATGCTGCTTCATCTGCAACCGCTGCTGATAGTTCAGCAAATAACGCAGCTTCATCTGCTACTGCAGCCGATAGCTCCGCAAGTAATGCAGCTTCATCTGCAACTGCTGCCGATAGTTCTGCAAATAATGCAGCATCTTCTGCGAATGCAGCAAGTAGCTCTGCTACTGAAGCAAATGCTGCTGCAAGCAGTGCAAGCTCTTCATTGCAGAAAATTGAAGATTCCGGTTTGATCAGTGAAGATGGTAAAACTTCTTTCGGTGCTGATAATTCTGATAATGATGCAAGTGCTAAGGCTACAGGCAAAAACTCAACAGCTTTAGGTTATGGTGCTGAAGCTACCGCAGAAAATACGACAGCAGTAGGTAATAAAGCGAAAGCAACAGGATCAAATGCGACTGCAACCGGTCAAAATTCAAAAGCAACGGCAAATAAATCAACCGCACTTGGTCAGAATGCTCAAGCGACTGCAGAAAATTCTGTGGCACTAGGAGCGGATTCTGTAGCAAATGAACCAAATACGGTTTCGGTGGGCAGTGAAGGTAAAGAGCGCCGAATCACGAATGTTGCGCCGGGTGTAAAAGGTACAGATGCGGTCAATATGAATCAACTTAACCAAGTGAAGGGGGATGTTGAATCCGTTCGTAAAGATCTGAGAAAAACAGATAAAAAATTACGTGGCGGTATCGCAGGAGCAACAGCCATTGCTAATATTCCACAAGTCACTCAAGCAGGTTCAAATGTTGTGGGTATTGGAGTGGGTAACTACAATGGTCAAAGTGCAGTAGCGGTCGGTTACTCTAAATTAAGTGATAACAACAAAGTTATCTTTAAAATGAGTGGTGCTGCGACAACACAAGGCGACTTTAATGTAGGTGCCGGCATAGGCTACCAATGGAAATAAGCTAGTCTTAAATCACTCAGACACTTGCTGTCTGAGTGATTTTTTATGGACTTAAGAAAAATAAAGCTCTTTTTGTATCTGATTAACTTCGTATGCGTAAATATAAAATTGGTATAACTTTTAATTTAGAAAGCAAAGTCACTGATATTTGGGCAAATGGTGCCAATCAAAATATTATCCATTTGTTTCATTTATTTCAGCACTCCACAATTATTGAAGATGTTGTGTTAGTTTCTTGGGGACCGGAAAAACGAACAGAGCCTCCCGCCGGTTTTATGTTAGATGACTTAAATCTTAAATTTGCCTATATTGAAGATGTCATTGATGAATTAGATGTGCTTATAGAGGGAACACTGACTATTGAGCCACACCAACGTGATCGTATGCATAAACACGGTGGAAAAGTTGTAACCTATAAAATAGGTAACGATTTTATTATGGACATGGAATATTTCTTATTTGATAAGCCCGCCGGTCGAACGTTTAACGGTACAACTTTTGATAGTGTTTGGCTAATTCCACAACATGAAAATACTTGTCGATCTTATTTTTCCATCATGTACTCTAGCCCGGCTTACGTTGTTCCTGCTATTTGGTCACCAATATTTTGCGATAAGGTAATAGAAAGGCTCAAAAATCAGCACCAATTATCTTTTGGTTATCGTCCAAATCAGAATATATCAAAGCGGATAGCCTGTTTTGAGGCGAATATTAATGTGGTTAAAACAAGTTTTACGCCTATTCTCATTTGTGAGCAGGCATACCGTACTTCACCGGAAAAAATTAAACATTTTTATGCTTGCAATACCTACGATAAAAAAGATAATCCGACATTTTTTAATTTTATTGGGCGTACCCGTATTGTTAAGGATAATGTGATGACAGTTGAAAGCCGCTATCAAATGCCCGATTTTCTAACCCGTTATGTTGATGTGGTGCTAAGCCATCAATGGGAAAATGGGCTTAACTATGCTTATAATGATGCACTTTATGGCGGTTATCCTTTTATTCATAATTCTAAACTTTTACCTAAAGGAGTTGGTTATTATTATGATCAATTTGATGCGTTTGAAGGTGCAAAAGTGTTATTAGATGTCATTGACAACCACGATCAGCATCACGAAGAATATGTTAAACGAGCCAAAGAATATCTAGATTCATTGTTGCCAACCAATCCTGTCAATATTTATTTATATGAAAAAGAAATTAAGCGTTTATTTGAACAGTAAAAGGGGAAGCATACTGTAGGTATCCGAATTTTAACGTATTGAAATAATTTAATTTTATAACGGACACACGCAGTGTGTCCCTACCTGTCGTTAAAATTTCTATTTTTGTGCATTTGCGACATAATATCGAAAATTCATATTGTTTTTTAACCGCACTTGTTTGATATACACCCTACTCTTTTTTCAATAGGAAGATCCCTTGTTCTGCGAGATTGATATAAGCTTGTTTAAGATCCGCCTCAAAATCTTCCGGTTTACAATTCACCAGTAATTCTTTTCCTGCCCAAATCGCGACCACTTCCCAATGATTGCCCATATAGACCGCACTTTTAATCTCACAACGTTGATTATCTGAGCCTTCATTACTTAGATAAACCGCTTCGGGACGAATCCCCACCAAACATTCTCCATCAGCCAAACCAAATTGTGCCGTATTAGAAAGGGGGATTTGATAACCATTAATATCCACCGTATCATTTTGTAATTTTCCCTCAAAAATACTGGACTCGCCCATAAAATTCGCCAAAAACAAGGAATTCGGACGAAGATAAAGCTCTTTTGCCGGTGCTTTTTGCATAATTTTACCTTTATGCATCACAATAACTTCATCAGATACGGCAAAGGCTTCGGTTTGATCATGAGTAACATATAAGGACGTGATACCCAATCGTTGTTGTAATTCACGAATTTTTTCACGCATAGAACGGCGAAGGTTCGCATCTAAGTTGCTCAATGGCTCGTCAAATAACAAAACTTTTGGTTTCAGAACTAAAGCACGGGCTAACGCCACACGTTGTTGTTGCCCACCGGAAATTTGATCGACAAATCGTTCTTCAAAACCGGCTAAATCCACCAATTCAAGGGCTTCCTTGACCCGCTGAGCGCGTTCTTGTTTGCCCACACCTTGCATTTTTAAGCCGTAACCCACGTTATCGCCAATACTCATATGCGGAAATAAAGCATAAGATTGGAACACAATACAAATATCACGGTTTTGAATAGACGATTTCGTTACATCTTCACCGTCAATAAAAATTTGACCACTTGTGGGATTTTCCAACCCCGCCACCAATCTTAATACTGTTGTTTTGCCACAACCGGATGGCCCAAGCAAGGTCACCATTGTGCCACATTTAATGGTTAAATCTAAATTATCAATTACGACAGCCTTACCAAATGCTTTGGTGATATTTTTCAATACTAAAAAATCGTTGTTCATCATTACTACCTTTTAAAAACTATTTATTTTTATACCGCACTTTTATAGATGTTCAGACGGTGCTTAATTCATTTTTTTCGCTTTGGATCGGCTAATGCGGGTATCCCCCACAAGCCAGTCAAAAAATAGAATAATCGCCATCATGACAACAATGAGAATCGAACCGTAGGCAATCGCCACACCATATTCACCGTCCTCGACTCTATTTAAAATATAAGATGTCGCAACACGAGTATCGGCCGTGACAAGAAAGACGATGGCACTCACTGTTGTCATAGAGCGGACAAAACTGGTGACTAATGCAGATAATAATGCCGGTTTAAGCAATGGCAACACGATAAACACAAGGGTTTTAAATGAACTTCCCTTAAGCGAAAGCGAAGCTTCATCAAGGGATTTATCCAACTGCCCTAGCCCTGCAATCGCAGCACGCATCCCCACCGGCATATTACGCATGACCATAGACAGAATAATGATTAATCCCGTCCCTGTGATATAAATCGGTGCGTTATTAAAAGCAAGGATATAAGACACCCCCGCAACCGTCCCCGGTACGGCAAAGCAAAGTAAGGTGAGAAATTCTAACGTCTTCTTCCCTTTAAAATCACGACGCACCGTAATGTAGGCAATCAATAGCCCAAAGAGTGCCGTAATTGGCGCCGCGGCAGCGGAAAATAAGACGGTTTGGATAAGAGACGGCCAAGCCCCATCGCTAAAACCTTGACCAAATAGCGCAAGATAATGTTTGAAGGTTAATGTGTAATCTACGCCCCAGTTAGCGGTAAAACTGCCGTAGAAAATGCTGCCGTAGAGAACCACATTGAATAACACCCAAAAACCTAAAATCAGCATAATGGCGTATTTCATTAGATTAGGCAGATCCTGCACATCACCACGATAGGATTTACCAGAAACCGTCACGTACGAGCGATTACCTATCCATACATACTGGATCACGAAAATGGATAGCGAGAAAATAAGCAATAAACTCCCCAGTGTACTGGCTGATGCATAATCAAGTTGTGAGCCTGCAATAAAGAAGTAAATTTGTGAGGAAATGACATCAAAACTACCGCCAAGTACCAACGGCGTACTAAAATCCGCTAAAGATTGAATGGCAACCACAAGGAATGAGTTACCCAGTGCCGGTTTCAATAGTGGGAAAATGATATTGAAAAAGGTTTGATAGCGGTTTGCACGCAAGGTATATGAAGCTTCTTCAATGGAAGGGTGAACAGATTTGAGCGCCCCCTCCAAAATCATAAAAGACATGGGTGTCAATGCCAGTGTATGAGCAATGACAATCCCTGTAAAACCGTATAACCAGTTGTTATTAAAGCCAAGATACTCTACTAAAAATTGGGTAACGTAGCCTGAACGTCCAAGCATTAACGTTACCCCCAATCCGACCACAAATGGCGGGGTGACAATGGGTAAAATGGAGAAAATTTTACCGATAAAAGCGGTACGTTTGGCGATACGTGTCGTATAAAGGGCAAAAATTAAACCAAATAGCGTTGCCAAAATACCAATCGTTGCCGCCACACTCAATGAATTGAAAATGATGCGAATAATATAGGGCTGTTCAAGGATTGTTAAGAATTGGGTTGGAACAAATTCCGAACCGTCATAAAACATAGAAATAAAAATTGCCAAGGTAGGATAGACAATAAAGAAGAAAATCATCAATACAATACTGATAAGTGAAGCGATGATAAATTTATCACCTTGCATTATTTTCATTTTTGCCAGAGCATTCGTTGCCATGGCAATCAATGACACCAGCAAAATAAAAATTGAATAACCTAAACTCATTTTAGCGAGTGTTGCAGAGATAAAGATAAATGTAACAATTGTACAAATCAGCAGAAATTCAAATAATCCTTGTTGGCGAGCCTTCTGCCTGAAAAAATGCGAGATAACAGGAATCAGCAATAATGTACCGAACCAAAACCAACTAAGATTAGGAGCCATCCATCCCATCGCTTCCAGCAGTTCCTCTGGAGTTGATTCAGCGATGCCATAATAAAGTGCCGTAGAAGGCAAACAAACGAACCCCATTAGGGCAATAGCAATCCAAAACCAATTGCTTTCAAAAAGCGCCTGCTTTCTCATTAATACCTCCGCAAGGCTATTTAGCGTTTTCTGTAGTGTATACGAGAGACTCACGCCACAAATTCATCTCATATTTATAAAACAAGATCAAAGTGCGGTCAAAAATTGATAATTTTCCAGTATTCTGCAGCAGTTACACAAATCTGTTTTCTGGTTAGCTAGCTTGTAGGGATACACTGCGTGTGTCCGAATTTTAACATATTGAAATGATTTGATTTTATAGTGGGCACACGCAGTGTGTCCCTACATGTCGTTGAAATATCTATTTTTGTGCATTTGCTACATCATACCGTAATTTTCAACCGCACTTTCAGAATATTATTTCGCTAATTTAATCTCTTGAACCCATTTTTCAATAAGACGTTTACGTTCTTCTGTCGCACCATATTTTTCAAAGTCGTAATTGATTAAATTGAGTTTGGTCGGATCAAATGCTACCGGAGATTGCTCAGCTGTGGTATTGGTTAAAATCTGCAAAGATTCCCCTTTCTTCCAAGCCAGCTCCTGTCCTTCTTTCGAAAGTGCCCAATCTATAAATAATTTGGCATTATCAAGATTTCGAGCGCCTTTAAGGATACTCACTCCGCCTAATTCATAACCCGTTCCTTCACAAGGTACGATTAATTCTAATGGTGCGCCTTGCTGTTTTTCTAGTGCATAATCGTGTAAAAAACCAATGCCAATTGCGGTTTCAGCCCGTGCTGCATTGCGTGATGGTGCAATGCCGGATTTGGTGTATTGTGATACGTTTGGATGTAATTGTTTAAAGAAATCAAAGGCTTTATCTTCTCCCCAAAGTTGTACAAAGGTCGCGATGGCAGTATAAGCCGTACCGGAACTTTGCGGATCGGCTATTTGAATTTCACCTTTTAAATTTGGATCCGTTAAATCTTTCCAACATTTCGGGACTTCTTTAATACCTAGTTTAGCAAGACGCTCGGTATTCACCCCAAAACCTAAAATCCCCATATAAATGGCGGAGACATAATGACCTTTCGTTTTTGCCGGATCACGGAACGATTCAACAATTTCATCAATATACTTAGACTTATAGGGCTCAATCAACCCTAATTCTGCCGCTTGCGCTTGCGGATCAAAGGTACCGCCAAACCACACATCCG
Source organism: Pasteurella sp. WM03 (assembly GCF_004570945.1). Lineage (NCBI taxonomy): Bacteria > Pseudomonadati > Pseudomonadota > Gammaproteobacteria > Pasteurellales > Pasteurellaceae > Pasteurella > Pasteurella sp. WM03. Next base: position 41,316 of record NZ_SPPO01000001.1, read on the forward strand.
CTTGCGGATTATTTTTTTCCGCCTCGACTTTTGCAAAGGTACTGCCCGAACCATTGCGGATAAACGACGTTTTAACATCATATTTTTCACCAAAAGCCTTTGTGGTGGTTTCACATAAAATATTCGTGGCACTACAATACACCACTAATCGACCTTTTGCATTTACAGCTGAAGATATCATTAAACCGCCCGCTAAAAGTGCGGTTGAAATAGAAAGAGAAATTTTATTGAATGTCATAATCAACTCCTATCTGAAGAAAAACGCCAAAATACTACGTGAAAACGAAGAAGAATACCGTGACTCTCCTCACAATTTTGCGAATTGATGGCATAAAATAAAGGTGAAATTGACCGCACTTTTCTTTATAATTCAGGCAATTTTATCAGCCTCTAGGTTATATTTATGCCAGATTCATCTTGTATCATCATTGCTATCACCGGCGCCTCTGCCTCAGGAAAAAGTTCTATTGCCTCTACTGTTCACAAAGAACTCTGTAACGAATTAGGTTGTCAGCAAATCGGTATTATTGCAGAAGATAGTTACTATAAAGACCAAAGCCATTTAGAAATGAGCGAGCGCGTAAAAACCAATTATGACCACCCTAACTCGATGGATCGTGATTTACTCATTCAACATTTAAAAGATTTAAAAGCCAATAAAGCGGTGGATATTCCCGTCTATAGCTATGTAGAGCATACTCGAACCGCTGAAACCACGCACTTCACCCCTAAACGCATCGTTATTTTAGAAGGTATTTTATTACTCACCGATGAACGAGTACGCCAATTAGCGGATATTTCCGTTTTTGTGGATACCCCGTTGGATATTTGTTTTATCCGTCGCTTGCAACGTGATATGGAAGAACGCGGTCGCTCACTACAATCCGTTATTGATCAATACCGTTCAACGGTACGTCCAATGTTCTTACAATTTATTGAACCGTCTAAACAATACGCCGATATTGTCATTCCTCGTGGTGGTAAAAACCGCATTGCGATCAATATGTTAAAAGCTCAAATTCTTCATTTATTAAACCAAAAATAGGAGAAATTATGCGTCTTTGTGATACCGATATTGAACGCTATCTTGATGATGGCATTATTTCTTTAACCCCTCGTCCCGCTAATGACAAAATTAACGGTGCAACTATTGATGTACGTCTGGGTAATTCTTTTCGGGTATTTCGTGAACATTCTGCACCTTATATTGATTTAAGCGGGCCGAAAGAAGAAGTCTCGGCACAATTAGAATCGGTCATGAGTGATGAAATTATCATTCCTGATGATGAAGCTTTTTTTCTACACCCCGGCGTATTGGCTTTGGCAACCACTTTAGAATCAGTCAAATTACCGGCGAATATCATTGGCTGGCTAGATGGGCGGTCTTCCCTTGCTCGTTTGGGATTAATGGTACACGTCACCGCTCACCGTATTGATCCGGGTTGGGAAGGCAAAATCGTGCTGGAGTTTTACAATTCCGGTAAATTGCCTTTAGCCTTACGCCCGAATATGGTGATCGGTGCACTCAGTTTTGAAGTGTTAAGCGGGGAGGCTGCACGCCCTTATAATCGCCGTAAAGATGCGAAATATCGAAATCAACAAAATGCCGTGGCAAGTCGCATTGATGAGGATAAATAAATGAAAAAGATCGCAATAAGCCTGTTGATCGTGCTTGTTGCGATCTTTGCTTTTTTTTACATCCAACTTCAACAAGCTAAAACACAACTCACCGAGCAATTAGCCCAACGCAATATTCAAGTAAAATCCCTTGAGTTTAATCTCTTTCCTCAACCTTATTTTTCTATTGAGCAACTCAACTATCATGAGATTTCCCTCAAACAAATTGAGGGAAAATTGGCATTTTTACCCTTAATTCTCGGCGATCCAAAACTTGAACAGCTCGCTATAACGCAAGCAAAAGTAGGGGAAAAAAGCCTCAATTCTGCCAAAATAACCATGTATTTTTCAGATTTTTCACTGAAAAAATTATTGGCAAAAAGTATTTCTTTTAATGGGGAAAATCGAATCTCAATTGAACTTGAAAAACCGATTTACGGTAGAAATACCACCTTTAATCTTGCTTTTAATAAAGGAAAGATTGCCCTAAATCAAGGCAACGAATCTTTACTCCAATTTGATGGTGTCTCTTTAAATGGGCAGCCATTGGACTATATCGAGGTACACAGTGATTTTTCTAAACCACAAAAAATACTGGCTGCCTATATGAAGCCCTACTGTACTACCGATTGTTTAGCGATACTAAAATTCAACAGCCTTGCACAAAAAAGTGCGGTCAAATTTTCCGGTAAAAATTTCCCAATGGAACGCTTACTCACCTTATTGAGCTTTCCTAATACCATGACGGGTACGACTGATTTTAATGTCCAACTTACCTTTTTCAATTCAGAATTAACACAAGGAAAATTTGATTTTAATGCACGGGATGGCGAGCTTTTGGGGCTAAATTTACTTGACCTCGCCACACAGTATTTTCCAATTAATTACAATGATGAACTTTTACAAGGGAAAAGTATGAATACTGCCTACCAAACCTTTATCTCATCATTGAACCTCGAAAATAATTTATTAACTGTCAATAAAATCAGCCTAAAAACAGCCGCACTTTTAGGCGAGGGTAATGGGGCGATTGATTTGCATACCATGCAATGCGATATTAATCTCAACCTTTCTGCAACGAATGAAAAATACCAAAACCTTAAACTGCCTATTCGCTTTTTTGATAGTTGTTATTCTCCCCAGTATAAACTGGAAATAAATAAAGATTTTCGGAAACAATTAAAACATCTCATTAAAGAGAAATTAAAATAATGTCCTTTTACCAGCAAGCTGAAAAAATCCAAACTTGGCGAGTCATCATCATGGCTTGTGCCGCATTTATTTTCAACACAACAGAATTTGTGCCGGTTGCATTACTGACAGATATTGCTCAAAGCTTTGATATGCAAACCGCTGAAACCGGGCTAATGATGACAGTCTATGCATGGACTGTACTAGTGATGTCTTTACCGGCAATGTTGGCGACAGGAAAAATGGAACGGAAAAGTTTACTCATTAAACTTTTTGTGATTTTTATTATCGGGCATATCCTCTCTGTGATTGCATGGAACTTTTGGGTATTGCTGATTGCCCGTATGTGTATTGCATTGGCTCATTCTATTTTTTGGTCCATTACTGCCTCTCTCGTGATGAGAATCGCCCCCAAAAATAAAAAAACGCAAGCGCTCGGTATGTTAGCAATTGGTTCGTCCCTTGCCACAATTTTAGGCCTACCTCTCGGACGTTTAATTGGTCAGCTTGTCGGCTGGCGGGTCACTTTCGGCATTATAGCTCTCCTAGCACTATTGGCGATGTTCTTAATTATTCGGCTTTTACCTCGTCTCCCAAGTAAGAATGCCGGCTCACTTGCCAGTTTACCCGTTCTCGCCAAACGCCCATTGTTAATCGGACTTTATCTCACAACGGCACTCATTATTTCAGCACATTTTACCGCCTATACCTATATTGAACCTTTTATGATTCAAATTGGACAACTAGCACCAAATCTTACCACGATAATCCTCCTTGTATTTGGCTTGTCAGGCATTAGTGCCAGCTTACTGTTTAATCGGTTATACCGCTTTAACCCAAAAAAATTTATTCTCAGTGCAATGGGATTATTCATTGTCTCACTCACACTTTTGCTCGGTTCAACCCACTATACAGCTACAATATTTTCCCTTGCTTTTATTTGGGGAATCGGTATTTCCTGTATCGGTTTGGCACTACAAATGCAGGTGCTGAAACTTGCTCCCAATGCCACTGATGTCGCCACCGCCATTTATTCCGGTATATTTAATGCGGGAATCGGTGCCGGTGCGCTATTAGGCAGTCAAATCATGAATTATGTGGGATTGGAATACATCGGATTGAGTGGTGCAATATTGGGGATTATCGGGTTAACAATTTTTCTTGTTTTCCAATTTCGCTATCCGCAGAAAAATATTTAAAAAAATAACCGCACTTTAATCAAAGTGCGGTAGTTTCCCTTGTTATTTTTATTAATCAACGTGAAAACAAGCAATCAGCCTACCATCTGAATAAGAAGATAATATTGGTTTTTCTTCACGACATTTTTCTGTTGCTTTCCAACAACGGGGGTTAAAAGCACAGCCTTTTGGTGGGTTAATCGGGCTTGGCAATTCTCCACTTAATTTAATACGTTCACGGCGTAAATGAGGGGAGAGACGTGGCGTAGCCGAAAGCAGTGCTTGTGTATAAGGATGTTGCGGATTAGAAAAAATTTGATCTGTAGTGCCTTTTTCCACACAACGCCCCAAATACATCACCATGACTTCATCGGCAATATGTTCCACCACTGAAAGATCGTGAGAAATAAATACATAAGACAGACCAAATTCATCTTGTAAATCCATCATAAGATTTAACACTTGCGCGCGCACCGAAACATCAAGGGCAGACACCGGTTCATCTGCTACGACAATATCCGGCTCTAACATTAAACCGCGCGCGATGGCAATGCGTTGGCGTTGCCCACCGGAAAACATATGAGGATAACGATCGTAAAATTCCGGACGTAATCCCACTTTTTCCATAATAGAAAGTACTTTTGCTTTACGCTCTTGAGCAGAAAGTTTGGTATTGATGACTAACGGTTCTTCCAAAATTGAACCGATTTTCTTACGCGGGTTCAACGAGGCATAAGGATTTTGAAAAACAATTTGAATTTTCTTACGGCGTAAGGCTTTGGTTTCCGAATTATTCTCTAAAAAATTCTGTCCGTTGTAATACAATTCCCCCTCTGTGGGCTGCTCAATCATCGCAAGCAAACGCCCCAACGTGGATTTACCACAACCTGATTCTCCCACCACGGCAAGGGTTTTCCCTCGCTCTAGTTGGAAAGAAACGCCATCTAAGGCCTTCACCAGCTGAGGTTTGGCAAAGAAGCCTTTTTTAACCGGATAATATTTTTTTAACCCTATCGCATTCAGTAAAGGGGCATTCTCTTTGATATGATTTGTCATTGATTATTCTCCTTTACGCCATTTAATTGGTTCACCATTAGTATTCAGTGCTGTATGGCATTTCACTTTACGATCACCAATGTGATGTAATTCCGGTTCAACTTGTCGGCAGTATTCCGTTGCATAAGGGCAACGAGGATTTAATAAACATCCACCTGACCGGTCATAACGCCCTGGAACAACACCCGGTAACGACTGCAAGCGTGATTTGCCTTCTGCAAATTCAGGTAAAGATCGCAATAATGCTTGCGTATAAGGATGTTTGGGTTCGCGGAAAATATCTTCAGCCCGCCCTTCTTCGACTACCTGACCGGCATACATCACCACAATTCGATGTGCTGCTTCGGCAACAAGTGCAAGATCGTGGGTAATTAAGATTAACGACATACATTCCTTTTTCTGTAAATCGAGTAATAAATCCACAATTTGCGCTTGAATCGTCACATCTAATGCTGTAGTCGGCTCATCGGCAATCAATAGCTTTGGTTTACAGGCAATTGCCATTGCAATCATCACCCGTTGGCTCATTCCGCCCGAAAGTTGATGAGGATAAACATCAATACGGGATTCCGGATCGGGAATACCAACCAAACGTAATAATTCCAAAGTGCGTTCACGACGTGATTGTTTTGAACCACCTTCGTGGACTTTTAGCGCTTCCATAATTTGAAACCCCACGGTATAGGCAGGGTTCAGGCTGGTCATCGGATCTTGGAAAATCATCGCTACATCCGCACCAATGAGAGAGCGTTTATCTTTAGCACTCAGTGTTAATAAATCTTTATCCTCAAATATTAAAGACTCTGCCGAGACTTTCCCTGGATAATCAATTAACCCCATAATGGCGAGAGAACTGACGGATTTACCAGAACCTGATTCACCAACAATGCCTAACACTTCGCCTTGTTCCACTTGGTAACTCACCCGATCTACCGCTTTAAAGGCAGTGTTTTTCTCACCGAAATGAACTGAAAGTTCTTTTACTTCTAATAATGCCATTCTCACCCCTATTGTTTGAGTTTTGGATCGAGGGCATCACGTAAACCGTCACCCATTAAATTAAATGCCAATACCAAGGATAAAATCACTAAACCCGGAATCGTCACAAGCCAATTCGCCGCCTGCATAAAACTACGGGCTTCTGAAAGCATAGTACCGAGTTCAGGTGTTGGAGGCTTCGCACCAATACCAAGGAAACCAAGGGTAGCAAGTTCTAAAATGGCATTAGAAATTCCCATCGTCATTTGCACAATAAGTGGAGCTAAACAATTAGGCAAAATCACAATAAACATCAGACGTAAAATGCCAGCTCCTGCCACTTTAGATGAGGTCACATAATCACGATTTTTTTCATTCATCACTGCCGCACGGGTTAACCGGACATAACTTGGAATGGAAACCACCGCAATGGCCAACGTCGCATTCACTAGAGAAGGTTCAAGAATTGAAACCACAACAATCGTCAGTAGTAAATTTGGAATAGCGAGCATAATATCAATTAAGCGCACAATAACTGTATCCAATGCCCCTCCATAGTAACCGGCCACCAAGCCTAAACTTGTGCCTAATAAACAAGAAAGGAGTACGATGATGAATCCAGCAAAAACTGAAATTCTCGTCCCATAAATAATGCGGGAGAGAATATCACGGCCGATATCATCAGTGCCCAGTAAATAAGCCGCATTCCCCCCCTCATACCAAGCAGGCGGTAATAATAAAGCCGTGCGATTTTGCTCAGCGGGATCAAAAGGCGCAATGTAGGGAGCCAATAGGCTGATTAACGCCACAATTAAAATAAAAATTAACCCGATAAGCGCCCCTCGATTTTGTCTAAAATAGAACCAAAATTCTTGTAGAGGTGTTCTAGGCGCTAACATTGAAATCCTGTCTGTCATTCTTTCTCCTACAATTAATGACGAATACGCGGGTTCACCACGCCATAAAGTAAATCAATGGTTAAATTCACCACAATAATAATCGTGGCAATAATTAAAACAGAGCCTTGTAGCACCGGATAATCACGTGCATGAATCGCATCAATGATCCATTTCCCTATACCAGGCCATGAGAAAATGGTTTCCGTTAATACCGCACCGGAAAGCAGTTGACCAACAATTAATCCCACCACGGTCACGACCGGAATCAATGCATTACGCAAAGCATGTACCATCACAATACGAGTATAACTTAGCCCCTTCGCTTTCGCCGTGCGAATATAATCTTCGCCTAGCACTTCCAACATAGCAGAACGGGTCATTCGTGTAATAATGGCGAGCGGTATTGTGCCTAATACAATGGCAGGCAAAATCAAGGATTTCACTGCATTTTCAAAAGCACCCGGTACACCGGAAAGCCAAGTATCAATCAGCATAAAACCTGTTGGTGTGTCTATCCAAAAATCGTTCTCTAAACGCCCCCCTTGTGGTAAACCCAAGGAAGGGGACACATATAAAATAAGGATTAAGCCCCACCAAAAAATCGGCATTGAATAGCCGGTTAATGACACGGTAGTCACAGTATGAGAGAGCCAGCTATCTTTTTTTACCGCGGCAATAGTACCCAGAATCACACCACCGAGTAGCGACCAAAATAGCGCAAAAAAAGCCAATTCAGCCGTCGCGGGGAAAAGGGTAAAAAACTCGGTAAGAACAGGCTGTTGGGTTCGAAATGATGCACCAAAATCCCCTTGAAGCACATTACCGATATAGTTGAAATATTGCTGATATAAAGGGAGATCCAAGCCTAATTGGTGCATCATTTGCTGATGAACCTCAGGTGTTAACCCCCGTTCCCCCATCATAATCTCTACCGGATCACCAGGAATAAAATGCACGAGTGCAAAGGTCACAAAAGTAATAGCGATAAAAGTTGGAATCACCATTAAAATTCGTTTGAAGATAAATTTAAACATTCAATCACTCTGTAACAAAAAGGAAAAGTGCGGTCATTTTCACCGCACTTTTAGAATAAAGCCTTTAGACTCAAAATAAAATGCCTTTGGATTCTACCGCACTTTTTCTAATTTTTCCAAATCACCAATTGCTATTAATCATTCTTTTCCAGAATATACCAATTTTCATTGCTGAATCAAAACACCCTTTAATATAGGAATAAAATCTACCGAACTTTCTCCAATTTTGCCAAATGTGCGATTAACCACTTAATACCTTGTGCTTGGAACGCAATTTGTAACCTTGTATTATTGTCACTCCCCTCAACATTGATCACCGTTCCCAAACCAAATTTTGCATGTTTGACTTTTTGTCCCATTTTCCAACCGTTTTCACTTTCTATCGACTGTGCCAGCGATCCAACTTTGGCTAAATTCATTGCACGTGTCACCGTTCCCCGCAGTCGGATTTCTTGGATACATTCTTGTGGTAACTCAGCAATAAAACGGGAAGGCAAATGTCGCTCTTCTTTTGCGTATAAACGGCGGCTTTCCGCATAAGAAATCGTGAGTTTTTGCTTTGCTCTCGTGATCCCCACATAGGCCAAACGGCGTTCTTCCTCTAGTCGTCCCGGTTCTTCAAAAGAACGAAAACTCGGAAATAGTCCTTCCTCAACGCCCACCATAAATACCCGTGGAAATTCTAACCCTTTGGCCGAATGTAATGTCATCATTTCTACACAAGATTGATGAGGAGAAGCTTGTTCTTCTCCTGCTTCAAGGGACGCATGGGTTAAAAAGGCGGTAAGTTCCGTCATCTCATCAGCATCATCCGGTTTCACAAACTCACGAGTAGCGCTAACCAACTCTTCTAAGTTCTCTATCCGCACTTCACCCTTTTCACCTTTTTCCTGCTTATACATATCATACAAACCGGAATGTTTAATTACAAAATCAGTTTGGGCAAAAAGTGGCATTTCTGCAGTATCCAATGACAAGGAATTAATCAGCTCTTGGAAACGTAACAAAGCTGTGCTAGCACGACCTGTAAGCATATTTTCTTGTATCGCAACTTGTATCGCTTGCCATAAGGTGATTTGTCGCTCACGGGTTAGATTTCTCAAAATATCTAAGGTGCGATCACCAATGCCACGAGGTGGCGTATTGATCACACGCTCAAAAGCCGTATCATCTTGACGGTTATTAATTAAGCGTAAATAAGCCAACGCATCTTTAATTTCTTGGCGTTCAAAGAATCGCATACCCCCATAAATACGGTAAGGAATTTGACAACGGATTAGGGCTTCTTCAATCACTCGGGATTGGCTGTTGCTACGATAAAGCACCGCACAATCATCCAACTTCCCTCCATTTTCAACCCAATCTTGAATTTGAGATGACACAAATTTAGCTTCATCAAGTTCATTAAAGGCAGCGTAAATACCAACCGGCTCGCCCTTTTCCCCCTCTGTCCATAAATTCTTACCGAGACGATCCGCATTATTAGCGATTAATTCATTCGCACTATTTAGGATATTGGCAGTAGAACGATAATTTTGCTCAAGGCGTATGGTTTCCCCCTTGAAATCCTTAAGGAATCTTTGGATATTTTCAACCTGAGCACCACGCCAACCATAGATAGACTGGTCGTCATCACCCACTATCATGACTTTGCCGGTTTGTCCTGCAAAAATTTTGAGCCATTGGTATTGAATTTTGTTGGTATCTTGAAATTCATCCACCAAAATATGTTGAAAACGTTGTTGATAACGCTGCAAAATCAGCTGTTTTTTAGCAAATAATTCATAAGCACGAATTAACAATTCTGCAAAATCAACCAGACCTGCACGATCACAAGTATCTTGATAAATCTGATAAATTTTAATCCATTCACTCTCTTGACGATCATTAAAATCCTCAATTTCTTGCGGTCGTAAGCCTTCATCTTTTTTGTTATTGATATACCAACAAGCCTGTTTGGGCGGAAAGGCTTTTTCATCAAAATTATGTAATTTTAACAAACGTTTCACTAAACGAAGTTGGTCTTCCGAATCCAAAATTTGGAAATCCTGAGGCAATCCGACATCTAAATGATGAGCACGTAATAAGCGATGAGCAATGCTATGAAATGTACCAATCCACATACCAAATAAATTTGAGTTGGAATATTGGCTCAATGTAGTTTGAATACGGTGACGCATTTCCGCAGCGGCTTTATTGGTAAAAGTCACTGCCATAATGCTTCCTTCGGAAATATTTTCCACTGCCACCAACCAAGCAATACGATGGGTCAATACACGGGTTTTACCACTGCCCGCCCCTGCCAATACTAAATAATTACCAAGTGGTGCGGTCACCGCTTCACGCTGTTTATCATTCAAACCATCAAGTAATTCAGAAATATCCATAACATTATTTCATCTGTTTAAATTTACAGTTATTATAGACATTATTTTTTAATATCACAACGACAGCAACAATAAACAGATCCGACTTTACAAAAATAAGATTACAAATTATAGTTTTGGCTTGGTTAGTCGGGGTGCGAGAATCGCTGAGAAACACCCGTGAACCTGAAGCAGTTAGCACTGACGTAGGAAACTAATCTCTTCTTCCTCAAGGGCTGACTTACTTTTTCTTTATTCATTAAGTAAGGATGCATATGATTCCCTATACTCATTTAAAAAATGCCTTTAAATTAACCGCACTTTGTACATTATTAAATATTGGTCTGCCAAACACAGCTAAGGCACAAGGAAAGTTGGTTGTTTATTGTACGGTACAAAACACAACCTGTGAAAAGGTGACCCAAGCTTTCAGTAAAAAATATGATGTAAATACACAATTTGTCCGCAATAGTACCGGTACAGTACTAGGCAAACTCAAAGCGGAGAAAGACAATCCTCAAGCGGATGTTTGGTATGGCGGAACATTTGAACCCCACTTGCAAGCCCGAGATGCAGGTTTGCTTGAAACCTACCGTTCACCTGAGCAAAAAAATATTTTGCCTCAATTTAAAAACTTGGTGGAACAACGCGGTGATACCACTTCCATTATTTATTTAATGGATCTTGGCATTGGAATTAATGAGAAATCCCTTGCCGAAAAAAATATCGCCACACCGCAGTGTTACGCTGATTTATTAAAACCGGAATTTAAGGATTTGGTTCAATATCCTGATCCACGCGTATCCGGCACAGGATATAGCATTATCGCCACTCTTGTTGAGCTGATGGGCGAAGATAAGGCGTTTGATTATTTGAAAGCATTAAACAAAAACATCAACCAATACACTAAAAGCGGTATGGCGACCAGCAACCTTTCTACCGGTGCAACAACTGCCAATATTGGATTTATGCATGCTTATGTTCGGGAAAAAGACAAAGGTGCACCGGTTGCCGGTATTCTTCCTTGCGAAGGCGTTGGCTATACCTTGGGGGCGGCAAGTATTATTAAAAATGGGCGAAACTTAGAAAATGCCAAACTTTTTATGGATTTTGTACTTTCCGCAGAAGCTCAAGAAATTCCATGGCGTGAGGCAGAGGCTTATCAGCTTCCAACTAATATTTATGCTAAAGCCCATCCTAATCTGTCGAATCCAACAAAACTCAAACTCATTGATATTGATTTCATTCGATTTGGTTCTGATCAGGAAGCAAAACGTTTGATTGAGCGTTGGGTAAAAGAAGTGAAGGGAGAATAAAGATTCGACTTCCAAAAGGGCAAGATGGTTTCTTGCCTTTTTATAAAATCCCATAAAAATTCTCTCTCAGAAAATCAAGCGCTCTTCCCCATTATAGATATTTCCCTTACCTGTTCTGGCAAATCCAACCAAAGTCAGATGATGTCTTTTTGCCATATTAACCGCCAAATCCGTTGCCGCAGAAATCGCCACTAACATTTCCACCCCACAAGCAATCACTTTTTGCACCATTTCGTAGCTTGCCCGACTTGAGGTGAGTATCATTCCTGATGGCTTACCCGCACTAACATACCAGCCAATCAGTTTATCTAAGGCAACGTGGCGCCCCACATCTTCTCGAATGGCAAGTAAGTTACCTTGCAAATCAAAAAATGCACAGGCATGTGTTGCGCCAGTCTGTTTACCTAATTGTTGATTTTCCTGCAATATAGCAAGGCAATTATCTAGCAAACTAACATCAAACTGAAAAGTGCGGTCTAATTTAGGAAAATTTTTGTAAACCTGATTGAGTTGCTCCGCCCCGCAAATGCCGCATCCTGTACGTCCGGTAAGATTTCGTCGATGTTCTTTAAGTGCCATAAATTGACGACTGGAAAGCTCTATTTGCACTTCAATGCCGTTGCATACTTCTATTACATCAATTCCATAAATATCTAAAGGACTATCAATAATCCCCTCTGTTAAAGAAAACCCTAAGGCAAAATCCTCCAAATCTTGTGGAGAACACATCATCACCGCATGAGAAATACCGTTATAGACAAGCGAAACCGGAATTTCAACGGCAAGAAAATCATTTTTTGTTTCTAAAAGTGCGGTCGATTTGTCTGATATTTTTGTTTTTTTAAAAAACTTGATGGATTGCTCAATGCTACTATTCATTGATAGCCTACCTCTTCAGTTATGTAACAATAATGTTATTTTTTTGCTAACTTCGTGATCTAAATCACATCCTTTCAGGGATATAATGTATTTTGATTATGGATTTATCGTAAAAAAATCGGTATCCTACTCTCACCTTAAATTGGTGTTTTTCTATACGCAATTTAGTCTGTTGATTAAGGTTATTCTAACGAAATCAACTCAATTTTCTAGATGAATTTCTTTACTATCTAATTAATATCTCAACAAACTATTGTTGAAAGGAGTGATTATGCAGGTCTCAAGAAGAAAGTTCTTTAAGATCTGTGCAGGTGGTATGGCGGGAACTTCTGCTGCGATGTTAGGCTTTGCGCCGGCAAATGTGTTAGCAGCGCCGCGTGAATATAAATTATTGCGCGCTTATGAATCCCGTAACACTTGTACATATTGTGCCGTCAGTTGCGGTATGTTGCTTTATAGTACCGGTAAACCTCATACAGGATTAAGTAGCTACACCGGTACCAATACCCGTTCAAAATTATTTCACCTTGAAGGCGATCCTGACCATCCAATCAGTCGTGGGGCGCTCTGTCCGAAAGGCGCAGGTGCGCTTGATTATGTCAACAGCGAAAGCCGTTCCTTATATCCTCAATACCGAGCACCGGGTTCCGACAAATGGGAAAGAATCTCTTGGCAAGATGCAATCAAACGCATTGCCCGATTAATGAAAGATGATCGCGATGCCAATTTTATCGAAACCGATGCAAGCGGAAAAACTGTAAACCGTTGGGCAACCACAGGGATTATGACTGCCTCCGCCATGAGCAATGAAGCTGCGTTACTCACGCAAAAATGGATTCGAATGCTCGGGATGGTGCCGGTATGTAACCAAGCGAATACTTGACACGGACCAACGGTAGCAAGTCTTGCTCCATCATTTGGTCGCGGTGCCATGACAAATAACTGGGTTGACATCAAAAATGCCAATTTAATTATCGTTCAAGGCGGTAACCCTGCCGAAGCTCACCCTGTTGGCTTCCGTTGGGCAATTGAGGCGAAGAAAAACGGTGCGAAAATTATCGTTATCGATCCACGCTTTAACCGCACAGCCTCTGTCGCTGATCTTCATGCGCCAATCCGTTCAGGTTCTGATATTGCGTTCTTAATGGGCGTGATTCGTTACCTATTGGAAAATGATAAGATTCAACACGAATATGTAAAACACTACACTAACGCCTCTTTCTTAGTCAACGAAGGTTTTAAATTTGAAGACGGATTGTTCTCAGGCTACGATACAGAAAAACGTAGCTATGACAAATCAACTTGGAATTATCAATTTGATGAGAACGGTCAGGCTAAACGTGATATGACATTACAACATCCACGTTGTGTAATTAATGTATTAAAAGAACATGTTTCCCGTTACACCCCTGAAATGGTCGAACGCGTAACAGGCGTCAAACAAAAACTATTCTTACAAATCTGTGAGGAAATCGGTAAAACCTCCGCACCAAACAAGACGATGACGCATTTATATGCATTAGGTTTTACAGAACATACTATCGGTACGCAAAACATTCGCTCAATGGCGATGATCCAATTGCTATTAGGTAATATGGGAATGCCGGGGGGCGGTATTAACGCGTTACGTGGGCACTCAAACGTACAGGGTACGACAGATATGGGATTGTTACCGACTTCCCTACCTGGCTATATGCGTTTGCCAAACGATAAAGACTCATCTTATGAGCAATATATCAATGCGATTACGCCAAAAGACATCGTTCCTGGTCAAATCAACTATTATCGTAATACTTCAAAATTCTTTGTAAGTATGATGAAAACGTTTTATGGCGATAATGCAACCAAAGAAAACGGTTGGGGCTTTGATTTCCTACCGAAAACAGATCGCTTATACGACCCTATCACGCATGTGAAATTAATGAATGATGGCGAGTTGCACGGTTGGATCTTACAAGGTTTTAACGTATTGAATTCATTACCGAATAAGAATAAAACCCTTGCCGGTATGAGCAAATTAAAATTCTTAATTGTGCTTGATCCACTTCAAACTGAAAGTTCTGAATTTTGGAAAAACTTTGGCGAATCAAACAATGTCAATCCTGCGGATATCCAAACCGAAGTATTCCGTTTACCAACCACTTGTTTTGCGGAAGAAGACGGTTCAATTTCCAACTCCGGTCGCTGGGCACAATGGCACTGGAAAGGCTGTGATCAACCGGGTGAAGCTTTACCTGATGTAGATATTCTTTCAATGATTCGTGAAGAAATGCACGAGCTCTACAAAAAAGAAGGCGGTCGTGGTATTGAATCTTTTGAGGCTATGACATGGAATTATGCGCAACCACACTCACCAAGTGCGGAAGAATTAGCAAAGGAATTAAATGGTTATGCTCTTGAAGATCTTTATGACCAAAACGGCAACCTGATGTATAAAAAAGGGCAATTACTCAATGGTTTTGCTCACTTACGTGATGACGGTACAACCACATCGGGTAACTGGCTATACGTAGGTCAATGGACAGAAAAAGGTAACCAAACCGCTAATCGTGATAATTCAGATCCGTCCGGTCTAGGCTGTACTGTGGGTTGGGGCTTTGCTTGGCCGGCAAACCGTCGTGTCCTTTATAGCCGTGCGTCCTTAGATATTAATGGTAAACCATGGGATAAACATCGTCAGCTAATCAAATGGAACGGTAAAAACTGGAACTGGTTTGATGTTGCCGACTATGGTACCCAACCTCCGGGTTCTGAGGCAGGGCCGTTTATTATGTCCGCCGAAGGTGTAGGTCGCTTATTTGCCGTAGATAAAATCAATAACGGCCCGATGCCGGAGCATTATGAACCGGTTGAAAGCCCGATTGACACTAATCCACTCCATCCAAATGTGGTAACAGATCCTACCGTGCGTATCTACAAGGAAGACCGTGAATTTATCGGTTCAAATAAAGAGTTCCCATTTGTGGCAACCACTTATCGTTTAACCGAGCATTTCCACAGTTGGACCGCACAATCTGCACTTAATATTATTGCCCAACCGCAACAATTTGTGGAAATCGGGGAAAAATTAGCCGCAGAAAAAGGTATCCAAAAAGGCGATATGGTGAAAATCACATCAAAACGTGGTTATATCAAAGCCGTTGCCGTTGTTACCAAACGTTTGAAAGAACTAGAAATTGACGGTAAAACCGTTCACCATGTGGGTATTCCGATTCACTGGAATATGAAAGCCTTGAATGGAAAAGGTAATCGTGGATTCTCCACTAATGTTCTCACACCATCTTGGGGTGAAGCTAATACACAAACACCGGAATACAAAACATTCTTGGTAAATATTGAGAAAGCGGAGGCATAAACAATGAGTGTACAATCTCAAGATATTATCAAGATCTCCGCAACCTCAGAGCTCACCCCGGCACCGCAGGCGCGAGATCACAAAGTTGAAGTGGCAAAGCTGATTGATGTTTCCACCTGTATCGGCTGTAAAGCCTGTCAGGTAGGCTGCTCTGAGTGGAATGACATCCGATCCGATGTCAATGCACAATGCGTAGGCGTTTATGACAACCCCGTTGATCTTAACGCCAAAGCATGGACTGTTATGCGCTTTAACGAAGTGGAAGAAAACGATCGTTTAGAATGGTTAATTCGTAAAGACGGTTGTATGCACTGCTCGGAACCGGGCTGCTTAAAAGCCTGCCCTTCACCGGGAGCAATCATTCAATACAAAAATGGTATTGTGGATTTCCAATCAGACAAATGTATCGGTTGCGGTTACTGTATCGCAGGCTGTCCATTTAACATTCCTCGAATGAATCCGGACGACAATCGTGTGTATAAATGTACCCTTTGTGTCGATCGCGTTTCTGTCGGACAAGAGCCGGCTTGTGTCAAAACCTGTCCAACGGGGGCGATTCGTTTCGGCTCAAAAGAAGAAATGAAGATCTATGCGGAACAACGTGTTGCCGATCTTAAATCACGTGGTTATGAAAATGCCGGACTTTATGATCCACCGGGAGTCGGTGGCACGCACGTGATGTATGTGCTACATCACGCAGACAGACCTGAACTTTACAATGGTCTCCCGAAAGATCCGCAAATCGACCTCAGTATCACCTTATGGAAAGATGTGTTAAAACCGGTTGCAGCTGTTGCAATGGGTGGCTTAGCCCTAGCTGAACTAGGTCATTACTTAACTGTTGGCCCAAATGTTGAGACGGATGTCGAAGATCACCATGAAAAATTTGAGAATGAAGATAAACATGGAGGAAAAAAAGATGAGTAAATTTGAAATTACGAACGATACCCGTATCGTTCGTCATCGAATTCCTGCACGTTTAAGTCACTGGTTCTTGGTGATCACCTTTTTCCTAACCATGTTTACCGGGGTTGCATTTTTCTTCCCTGATTTTGCCTGGCTAACGGATATTTTAGGTACACCACAACTTGCACGAGCAGTTCATCCGTTCACAGGGCTTTTAATGTTCGTTGCCTTTATCTTCTTATGTTCTTTATATTGGCATCATAACATTCCTGAAAAAAATGATATTCGTTGGTTAAAAGGTGTCGTTGAAGTCCTAAAAGGTAATGAACACGAAGTGGCATACAACGGAAAATACAATCTTGGTCAGAAAATGCTATTTTGGACATTGATTCTTGCTATGTTCACCTTATTAGCAACCGGTATTGTGATGTGGCGTCAATATTTTTCACACCACTTTTCAATTCCAGTTCTAAGATTTGCAATTCTTCTCCATTCTGCAAGTGCATTTATGCTCTTCACCGGTATTATGGTGCATATGTATATGGCATTCTGGGTGAAAGGTTCAATTCGCGGGATCATAGAAGGCTGGGTCACCGTTCGTTGGGCGAAAAAACACCATCCAAAATGGTATCGTGAAGAAATTCTACCTGAATTAGAAAAAGACGGAGAACGTGAAACCAAAGGTGAAAAAACCAAAGCTTTATTTAAACGTATCTCAGACTAAGTCCAGTTCACTCACTCAAAAAGTGCGGTCATTTTTAACCGCACTTTTTACTTATAGACAGAGAATATTATGAGTATCAAAATTCTTTCCGAAGCTGAAATCAAAGAACAGAAAAAAAATGCCTACGAAACACCCGCCGTACTGTTTGCCAATCCGAAAAATCTTTATCAACGCCGAGCCAAACGCTTACGTGATTTAGCCCAAGATCATCCATTGGCAGATTATCTTTTATTTGCTGCCGATGTCGTAGAAAGCCAACTGGCAACCCTTGAGAAAAATCCGCTTCCTCAGCAAGAGATTGAAAATACAAGCGGTATAGAACCACTTAATGCCAAAATATTTAAACGTGACGGCATTTGGCGTGAATACCTTGCAGAAATCCTGCACAACATCAAACCCAAAGCCAATGAACAAATGGCGGCAACCATTGAGTCTTTAGAGAAAGCCTCCAGCACAGAGTTAGAAGGAATGGCAAGCCAATTATTGGCGGAAGAATTCAATCTTGTAAGCAGTGACAAAGCCGTATTCCTTTGGTCGGCGCTTTCCCTATACTGGCTACAACTCTCTCAACAAATTCCACATGCAAGCCGTTTAGAAAATACAGAAAATATCCATTATTGTCCTGTTTGTGGTTCAGCGCCGGTAGCAAGTATGATTCACATCGGCACCTCACAAGGTTTACGCTATTTGCATTGCTCACTATGTGAAAGTGAATGGAATCTGGTACGGGCACAATGCACCAATTGTAATGGCCACGATAAATTAGAAATGTGGTCACTCAATGAGGAATTAGCACTCATTCGGGCAGAGACCTGTGGCAGTTGCGAAACCTATCTAAAAATGATGTTTCAAGAAAAAAATCCAAATGTTGAAGCGGTCGCCGATGATTTAGCCTCTATTTTCTTAGATGTCGAAATGGAAGAAAAAGGCTTTTCTCGAAGCGGCCTCAATCCATTTCTTTTTCCTTCACAAGAAATGTAATAGAAAACGGTCGTTATTTCCTCAATAACGACCGCTCTTTTATAAATAACACGCCATAACAACCGCATTCTCTCTTTTCCCATCAGGCAATGGATAGTAATTTTTACGGATATCCACCTCGTTAAATCCTTGTTTTTCATAGAGCCAACGAGCCGGATTTGATTCCCTCACTTCAAGCCATAGAGTTTGGATTCCCTTTTCTTTAAGCTGTTCTATGAGTTCCTTCAAAAGGAATGAGCCGAATCCCTTTCCTTGCATAACAGGTTCAATAGCAATATTAAACAAGGTTGCTTCATCTAATACTTTTTGGCAAATTGCGAACCCGATAATTCGATCATCTTTAACCAATTTCAGATTCAAATACCGCTCGCCTTGATTATTTTTTAGCGTTCCGAAAGACCAAGGCACTAAATGTGCTTGTTGTTCAATCTCGTACAAACGTTCAAAATCGCATTCTTCAATAGTAAATATTTGAGGCATAGCATTAAATTTGTTGAATTTGCTGCCAAAGTTCACGTTTAGCAGCGGGGGAAGATTGGAAATCCCGATAACACGGTGAGCGATAAATACGTTCAGCATGCAAACAATGAGGCAAAGTGCGGTCAATTTTCTCCGTATTTTCAGCAAGTAGCCAATAACGTACGGAATGGTTTAACTCAAGATGTTGAATTTGATCGTAATTCAAACAAAGGCAATCCTCTTTTTTCAATGTTAGGCTTAACAACACATCCGTAAATAAAGGCGACTGACTCAAATTTTCATCAGATACAATAATAAACCGAATATGCTCCGCCACAGCAATCCCCACCTCTCCTTGCAAAACTTCAGGGCGGTGTAATTGCCATTGGGTAATCCCCATTTCTTTCAAAAGAAGATTGCGTCTGTCCATATTAAATGATTAGCGGGAAATAGAATCAAACGGATAGCTCATTAAGCCTTTTACAATGGCTTTTTCTTCCACCTCTGTTGGTTTTTGTTGATAGGCTTTTAAGCTACGGAATGACAAAATATTTTTCTCTTTATGGATCACCGCAATAAAACGTTGGAAATCCTTACCATTACATACATAGTAAGAAGATGTATCATCGCTTAAGGTTTGCAAATCACATATTTTTTTATTAGCTTCTAAATATTTTGAAATTAGGTTAGGTTCATGAGTCAAATCTTTTAAATAATAAGTCTCACTGAGAATTGATTTTCTGTTTTTACGATCCACACTTGCCGCAAGACTCACAAAACGCGGTTCTTCACTCTTTATAGCTTGTGTTTGTTTCACATATTTTTCGCCATTAAATTCAATTTTAATGCCCGCTTTTTTCACACGCTCAAATTGAGCATCTAATTTCTTGTATTGTTCAATTTGTTCCGGTGTCTCTTCTATTTTAGAAGGTGTTTGAGGCTTACCTTGTAATTGCTCAATTAATTGACACCCTGACAACAACATCGCCATAGTTGTTGCTAATACGATTTTTTTCATAAAACATTCCTTAACAGTAAAATGGCATAATGCCATGAAATCATTTTTTATCAGTGCTATCTTTGTTAGAATAGCACGTGATTTTAAACCAATAATTCATAGGATTCAAAGCGTGATTTCTCTTGAAAGCGAAGTTTTAGAACGCCATCTTCCCCTTTTCCACGGTAAGTCCATTATCCTCGCCGGCGGCATTAAGGATCAATTTCCACAAAAATTAGCACCGTATTGCCAATCCATTCAGGTTTGGAGCTGCTATTTTGATTATGCCCGCACCCAAAGTGCGGTCAATTTTTCCATTGAATTTCAAGGTAAAGCAGATCTCATTGTTTATTACTGGACAAAAAACAAGCAAGAAGTACAATTCCAGCTAATGCAACTCCTTGCCAATGCACAAGACGGACAAGAAATCCTCATCATTGGTGAAAACCGCTGCGGTGTACGTTCGGCAGAAAAAATCCTCTCACCGTTTGGCGACATTGCCAAAATTGATTCTGCACGTCGCTGCGGTTTATATCATTTTTCTCTGAAAAAACGACCGCTCTTTTCCCTCAATACTTTTTGGAAAACCTATCAACATCCTCAACTACAAGGCTTAACAATCCATAGTTTGCCCGGCGTGTTCAGTGCAAATGAATTAGATGTGGGGACGGCACTTTTACTTTCGACACTCAATCACCCGATTAAAGGGAAGGTACTTGATCTCGGTTGTGGGGCCGGCATAATTGGTTCACTCATCAAAAAAACAAATCCTAAATCAACCGTCATAATGACCGATATTAATGCAATGGCATTGGAATCTGCCCGCAAAACCCTTTCGGAAAACCAATTAGAAGGCAAGGTTTTTGCCAGCGATGTGTTCTCTAATATTGAAGGAAAATTTGACTTAATCATTTCCAATCCACCATTCCACGATGGGATTGATACGGCTTATCAGGCGGTAGAGACACTGATTAGCCAAGCCAAATGGCATTTAAATCAAGGGGGTGAACTCCGTATTGTAGCCAATGCGTTCCTCCCCTATCCCGATTTATTACAACAATATTTTGGAAAATTTGAGATATTGGCACAAACCTCTAAATTTAAAGTTTATTCTGTAAAAAATTAATCCATGACGGAAAAACATTATACGATTAAGGATATCGCAAAACTATGCCAAGTGGGAAAATCCACGGTTTCCCGTGTATTAAACCACGATCCTAAAGTCAATGAGACAACACGGAAAAAAGTCCAAACTGTCATTGATTCCATTGGGTTCAAACCAAATCGCTCTGCCCGAGCGATGCGTGGTGCACAAGATCCCGTAGTGGGCATTATCGTTTCAAAACTCAATTCAAGCGGTGAATCTCAAACATTACGTGCGATTCTGACCGCACTTTATCGCCAAAAAATTACGCCGATCATTGTTGAAAGCCAGTTCGATGAAAAACAAGTTGCCCACCATCTCAATTTATTCAAACAACGTCAAGTAGATAGTGTCATTGTCTTTGGGTTTTCCCCTCTTTCCAAAGATATACTACAACAATGGCAGGGCAATATGGTTGTGATTGCTCGCTATTTTAAGGAGATTTCTTGCGTTTATTATGATGATCAAGGTGCAATTCATGCGCTTATGCATAAACTCCATAGCCAAGGCTATCACCATATTGGCTATCTCGGCATACACAATCAAGATGAAACAACCGGACGATTACGAACGCAAAGCTATTTGGATTTCTGCCACCGGCATAAACTCCCCCCTAATTTTTCCCTCACTGAACTTAATATTGAAGCGGGCTATCAGCACTGTGCTCGACTCAGTCTCCCGATTGATGCCTTATTATGTGCCACCACCAGCCTTGCTGTTGGTGCGGTAAAGTATTTACAAGAGCAGAAATTAATGTGCCCGCTTGCTTACATTGGACAAAATCCCCTTTTGGAACATTTCGTACCAAATTTGATAAGCCTAGATTTTGGCTATGAACAAGCCGGAAACCAAGCAGTGGACTTACTACTGGCACAAATTCGTGGAAATAGAGACGTACAACAGCAATTAGTTTCGTTTCAGCTATCTTAATTGCACTCCCTAAAAAATTAGGTAAAATTATGAAGTCAAAACATAATTATGCTTACCTTACATAATTTTGCATAAAAGGAATAAAAAATGACCGCACTTAAGCCTGATCTATTCTATTTCCCCTGTCTATAACTTGCCGATCTGCTTACATCTCATACAAATAACCCATAATTTCTCAATTTCGTGATCTTCCTCACATTTCTGATATAAACTTTTACCATCATGGGAACGTTCCCATTTACTTTCTCTATCTAAAGCGTATAATCCGCAACGGTTTAATTTTTATACGAAAAAGAAGGTTTTTCTTATGGCAAAACAAAAAATTGATCCGCAAAATGTGGATAAGCTGATCGTAGCGATTGGTGGACGTGAAAATATTGCAACAGTGACACATTGCATTACCCGTTTACGTTTCGTGTTAAATGATGAAAGTAAGGTTGACGCCAAGGCGATTGAAGCCTTACCAATGGTAAAAGCCAATTTCTCAACCGGCGGACAATATCAAGTTGTGATCGGTCAAGAGGTCGGCGACTATTACAAAATTTTGCTTGAAAAAACAGGCTTGGCAAGCGTGGATAAAGAACAGATAAAAGCAGCCGCACGTCAAAATCAAAAATGGTACGAAAGCCTAATTTCGCACATGGCGGATATTTTTATTCCCCTTCTACCGGCATTAATTAGCGGCGGTTTGATTCTTGGTTTCCGTAATGTGATTGGCGATATAGCCATGTTCGACGGTAAAACGCTAACACAAATCAGCCCATTCTGGAACAGTATGCACAGTTTCTTATGGTTGATTGGTGAAGCCATTTTCCATTTCTTACCGGTGGGAATTTGTTGGTCTATTGCCCGTAAAATGGGTACTTCGCCTATTTTAGGTATTGTTCTTGGGATTACCCTTGTTTCCCCACAGTTAATGAATTCTTATGCTCTTGGTTCACAATTGCCGGAAGCTTGGAATTTTGGTTGGTTTAGTATTGAAAAAGTCGGCTACCAAGCACAAGTGATTCCGGCAATTATGGCGGGTTTAACGCTCTCTTACATTGAGCGTTTGATGACAAAAATCGTACCTGATTTCTTAAACCTTATCATTGTACCGGTTGTCTCCATTATCCTTGCCGTGTTCCTAGCTCATAGCATTATCGGACCTATCGGTCGTGAAATCGGTAATGGCGTAGCCTTTGTGGTGAAATATGCCATGACGGGAGATTTTGCCCCAATCGGTGCAGCATTATTCGGGTTTCTCTATGCGCCGCTTGTGGTTACGGGCGTACATCAAACCTCACTTGCGATTGATATGCAGATGATCCAAAGTATTGGCGGAACACCGGTATGGCCAATCATTGCGTTGTCCAATATCGCTCAGGCATCTGCGGTTGTCGGAATTATCTATGTGAATAAAAGTGCGCAATCTCGCGAAGTGGCAGTTCCTGCCGCTCTTTCCGCTTATCTCGGCGTAACCGAACCCGCCATGTATGGGATTAACCTCAAATATCGTTTCCCGATGTTATGTGCAATGATCGGTGCAGCCGTAGCAGGCTTAATCTGCGGTTTATCCGGCGTGTTAGCCGGTAGTATTGGTGTGGGTGGCTTGCCTGGTATTCTTTCCGTTCAACATCAATATTGGGGCGTATTCAGTCTTGCAATGCTCGCAGCGATCGTGATCCCATTTGTGTTGACAACCATTGTTTACAAACGTAAAGCCGCAACAGGAACCTTATAATAGGAGAACCCTGATGTGGAATAAGGGAATTTTAGTCTTCAGTTTACTTTTGGCATTGCCCCTTACGGCAATGTCAAAGGCAGATTGGAAACAAACCATTACGCAGCAAGAACAAAAATTAAAAGCGGATATTGGGGTAGCCCTGCTTTCATCAGATGGAGAAGTACTGTTTGAATATCAAGGAAACCGTGCTTTTCCGCTTAATAGTACCCATAAAGCTTTCATTTGTGGGATTGCATTAGATTTAGCGGAAGACAATGCTCTTTCTTTCACACAGAAATTGCCGATTCAGGCAACGGACATTGTCAGCTACTCACCGATAACCAAAAATAAGACCACAATGAACTTGGCGGAACTTTGCTCAGCAGCGGTCAGTTATAGTGATAACACGGCAGCCAACCTCATTGTAAAGCAAATTGGTGGCGTGAAAGCAGTCAGTGATTATTTCAAACAGCACGGGCTAAATAAAACCCGTCTTGATCGGCGTGAACCTGAGATGAACAGAGATAATCTCCAAAAAGGATTGGATCTCACCACCCCAATTGAAGCGGCTCGATTACTTCACCAATTTGTTTTTACTGATCTACTCACCGCTCCCTCAAAAATGCTGCTCACCCAATGGATGTTAGATGATCAAGTAGCCAATGATCTACTTCGCTCAACCTTGCCAGAGGGGTGGAAAATTGCCGATAAAACGGGGGCAGGAAGTCATGGCTCAAGATCAATCATTAGCATTTTCTGGAAACCTGACGGCACCGGCTATCTGCTCTCAATTTATCTCACAAACACCCGAGCAACAATGGCACAACGTAACCAAGCTATTGCAGAAATTGGCAGAGTAATTTTTGAGCAATTGCCTTGATTAGACTAATAAATTGATGTCAATCACTTTTGGCACAAAATATAAAAAGGACAATAAAATGAATAACCAAAACTGGTGGAAAAACGGCGTTATCTACCAAATCTACCCAAAATCATTCCAAGATACCAGCGGCAGCGGTACAGGCGATATTCAAGGCATCATTAAACGTTTGGACTATTTACAAACCCTAGGCATTGATGGCATTTGGATCACGCCTATGTATCTTTCCCCACAAATTGATAACGGTTACGATATCGCCAATTACCGTGAAATTGATCCGATCTACGGTACGATGGCAGATTTCGAGCAGCTGATCGCAGAAGTCCATAAACGCAATATTCGTATTGTGATGGATATGGTGTTTAATCATAGTTCTACTTTCCACCGTTGGTTTGAAGAAGGGGAAAATCCGCAAAGTGAATACCACGACTACTATGTTTGGCGTGAAAACCCGACTAACTGGAAATCAAAATTTGGCGGTTCGGCATGGAAATGGTCAGACAAAGCACAAAAATATTATTTGCACTTATTCGCCCCCGAGCAAGCAGATTTAAATTGGGAAAATCCCAAAGTGCGGTCAGAATTGTTTGAAATTTGCCGTTTTTGGGCAGAAAAAGGCATTGACGGATTGCGTTTGGATGTGGTGAATTTGATTTCTAAACCCGAGCATTTTGAAGATGATTTCGAGGGAGATGGTCGCCGTTTCTATACCGATGGACATAAGATCCACGAATATTTGCAAATGCTCAATCAACATGCTCTCACGCCTTACGGCTTGATGAGTGTGGGTGAAATGTCTTCCACCAGTCTTGAACATTGCCAACGCTATGCCAATTTGAACGGCACAGAGTTATCTATGACTTTCAATTTCCATCACCTCAAAGTGGATTACCCGAACGGTGACAAATGGACATACGCCCAACCTGATTTTGTCGAACTGAAGTCAATTTTTAACTACTGGCAACAGGGAATGCACAGCAAAGCGTGGAATGCCTTATTTTGGTGTAATCATGATCAACCTCGCATTGTTTCACGTTTTGGCAATGAAGGGAAACTTCGCACGGTTTCCGCTAAAATGTTAGCGATGCTGCTTCACGGTATGCAAGGTACGCCTTATATTTATCAAGGTGAAGAAATTGGTATGACCAATCCGAATTTCACCACGATAGAAGAATATCGCGATGTGGAAAGCTTAAATGCGTATGAGGAACTCAAAGAAAAAGGCGTCAATGACGATCTGATTATAAAAATTCTGGCACAGAAATCCCGTGATAATTCCCGCACGCCGGTACAATGGGACGAGAGTGAAAATGCCGGTTTCTCCACAGCCCAACCTTGGATCGATGTCGCACGCAACTATACTGAAATCAATGTAGAAAAAGCGTTAGCGGATAAACACTCGGTGTTCTACACTTATCAGGCACTCATCAAACTTCGCAAAGAATTATCTATTCTAACCGAGGGCAATTACACCGATTTACTGCCGAATCACAAGTTCGTTTGGACATATCAACGCCAAGCCAACGGACAAACCTTGACCGTGTTGGCAAACTTAAGCGATCAACCACAACAAATTGCGTTAAATGTGAAAGGCGAGATTCTAATGAATAACTATGATGATCTGTCATTAGAAGAAAATAAAGTGTTGTTAATGCCTTATCAAAGCATCTATTTGTTGGATTAACCTCATCAGTGGTGGTTTTCTAAGCAAGATATGCTAGTATTTCAGACCACCGCTTATTACTCAAAATAAGGAGAATATGATGATCGTAACCAGCTCCGCTATCAAAAATGGCGTATTCGAAGACAAATATGGCAAACGAGGCACACAATTTAGCCCAAACGGTATGCCAACTTATTCCATTCCCTTTGAAATCAAAGATGTGCCGGAAGGCACAAAATCTTTTGCTGTGGTGCTTGAAGATAAAGATGCCATTACCGCAAGCGGATTTGTCTGGATTCACTGGCTAATCGCCAATCTTGAACGCACAAGCGTGCAAGAAAATGAAAGCCAAACCGCAACAGATTATGTGCAAGGCGCCAATTCTTGGGCAAGCGTATTAGGCAAATTTGAGCTTGAGGAAGCCTCCGCTTACGGTGGAATGGCACCGCCTAATTGCTTACACCGCTATGAATTAATCGTCTATGCTCTTGATACCAAACTCGATCTCAAAACGGGATTTCGTTTCAACGATCTCCATTTTGCTATGCAAGGGCATATTTTAGATCAAGCTATGGTAATGGGCACTTATGATGTTTAACGAAAAATAAATAGAGGAAAAAAGCTATCCTTGCGCTTTCAAAAACGGCAATAAGGAAAGCGCAATGCCGGCGGCACAACAAGCCACCACGATAAAAAATCCAGTCCAATGGAATTGTTGCACGATGAGAGCTAAAGGATAGCCGGCAATCGCAGCACCAAGATAAGCAAATAATCCCACAAACCCGGTCGCAGTGCCGGGTGTTTTTTTATGGGAACATTCTGCCGCTGCCATACCGATTAACATTTGAGGGCCAAAAATAAAAAAGCCAACCACAAAGAAAAGTGCGGTCTGTAAAATATAATTTTCTTTTGGTAGCAACCATAAAGCGGTAATGGAAAAGAAAATACCAATGGCGAAAAGCAATGCCATCGGCCCACGATTACTGGAAAATAGACGATCCGATCCCCAACCGGCTACAAGTGATCCTAAAAAGCCCCCCACTTCAAATAACGCTAAGACACTGTTGGCTGAAACCAAGTCGTAATGGTATTTTTCAGTAAGATAAATATTGCCCCAATCATTAATCGCTGTTCGCACCACATAAACGAGGGTATAACTTAACGCTAACAACCAAATATATTTATTCAAAAAAACATAACGGCGCAAAATTTCCCGCCAACTTAAATGGGGAGCTAGAGATTCTTGCTTGAGTTCCAATTCGTCATTTCGCCAATGTCCGACACTGGGTAGTCCCATGGACTCCGGTGTATTACGTAATCGCCATAACAAGAAAAAACCAATAAAAATCGCCAATCCCCCGGCAATGGCAAAACCATGGCGCCAACTATAATGTAACGTCACATAACCAATAAGCAAAGGAATCAATGCGCCTCCCACATTGTGCGCTGTATTCCAAATCGACCACCAATGCCCACGTTCATGACGAGAATACCAACTCGTCAATAACTTAGAACAGGCAGGCCAGCCCCAGCCTTGAAACCACGCATTAGCCACCCAAAGTGCGGTAAAAAACAACACAGAATTTGATAATCCAAAGACAATATTAAGAATCCCCGTCATAATCAGACCCATTGCCATAAAATGACGAGGATTTGATTTATCGGAAAATATCCCTGAAAAAAATTTTGATCCCCCGTAGGTGATATAAAATAAGGTCGCCATCAACCCAATATCACTTTTTTCAATACCAAGATCGGTGATCATTTCCGGTACGGCAAAATTAAAACTCTTTCTTGTGAGATAAAAGCCTGCATAACCGATATACATGGCGATCATCAAATGCATACGCCAATAGCTATAAGTGCGGTCAATTTTTGAGGAAAATATTGTCATCTTAAATCCTTGGCAGAGTAATTTTAATCGTTGTGCCGTGCTGCTTTGGTGATATTCTTTGTTCACAGGAAATCAATTGAAATGTCCCACATAAAATATCAACCCGTTCTTGCATCCCTTTCAAGCCAAAACCTTGTTTGACTTTTGTCGGATCAAATCCCTTACCGTTATCCTGAATGATTAATTGAATATCTTTACGAATAATAATGGCAAGACTCACCGCAGTGGCAGAGGAATGTTTAACAATATTATTCAATCCTTCTTGACATAAACGATAAAGGGTAATTTCTTGGATATGCTCAAACTTTACATTATCTTTATTTTCCCAAGAAAGTGCGGTCGAAATTCCGTGAGTTTTGAGATCGAGTTCTAAAAGTAAATTCTGAATCGCCTGCTGGAGTGAAACATCATCTAACATTTTAGGGCGAATACGGTTTAATAATCCCTTTGTAGTATCGTAAATGTTTAGAGAAAGTTGCTCAATCATCCCGACCACTTCCGTTATTTTAGGGGAAGGTTCCAAACGTTTCATAATAGAAGCCTGCATACGAATTGCCGTGATGTTTTGTCCTATTTCATCGTGTAATTCACGGGAGATGTCTTGACGAATCGCCTCTTCCGTATTAATAAGTTTCCGAGTGAGATGGCGATTACGATTCAGTTCTGTCGACAAACTTTGATTCAGATCCCGTTGTCGCTGAATCGCTAAACCGAGAAAAATTCCCGTAATCGTTTGTGCAGAAAGGGAAAGTAACAAATCCGTTAATGCCCCACTCGAAAAATTCCCCATCGTCGCCGTGAGCGCAATACTATTTAACAATGTACCAAGCAATGCCCCCTGCCAACCATAGGCATAGGCGAGCAAAATAATGGGGACAGAGAGGAAAAATAAAGTAAACCGATGAAACTCTTCCGGCGTATAAATTTGAATAAGTATATTCAATAAAAACAATAAGATATAAATTAGAATATGTTTGGCTCGTAACGAAATCGGCTTATGTACCAATCGTGCGGTAAGCGGAATCCAAGCACGCTTAAAAAGATATTCATCGACTAAAAAGCAGGCGGGCATTATCAATAACATTCCGGTAAAACTGACCAGAAACGTATAAAAAAAGGAAAATGAAAGTATCGCCCCAACCAAGCCATTCATGAAACTCATCACAAGTGCTAATCCACTCTGTACGATGAGCTTACTGATTTCATTACCTTGGTAATATTCCTTTATCACCAGCGTAATAGGCACACTAATGAGAGCCAAAATGCCGGACGACAAATAATATTCATCCTGTGACGCATAGATTAGCAACCCCAAGACAGAAAATTCAGCACCATAACTTACCCACCAAAATACTTTTGGCATATGTAAATTAACCCCTAACCGAAAAGCAAAAGGTAAAAACAGTAATGCCATTAAGGTATTTTCGAGTAAATAATCGGAAATCGCCCACAAAGAAAAGTAGGCACAAAACAAAATGAAACCACTGTAAAGAAAGGTCAGCAATGACGTCATACTTTATAATGTTGGTGAAATAAATTCGTCAATTCTACGTTATTTTTCACTTCCAACTTGCTCATAATATTGGCACGATGGGCATGAATCGTTTTAAAACTCAAGCCTAATTTTTCGCCCATCTCTTTAGCCTCAAGTCCCTGACTTAGCAATTCGCAAATTTGCAATTCACGTTTTGTTAGCAGATCAAATGGGTTGCCGGTGCGATTTGAAACCAATTTCACCGTCAATTCCGGCATTAAATAAACGCCACCGGCATACACGGTGCGAACAGCTTGTATCAGCTCATCAGGACTGCAACGCTTGCTTAAGTAGCCTTTTGCACCTTGTTCCAACGCTTTTTTAACCACAATGTCGCTATCATTTACACTGAGCATAATGCAATGAATACCTGAGGGAATACTTTTTAACAGTTCCAATCCACTTTCATCAGGCATTGAAATATCAATAATACACACATCGGCTTTTGTGTGAGGTAACTTTTGGCGGGTTTCTTTCGCCGAACCAAACTCCCCCACCACAACCATATCTTCTTCCAGTGAAAGTAACTGCGCAAATCCTGAGCGCACAATGATGTGATCATCAATGAGTACAACTTTTATCATTGTGGTTTCCTCGTTTTTTAGAAGGGACGGATTTTAGCACTGAAAAAAGTGCGGTCAATTCTTGATGATTTTATGGCATGATGTAGCAATCGCACAAAACTGATTTTGGGATACTTGTAGGGACAGCCAACCACTGTCCCTATATTTAGTTGGAATTTCTATTCTTATGCATTTGCTACAAATACCAAAAATCTTTCTATTTTGACCGCACTTTGCATAATGAATGATGGGATTAAACGCATCTTCTAAGATTTTGCCGCTTCTCGTTTTTTCAAATAACGGATTTTACGTTCTTCAGCAATCGCCACAAAGGCCAATAACACCATACAGACTACCGCAGAAATATCTAAGGCGGCGAAAGTGCCTTCCCAACCGGTTAAACCAAAAATAGGTGTACCATCTGCAATCATTCCCAAGCCTAATTTCGCAAAACTATCACCGATTAAATAAGCAAAAGTTCCTTTTACACCATCTGCGACCGCAATCGCTTTTTTCGGTACGAAACCGACAGCAGCGACACCAATTAATAATTGTGGACCGAAAACTAAGAAACCAAGAATAAATAAGGTGACTAAATACATGGTCTCATTTGTTGCAAATTGATAGAACTCAAGAGAGAACACAATAAGGATTAATGCCACACACGCCAACAACGTACGGCGACCATTCGCTAAATCAGATAAATATCCCCACAAAAATGTCCCAACAAGCGCACCGACTTCAAAGAGAGCGAAACCTGAAATTGCAGCATCTTTTGAAAAACCTAATTCTTGGTAAGCATACACTGGAGACCATTGGTCGATACCGATACGCACAATGTAAAGAAAAATATTTGCAACGCAAAGTAACCAAATTACTTTGTTTTTCAAAACATATTGGATAAAAATCTGCTTTTTCGTGAGTTGATTTTCTTCTGCATCTTTATCTTCTTCAGAAATTTTCTCCCCAAATAATTCCTCCGCTTTGCCTAAACCATAAGCTTCAGGAGAATCACTCCCATAACGCAAACCAATAAAACCGATGATTAATGCAACAATTGAAGGGAACACAAACATTCCTAGCACATGGCCATCAAAAAATACATTTGCACCAAACAATGCCACACCCGCTGCGGCTGCACCACCCACATTATGGGAAAGATTCCAAAAACCTAAAAACGTGCCACGTTTTTTACGTGGTGTCCATTTTGTAATGGTAGAATAACTTGAAGATCCGCCGGTACTTTGGAAGAAACCACTTAACGCATAGAATGCCACCATCAGGAAAATTGCAACGCTACCGCTGCCCATACTTGCACTGAATCCCAACATACAGAGGGCAGAAAGAATTAACATAAACGGAACAAATTGCTTGGTATTTTTCCCGTCTGCATAATAAGACACCACGGTTTTACCAATACCGTAAGTGATGGAGAATCCCAGCCCTATCATCCCTAATTGGGTTTTGGTTAGCCCATAAGTATCGATCATATCATTTTGGGCAATATTGAAATTTTTACGCACCAAATACATGGCCATATAACCAAAAAATACCACCAAATAAGATTGCATAAAAGGTTTAAACCACATTTTGCGACGTTCCTCAACCGGTAAGTCAAGTGTCGGTTTTCTCACTTCGTTTAAAAAATTAAGCATAATATAGACTCCGAATAAAATAATTTTGCGCATATTAGATCGGAATCCATTATTTCCCTTGCAAATATCACGTAGAAACCCTAAGAATTTTTCCTAGATTACAGTGTTTTCTTATAAAAATGTGAGGTAGATCACAAATTGAAAGAAAAAAGTGCGGTCAATTTTCACCGCACTTTTTCTTTTATTCGGTATTATGTAGCAAATGCACAAAATAGAAATTTCAACGACATTGTAGGGATACACTGCGTGTATCCGTTATAAAAATCAAGTTATTTCAACAGGTTAAAATTTTGACGGTTTGAAATGATTTGGTTTTATAACGCCCCTATATTTCATTGAAATACTTTTTTGTTTATTGCTATGAACTTCCCATAGAAAATTTATTTTTTATGCGTTGTAATAAATATCCGTTGATTTTCAGGATTATAGAGATATTTCGCAACAGACTTTACTTCATCAAGGGTAATGCTTTCAACAAGCTGATTAATTTCCGTTAAATACTGAGGGGTATGAAAACGGTTTTCGCTATAAATGAGTCGCTCTAACCATGCCTCAGGAGATTGCTGTTGGCTTTCTTCCGTTTGGTAAAAATAACGTTTTGCCGTATCAAATTCTTCTGCCGTGATGCTGGTAGGTAAATCAGCTAATACCCGTTTTGCCATTTCAATCAGTTTATCTGTCATCTCAGGATTGGAGGAAAAAGTTAATGTTGTTTGTGTTCGGTTAGTCTCCGCTTGTAAGCGGCTTTTAAAGCGTTTGCTATAAATACCGAGTGTTTCATCCCGCATTTTTTGGCTTAATTTTTCCGAAGCAATGTTACCGGCAAATTCAATCATCAAGGCTTTTTTCGCTTCCCAGTTATCCGGCGTAAACCACGAGATATACACGTTATCCTTTGGCTCAGGATTCATCGCAAATTTTTCTTCTAAAGACCCCGCCTGCACTTTTAAGGGCTCGGTTTCAATATTTTTTCCCCGTTCAATCCCGGCTAAATTCTGTTCCAGAAGTGACCGCACTTTTCTTTCTTCCATATTATTCAGAATAAAGTAGGTAACCGGTACACGAGAAAGAGCCTGCCATTGTTGCATCAGATCTGACTCTGTGAGCATTTCAATTTGTTTAATACTCGGTTGAGGATTGATAGGCTGCCCGTAAACAAAGGTTTCCCATGCTAAATTACGTTTAAAGTTATCAGACTGAGACTGTAACTCAACACTGCGGATTTTTTCCCTTTTCGTTTTATCAAATTCTTCTTTTATTGTCGTTTCTTTCTGTTGTGCATAGTAGAAACGAAGTAAGTCGGCAAATTTATTGTTTTCAACAGTACTGAGAATATTAAGCTTGTCAAAACTTTGCCGAATAACAAGGGGAATATGATTATTTTCTTTCCACTCCAGCATTTGATTACGTGTCCAATTGAGTGGTGCATTATTGCCAATAAGTTGTATTGCCAATTTGCCCTTCCAATCTTGAATAATCGAGGCATTGGAGCCGGCCTGATTTTGTGCAACAAAGTAGCTTTTTGTTTTTGCAATCGGAGATTTTAACCAAACGACAATATCCCCATTAGAAAGCGTCCAACGCACTGTATTTTGTGTTGGAAAACGTTGCTCTTTCACAATACGACCTTGTTGTTTTAGTGGAGAAAATGTCATTTTCTCATTTGCACTTTCTGTAGGGCGACGAAAATCAGCTTGTCTAGCGATTTTCCACCATTGTTGAATTTCCGTCAGTTTAATTGGCGACATTTCAACATTTAATGGCGGCATATATTGAAAAACTTGATCGGAGGCATTGAGCCAATCTTGAATACGCTGATTAATCTCCTCCAAACTGATTTTTTCTATTCCATTTTTAGTCATTTGTTCAATTTGAACTTGGTTATAGTAGGCTTTCTCATTCAGTAGGGTATTAATCATAGCTTGCACCCAATCTTCAAAGGTGAAATTTTGTTGGGTTACCTTGTCGTTTTCTAGCTGAAATAAAATTTTTTCTTTCTGTTTATCCAATTCTGTCTGTGTAATCGGATAACGTTTTAGTCGCTCGGCTTGCTCAATAATATAATTTGCCCCAACACGATGTGATTGTTTCTCAACATTAGCCGAAAGAACTAAAGCCGATGTTATTTTTCCTACTGGGATCTGGCGGGCAGAGAGAGAAGACAAGGTTGTCGGTATTTGATCTTTTTCGTTTCTAAAACGCTGATTTAAACTATTTACGGCTAATTGATTAATAAGACGTTGTTCAAACCCCATCTCTGTTTGAGCTTGGCTTGCACTGTCATCAAACCGCCATAAATAGCTCACTTGACTATTGCTATTTTGGGGATCACTAAGCCTATCAACTTTAATTTGTTCATCTAATGCAGGCTCATAATAATCGTTACCCCGAGTAGGAAGTACTTTTCGTGGCAAATCGGCAAAAAACGTTTTGATTAATTTTTCAGCCTCATTTGCTTTAATATCTCCAACAAGCAGTAACTGCATATTATTGGGTACATACCACGTTTTGTAATATCGTTGTAATTCCGTAACCGGCATCGTGTTGATACTCTTTTCCGTACCAATCACCGGGCGATTTTCATAACGTGAACCAACACGATAAGAACTTTGGCGTTGTTCAAAGAGACGTCGTTTTGAGCTGTCTCTTGTCCGCCACTCCTCTAAAATAATTTTACGTTCATCTTCCCAATCACTCGCCGTAATTTGAGCCTTAAAAAGCATTTGTTTCACCACATCCAATGTTTCCGTTAGGCTGAATGCTTTCGGTGGAATATAAATATAGGTCGTGTTTTCTTGGTTGGTAAAGGCATTGTAATTTTTTCCCCGTAACCAACCTTGCTGATGAAGGTAGGGCATCACGCCTTTTGAATGAGTTTCCGTGGCACGAAACGCCATATGTTCCACCATATGAGCAACGCCACTTTGTGCCGGCGTTTCATCAATCGCACCGGCATAAACCCGCATAATGACATCAACACGCTGTGGCTGGGTATGAATAGGTAAAATCGTGTAACGTAAACCGTTTTCTAATTGTCCCTGAACAGGAATAGGGGAAACGGCAACAACGTTTGCCGAAAATAAAAATAAGAAAAGATAAAATAGGTTACGCAAAATCAACTCCATAAACTGCAAATAAAAACCACGTTAGGACATCATCATCCTAACGTGTTCTCTTTTTTGATAAATAGATATATTGGTTACCAGTGGTAAGCAATGCCTAGCCAAAATTGACGGCCTAATTCATAACTCGTTATGCTTTGGCTTTCCGTTCCGCCTAAATATTCAGAACGAGGACTCGCGGTTGCAATCCGACTGTTAAAGACATTCAATACATCAAGGCTCACTTCCATTTTTTGTTCACGGATAGGTAATGCCCAAAGTAAATGCCAATCTAATGTAGCTTTTCCACTGTATTTTTTCAGACGGTAATCATAAACCGCCCCACTATAATCACCGCAGGCTTGAGGCTGGCTTGAGTTCACACATTGAGCAACATCATAGCGGTTATAAGCTTTATAGCCCGTTTTATAATTAAGAGTATGTGTCCACTTTAAATTCCAAGCCGGAATATCGGTTTGAAGTTCAAGAAAGCCTTCCCAAGGTTGATTAAAGTTAAACGGTGGTAATTCATTTACCGTGGCATAACGTTTCCCTTCAAAAAGGTAGTATCGACCATTAAATGCAGCGGGATCGAAAACTAAGCTATCATCATAATTACCATGATAATTCACATGTCGATTTTGATAGCGTAAACCTGCACGATAGTTCATCAATATTTTACCCAATTGATAGGCTTTATTATTTTGGAAGCTAAGTGTAAAGGTGTTTGTTTGCCCTTTCCCCTCATTTGACATTTCTTTAGGGGCGTTCTTTTTCAAATCTTGTTTCACCGGTGTAAATTGGCGCTCACTTTTACGATGAACCCAGTTAAATACCAAGGTGTGATCCGCTAGCCGGTAGTTAAAACCAAGGTTATATTCATCACTATAAGGTGTTTTTAAATCCCGACTGTTCGCCCAAGAAATAGAGTTGTTGGTACAATCACCTAATTTCCATTCTCCCGAACCATTTTTATCCGCATAACGCTCTCCTTCCCGATTACAAGGAATATTTGAACGTAACGCATAAGCCAACATATTGTTAGCAAAATAACGGTTATAACCCCCTGTAATATTAAAACTGTCATCATTTAACACATTAATATTAAAGGCAAAACGAGGGGCAATATTGAGATTTTTTAAGAAGCTGTCATAGTTTACATTGACACCCGGTACAAATTTAAAACGTTGCCAATAAATTTCGTCAGAAAAATAGAGATTATAGTTATTCACATTGACTTTCGTATTAAAAGCCGAGTAATAGGTCATTCTATTTTGAAATTGTTCAGTTGGAATACAATCAAGGCAATTTTTTCCCGTATTTCTGAATAATGAATTAAAATTTGGTGCTAAAACAACCCGTCCATCTTTTCCGTTATAATTAAGAACTGATTGCATATAACGCACAGCATTTGGACGCTCAGACTGTGCGGAAGCAAAATCTATCTGCCAGCCCAAAGAGAGCTTATGTTCGCTCTTTCCCCAATTTAGAGGCTCTAATTCATAATCTTGTTTCAATGTTAATGTTTTAAGCTCTGAAGATAACTCACCGATTCCCCCTTCTCGCTTATAATCACATTTTCCCGATTTTTTATTTTTTAACGAACACCATTCTGTGCCGGCTGTACTCAGCAAAGTATTCCCTACCCAATTGTAATAATTTGTACCTGCATCATAAGCGATTCGATTGCGGTTATACTGATAAGCAAGAATACTCTTCACTATCCCCCAATCATCTGCATATTGTGATTCAATGTTAGCACGCCAACCACCACCATCACTTACATAGCGCCCATTTTTAACATTGTCGTTGTAATACACACTTTCATGAGGAGAATATAGTAATGTAGCCAATAGTTTATGTTGATCACTTGTTTGATAGCTGCCTTTCACCAAAAAGGTTTCTGCTAAACGCCGCTCTTTTTCCCAACGATTTAGTCCCTGATGATATTCCGGCATTTTAGACTGTGTACGGTTATAGCTGAATAATATACCGGCTTTATCATTAATAGGCTGATTTAACGTGAAATCAAAAATATGTTTAGTAAATTTTGGTTGGACATTGCTTTCAGCGTAAGCATTATCAAATTCTAACCGCTCTTCATCACTAAGTTGAAACGATGTCCAACTATCACGAGTGGTACGGTAGCTGATTGAACCACTTGATTTTGAGACTTCAGGTTCTTTAATTTGTGCATCGACAACACCACCGGTAAAGCGAGAATATTTTGCCGGTACATTGCTATCATAAACAGCAACATTGCCTAATAAACGACTATTAATGTAGAAAGATTCCGGCGACCCGGGGGCAATATACATAGAAGTGGGTTGAGTAAAATCCTCAGCAGATCGATACCCTCCATTAGATGAACCAGGGTTAAGCATATCACTGTTTGATAAACCATCAATTAAATAGCTATTGTTATAATAGGGCTCACCATGAAAACTGACTAAATCAGGGGCAATTTCACCCGCCTGTGCTGAATTATTTGTTGTACCGCTAAACTGTACTGCCGGATTATTCTTAAGTAATTCTGAAATATTCCCATTTCTTGCCGGTTTACGGGCGATATCCTCCGATGAAAGTGTTACAGCGCCGGAAAACCCCGATGATGAGTTCGCAATCACAGAAATCGTCTCTAATTGATTTTCCGATTCCAAACTATCAGCATAGGCTATTGAAGTAATAAATAAAGAAGAAATGAATGTCGCAACCTGTGTTTTTTTCATCATAATAAGCTAAACCCTTTTACAAATAAGAAAGATTATCATTAAGGATTTTAGAGTGTACTAAAAATAAAATGAAAAAAATGAGAGATAGATCACAAATTCAAACAAATGAGGGAGATATTTTCAATAAATCTCCCCCAAAATTCAAAAAGAATTCATATTCGAACTATGGTTAAAGGTTAGTTAAGTACCAAGTCCCATCAGTATGAAGTCGTAAACATTGCTGGTGATGATGAAATAATGTAGAACGATGTCCCACACTAATAATGATACTTCCCGGCAGCGCTTTTCTCAGAAGAAGATACATCTGCTCTTCCAGATACTCATCGAGTGCTGACGTTGACTCATCTAAAAAAATCATCATAGGACGATAAAGTAATATTCGGGCAAAAGAAATACGTTGTTGCTCACCAAGCGATAAAATTCTTGTCCAATCATTTTCTTCCTCTAATTTTTCAACAAGATGTGCTAATTGAACCCTATCTAAAACGCTTGCAACATTACTGAGATTAACATCAGTAGGCACAGTATTTGGGTAATATAGTGCATCAATCAAACGACCTTGAGGTAAATACGTTTTTTGAGCAATAAATAAACTATTATGGAATGGGTAAGATATTTTTCCTTCTGCAT
Source organism: Pasteurella sp. WM03 (assembly GCF_004570945.1). Taxonomy (NCBI): domain Bacteria; kingdom Pseudomonadati; phylum Pseudomonadota; class Gammaproteobacteria; order Pasteurellales; family Pasteurellaceae; genus Pasteurella; species Pasteurella sp. WM03. The sequence goes on from NZ_SPPO01000001.1 coordinate 79,683, forward strand.
ATCGCCACAAACCGGCAACCGCTCTCAATAGGGTCGTCTTCCCTGAACCTGAAAGACCTTGAATTAATAATGTATCTCCTAAAGATAAATGAATGTTAAGTTCCCTAACTAAAACCTCCCCTTCAGGGGTTTTAACAGTAAGATCTTCAAAAATAACGTTATTTTTATCTTCTTCAATTTTAATATTGACAAAATGGCGGGCTTCCCCAGTGGCTTGATAAAAACCGTTCAAACGTTCCAACACCGCACGATAACCGGCAAAATCATCATAAATATTACGGAAAAAAGAGAGAGAGGACTGAACCCTTCTAAAAGCTTGGGCCGTTTGCATTAATTCACCTAATTGGATCTGCTTCTCAAAAAAGCGGGTCGCCTGAATTAAAAAGGGAAAAATTGTCGACACCTGTGTCACCGCAAGATTAAATCCATTAAATTTTAGGGTTCGATGTACAATTTTCCAAACATTATCAATCACTTTGTTAAATTGAGCGAGTAGCTGATTTTTTTCCACTTTTTCACCTTTAAAAAAGGCGATAGTTTCGGCATATTCTTTCATACGCATTAAAGAGTAACGATAATTAGCGTTCAATCTCTCATTATTAAAATTAAGCCTGATTAAAGGTTTACCAATTTTAAAAGCAAATACGGTGCTGGATAATACATAAATAAAAACCAAAAACACCATAGCATGAGGCAACGTAAAATCCCCTATCGGCATAGGACCTGATAGCCCCCATAAAATAATCGTAAATGACACCATTGAAGTCACGGACTTGATTAATCCCAAGGATAAATTTAAGGAATTTGTAATATAAGCGGTAATATCCTGTTGAATACGTTGATCCGGATTATCGGTTTTTTCACTATCACAGAGCATTTTATAATAGGCTTGATTGACAAACCATTTATCTAAAATGGCTTCATTTGCCCATTTTCGCCAATGAATCGTGAAGGCTTTCTGTACATAATAAATTAATAAGGCATTGGCAATATGCACGCTTGATAACACAGCAAAAACAATAATTTGCCCCCAAAATTCAGCGGCATCCAACTTTTGCAATGCGTTGTATAAGGCTTTATTCCATTCTGATAATAAAATATCAATTCGAACTGTCACCAAGCTAAAAAATAGCACAGTGAAAAAATAAGCCAAAGGTTTAATTCTGCGTTTAATTGAAAAATAATCAGCACTTAAAAGCCAAAACTCTCTTCCCCACTTAGTCATCCTGATCAAAAGGAATGCAACCAGGGGAGAAATCGTCAAGATAATCCCCATGACACTGATTATCCAATAAAAAGAATTCAACAATTCTTGCGTCCAATTCATTTCGCGTCCTTAGTGGATAAGTAAAAACCATTTATGGTTTCGCAGTATAACATTAAACTCTAGTTGATAATCAATCGTAATAAGAAATGATTTGATATTATTTCATTTCAAAAGTGATAATGTTATGTGGCAAGTACAAAACAGAAATTTCAACGAAAGTAGGGAGATACTGCGTGTGTCCCTTATAAGAAACAAATCATTTCAATATATTAAAATTTTGTCACTTGCAATATATCCCTACAAGCGAGCCCAAAAATAGCGTTGTGCAACAGATACATAATATCGAAAACATAAAAAAGCGCGGTCAAAATTGACCGCACTTTTGTTTTACCACCACTTTGTTACATCACCACAACATCAAACTGCTCTTGGTTATAAAAGGGTTCTGTTTTTACTTGGACACGTTTGCCAATAAACATTTCCACTTCGGGTAAAAGCCCATGAGATTCTTCGTTAATTAAATATTCCGCCACTGCAGGGGAAGCATATACAACAAATTGCTCGCTGCTGAATAAATGATACACGCGAATTACCTCACGCATAATTTCATAACATACCGTTTCCACCGTTTTCACATGACCACGACCACGGCACGCCGGACATTCATCACATAGGATATGTTCAAGGCTTTCACGGGTTCGCTTACGTGTCATTTCAACTAAACCAAGTTGAGTGAAACCATTAACATTTGTTTTAACACGATCTTTGGAAAGAGCCTCTTGTAAAGATTCCAATACTCGATTGCGGTGATCCTCCAAGTGCATATCAATAAAATCAATGATGATAATTCCACCAAGATTGCGTAACTGAAGTTGTTGGGCAATAGCTTTTGTTGCTTCAATATTGATGTTAAAAATCGTTTCTGCTAAATCACGATGCCCGACAAATGCGCCGGTGTTAATGTCAATAGTCGTCATCGCCTCTGTTTGTTCGATAATCAAATAACCACCGGATTTTAAATTCACCCGTCTATCTAAAGCCTGTTGAATGCTATTTTCTACACCATACACATCAAAGAGCGGTTGATTTCCGGAGTAAAGTACTAACTTATCGCTTAATTCCGGCATAAATTCATCGGTAAATTCTTTCACTTCGTTAAAACAAAGCTTTGAATCAATACGGATTCTTTCCAATCTCGTCCCAATAAAATCACGTAAAATTCGCTGTGGGAGTGCAGGTTCACCATAAATCTTTGAGCGGGTAGGATATTTACTTTTACGTTCTAATACCTTTCGCCATAAACGTTTAAGAAATTCCGCATCTTGGCGAAGCTCTTCCTCAGTTGCCCCCTCTGTTGCCGTGCGAATAATAAATCCCCCTAATTCATCACAGAAAGGTTCTACCAATGCCTTCAAACGGGTACGTTCTTCTTCACTTTCAATACGTTGTGACACCCCTACATGGCTATTTTCCGGCATAAATACAAGATAGCGGGAAGGTAATGTAATATCAGTGGTTAAACGTGCACCTTTTGTACCTAGGGGATCTTTTACAACTTGTACGACAATATCCTGTCCCTCTCGAACCAGCTCAGAAATACTTTTTACTTTAAATTGTTTCTGTTCATTCTCATCCACGCATTCAGTATGAGATACAATATCGGAGGCGTGCAGAAATGCCGCTTTTTCCAAGCCTATATCCACAAAAGCGGACTGCATACCGGGCAATACACGCATTACCCGCCCTTTATAAATATTTCCCACAATGCCACGTTTTGCTTGGCGTTCTACATGAACTTCTTTCAATCCGCCCATTTCCATCAATGCAATACGGGTTTCATTGGGGGTTACATTCATCAATAACTCTACGGCATCCATTATTTCTTGTCTCTGAATCTTATTTTCACAAATAGAATAATAAATCTAAATAAGGTAGAATGCGAGCTTTCTTAGATCCTCAATACCTTTTCTAGGATTATTTTGCTCTCAAAAGCCCGTAAGGAAACAAAATGATCGATTTTCGCCCATTTTATCAACAAATTGCTACAAGCCCATTATCCGATTGGTTAGATACCCTCCCCCTTCAACTCAAAGCGTGGGAAAAACAAACCCATGGTGACTATGAAAAATGGTCAAAAGTCGTGGATTTTTTGCCTGATTTATATGCCGAGAGTATTGATCTCAAAAATGCAGTGAAATCCGACCGCACTTATCCGCTTTCAGAAGGTGAAAAACAACGTATTATTCACCATTTAAAACAGCTCATGCCTTGGCGGAAAGGCCCTTATCATTTATTCGGTATTCATGTGGATTGCGAATGGCGTTCTGATTTTAAATGGGATCGTGTGCTTCCTCATCTCTCCCCACTAAAAGATCGCACTATTTTAGATGTAGGCTGCGGTAGCGGTTATCATATGTGGCGAATGCTGGGTGAAGGGGCAAAAATGGTGGTGGGGATTGATCCCACAGAACTTTTCCTTTGTCAATTTGAAGCAGTTCGTAAACTCCTCAATAATGATCGCCGTGTAAACCTCATTCCTCTTGGAATAGAGCAAATGCAACCGCTTGCTGCCTTTGATACCGTGTTTTCAATGGGCGTGTTATACCACCGAAAATCCCCCCTCGATCATCTTATTCAACTTAAGAATCAATTGAAGAAAGGTGGAGAACTCGTACTAGAAACCCTTGTGGTAGATGGCGATGCCAATACTGTTCTCCTGCCAACAGATCGCTATGCCAAAATGAAAAATGTCTATTTTATTCCCTCGGTTGCCACATTAATTAACTGGTTAGAAAAAGTAGGTTTCACTCACGCTCGCTGTGTCGATGTCGCCCCAACCACATTGGAAGAACAGCGTAAAACCGATTGGTTGGAAAACGAAAGCCTGATTGATTTTTTAGATCCAAATGATCAGAGTAAAACCATTGAAGGTTACCAAGCCCCAACAAGAGCCGTAATTTTAGCGAATAAATAACTAGCTAATTAAAAACAAAGTGCGGTCAATAAAACAGAAATTTAATTGACCGCACTTTTTACTCAAACAAATTAGTCTTGTTGTGCTTTTACTGCTGCATAAGCAATCATATTAATGATCCGGCGAACAGAAGCGCTTGGGTTTAATATATGGGCTGATTTATTCATTCCCATTAAGATTGGTCCTACTGTGACGGCCGTGGTAGTGCCACGCAATAAGCTGTAACTAATACGTGCCGCACTTAAATTAGGAAACACAAGTAAGTTCGCCGAACCTTTTAACGGGCTATCCGGCATAACCTCTGTACGTTGTGCTGCACAAAGTGCAATGTCACCTCTCATTTCGCCATCAATCATTAACTGTGGGTTATGTTCTTGTACAATTTTCAAAGCATCACGTACTTTTGGTGCGCCTAGCGTGTTTGATGAACCAAAATTGGAATGAGAAAGCAAGGCAACCGCCGGCTCAATACCAAAACGATGAACTTCATCAGCCGCCATTAAGGTTATTTCTGCTAATTCTTCTGCACTTGGATCATCATTGACATGCGTATCCGTTAAGAAAACATTACCGCTTGGCAATACAAGGCTATTTAAAGCTGCGGCGGTTTTTACCCCATCTTTTAAGCCAATAATATCTCTAATAGAATCTAAATGTTTGCCATAAGAACCAAACAAACCGCATACTAATCCATCTGCATAGCCTAAATTGACTAAGACGGAGGCAAGTACAGTTGTGTTTGAACGCACAACACGTTTAGCGATTGCTGGTGTGACGCCCTTGCGTTTTGTGAGGTTGTAATAATATTTCCAACATTCTTCATAACGTGGATTATTTTCATTATCTACTACTTCGACGTTTCCCCCTACTTCCAAACGTAAACCCAGTTTTTTGATTTTTTCTTCAATCACATCTTTACGACCAATTAAAATTGGCAAGGCAAGTTCCATGGAAACCACTTCTTGTACCGCATGTAAGGCTTTTGCCTCTTCCCCCTCCGCAAGGATAATACGCTGTTTTGCAGATTTGGCTTGATTAAAAATCGGTCGCATAAACAAGCTGGTTTTGTAAACGAATTGAGTCAATTTTTCAATGTATCCATTCCAATCCAAGACGGGGCGTGTAGCGACACCTGAATCCATTGCGGCTTTTGCCACAGCAGGAGCGATACGTACAATTAAACGAGGGTCAAACGGACGTGGAATCACATAATCTGCACCAAAGGTTGCGCCTTCTCCGCCATAGGCTGAAGTCACTACGTCATTTTGTTCTTCAAGTGCCAAATCGGCAATGGCATAAACCGTCGCACGCTTCATTTCTTCATTAATCGTGGTTGCCCCCACATCTAATGCCCCACGGAAAATAAATGGGAAACAAAGGACATTGTTAACTTGATTCGGATAGTCTGAACGACCGGTACAAACTATCGCATCAGGACGAACGGCTTTGGCTTCCGGCGGGGTAATTTCAGGATTAGGATTAGCCAAGGCAAGAATTATTGGGTGCGCCGCCATAGTTTTAACCATATCTTGTGTCAATGCCCCTGCGGCAGAACAACCGAGGAAAATATCCGCATTCGGGATAGCATCAGCTAATGTGCGCCAACCGTTGTCTTCAATCGCATAATCTTCTTTCGTTTTATCCATACGATCACCACGATTTTTATATACCACACCTTTTGAATCACAAATAGTGATATTTTCACGTTTCATCCCAAGGGAGAGTAATAAATTCAAACAAGCAATAGAAGCAGCCCCAGCTCCGGAGGCAACGAGACGTACGTCTTCAATTTTTTTACCAATAATGCGAAGTGAATTAATAATTGCTGCCGCACTAATAATTGCTGTACCGTGTTGATCGTCATGGAACACGGGAATATTCATACGCTCACGTAATTTTTGCTCAATATAGAAACATTCCGGTGCTTTAATATCTTCAAGGTTTACACCACCAAAAGTAGGCCCAAGCGAGGCGATAATATCCACTAACTTGTCCGGATCATGTTCATTTACTTCAATATCAAATACATTAATACCGGCAAACTTTTTAAATAAGACACCTTTTCCTTCCATCACAGGCTTACCGGCAAGCGCACCGATATTGCCTAATCCTAGAACTGCGGTACCGTTTGAAATCACAGCCACCAAGTTCCCGCGTGCAGTGTATTTATAAGATGCTAAAGGATCTTTTTCAATTTCTAAACAAGGCTCCGCCACACCCGGAGAATAAGCGAGGGCTAAATCGCGTTGGGTTGCCAATGATTTAGTGGGGGTAACTTCAATTTTTCCCGGGATAGGGAACTCGTGGAAATCCAATGCGGCTTGACGTAGTTGTTCGCTCATATAAATACTCCATTGTGGTGATACGGAACCTTGGTTCGCATAGAACCAAATTAAAAAAACGACCTGATTATACGCCCTTTTTTCGCCTAAATTTGTGATGAACCGCAAATTTTTACAAATTTGTTACAAAAATTATCGGTTGAATTCATAGATTAAAGAGAGTAGCATACAACCATTCAGGAGAGGCGCTATTGCTATCAAAAATCAACACAGCAGTGAATCAACTGCAAAGAAAATTCATTAATCATCAACTCAAATCACGTTTAAAAAACCATGGTATGACGGTTATCTCCGCCAACTGTGTCGGTGCGTTTATTTTGCATGATCTTGGTGAACCTTTTAACTCACCTTTTGTAAATCTCTATTTAAGCCCAAGAGACTTTATTCGTTATTTGCAAAATATTGATTTTTATCAACAGCAATCCCTTGAGTTTATCGCCTCTGAGAAAGCCTATCCGGTCGGAAAACTGTCAGATATTGAAATCCATTTTATGCACTATCATAGTGAGCAAGAAGCAAGAGAAAAATGGCAAATCCGATCTGCTCGGATCAATCCTGATAATTTATTTATCATCATGACGGATAAAGACGGTGCACAAGGTATCACTTATGAGAATCTTGTCGCCTTTGATCAACTTCCATTCAAAAATAAAGTGGTATTTACCCATAAACCTTATCCGGAGTTACGCTCTGCGTTTTATATCCAAGGTTTTGAACGACAAAATCAGGTGGGTGATTTATTTGCTTTTTCCGGTTGGAATGGAATGAAGTATTATGATCAATTTGATTATGTATCTTGGTTTAACCAAACTTAATTTATCACTACCCCAATAATCCCATAGGGTGTTTTTTTATTTTTCCTTTCTCATCGGCAGATTCAAGTCTGCGGAAAAACGCCCTAATAAATAAAAAAGAGAAAATCTTATGCGATTAGATAAATTCATTGCCGAAAATACCGGCTTAACCCGTTCTCAAGCCAGCAAAGCCATTCGCCAAAGTGCGGTCAAAATTAACGGTGAAATTGAAAAAAATAGTGCCCGTAAAATTTCACCGGAAGATGAGATTTATTTCGAAGAAACCCGACTGACTTGGTTAGAAGGTGGACAATACTTGATGTTGAACAAGCCACAAGGTTGTGTATGTTCAAATGATGATGGTGACTATCCGACTATTTATCAATTTTTTGATTACCCGCTCGCCGGAAAGTTACACAGTGCCGGGCGTTTAGATGTGGATACCACAGGGCTAGTGTTGCTCACTGATGATGGGCAATGGTCGCACCGCATTACTTCGCCGAAACATCATTGTGAAAAAACCTATCTTGTCACCTTGGCTGATCCGGTTGAACCTCATTATGAGCGAACTTTTGAAGAAGGGATTTTATTACGTGGAGAAAAAACGCCGACCAAACCCGCAAAACTTGAAATTTTAGACGATTACAATGTCAATCTGACCATCTCGGAAGGACGCTATCACCAAGTTAAACGAATGTTTGCCGCACTTGGTAATAAAGTCGTCGAATTGCACCGTTGGAAAATCGGTGAAGTCGTATTGGATGAAACCCTAGAAGAAGGTGAATACCGCCCCCTTACACAAGCAGAAATCGCAAGTTTAGGAAAATAATATGAACAAAACGACCCAACCTACCTTTATCTTTATTATGACATTGGGCATTTTATCCATGTTGCCACCTTTCGGTGTCGATATGTATTTGCCCTCTTTTTTAGAAATTGCCAAAGATCTGCAAATCAGCCCAGAGCAAGTTCAACACACACTCACCGCCTTTGCCTATGGTATGGCATTCGGGCAGTTGTTTTGGGGTCCTTTCGGCGATAGTTTCGGACGTAAACCGATCATTTTACTTGGCGTGGTTATCGGTGCGATCAGCGCATTAGTTCTAACCGAAATCAATTCTATCGGAAATTTCACCGCACTTCGTTTTGTACAAGGTTTCTTTGGTGCCGCGCCTGTAGTGCTTTCCGGTGCATTATTGCGAGATTTATTCAGTAAAAATGAACTCTCAAAAGTGATGTCCACCATCACGCTGGTATTTATGGTTGCGCCATTGGTTGCACCAATTATCGGTGGTTATATCGTAAAATATTTCCACTGGCACGCCATTTTTTATGTTATTTCGTTAATGGGAGCATTATCTGCATTTTTAGTATTTTTTATCATTCCTGAAACCCACAAAAAAGAAAATCGTATTCCACTTCGTTTGAATATTATTGCTCGAAACTTTATGAGCCTGTGGAAGCAAAAAGAAGTGCTGGGTTACATGTTCGCTGCCTCTTTCGGTTTTGGTGGTTTATTTGCCTTTGTGACTGCGGGCTCTATTGTGTATATCGGTATTTACGGCATTCCCGTAGATCAATTCGGTTATTTCTTTATGCTGAATATTGCAATTATGACTTTCGCCTCTTTTCTTAACGGACGATTTGTCACAAAAGTTGGTGCGGAAACCATGTTACGTACTGGTCTTACCGTTCAATTTTTATCGGGAATGTGGCTCATTTTAACCGCACTTTTTGATTTCGGTTTTTGGTCAATGGCGCTAGGCGTGGCGTTTTTTGTCGGGCAAAATCCGCTGATTTCTTCTAATGCGATGGCATCCATTTTAGAGAAATTCCCAACAATGTCCGGCACGGCTAATTCCTTGGTGGGTAGTGTGCGTTTTGCCACCGGTGCGATTATGGGAAGCTTAGTCGCCACCATGAAAATGGACACGGCAGCGCCCATGCTGTTCACAATGGGGGCTTGTGTCGTAATCGCGGTTCTCGCTTATTATTTTTTAACTTATCGAAATTTGAAGGGATAAAAAAAGTGCGGTCAATTTTGACCGCACTTTACTATTTCTCAACATTATATGTTGTACAAATCTCATTTAGGGTTTATTTGAAAGGTGTATGTTCCTACCTCTCGGTAAAATTCCTACCCTATATATTTGCGACATCATACCGTTATTTCCAAGTTTGCTGTTCAAACACCCGTTTTTTCAATTCCGGATAATCTTCAATTTTAAATTCCGGTGTTTTTCCGGCTTTAAGTTGACGTTGATAATCTTTCAGTAATTTCCACACAATTGGTGAAAGTAGCACGATTGCCACCAAATTCAGAATTGCCATCACAGCCATCACTGTATCGGCAAAATTCCATACCACATTGCCTGAACGCACAGCACCGAAATAAACGAAAAACAGAACCGTTAAACGGAATAACAACACAAACCAAGGTTTATTTTTAATAAAGCGGATATTACTTTCTGCGTAAGCGTAGTTTCCAATAATTGAAGAATAAGCAAAAAGCAACAAAATAAAGGCAAGGAAATGCAAGCCAAATTCACCCACATGATATTGCAAAGCGCTTTGCGTGAGAGAAATACTTTTAAGCTCCTCACCTCCATAGTTGTTTGAAAGTAAAATCACGATAGCCGTACAAGTGCACACCATCATCGTGTCCACAAACACACCAAGCATTTGGACTAAACCTTGGCTAACAGGGTGCTTCACATGAGCAGCCGCTGCGGCATTAGGGGCTGACCCCATCCCTGCTTCATTAGAAAACAACCCCCGCTTAATTCCCATCATCATAGCTTTGGAAACCATTGCGCCGAAAAAGCCACCTGCTGCTGCATCAAAGGTAAACGCACTTTTGATAATGTTATTGATCACCGTTGGTACCAATTCAATATTCATCCCCAGAATAATCACCGCCATAATTAAATAGAACAATGCCATTATTGGCACGAGACTACTAGAAATGACAGCAATGCGTTTGATACCGCCAAAAATAATCGCAGCAGTTAAAACCACCAATGCAATACCAACATATTCACCTTGCCAGTTCCAAGCATTACGGGTCGCTTCTACAATGGAATTTGACTGCACTGAATTGAAAGCGAAGCCAAAGGTAAAAATGAGTGCTATGGCAAACGCCACCGCCATAGTACGTGATTTCAATCCTTGTACCATATAGTAAGCCGGGCCACCACGAAATGAGCCATCTTTATCTTGAATTTTAAATAATTGTGCTAACGTGGATTCGGCAAAGGCACTCGACATGCCAATAAAAGCGGTGATCCACATCCAAAATACCGCCCCTTCGCCACCAAGAGCTATCGCCGTTGCAACACCACCAATATTCCCTACCCCTACTCGGCTGGCAAGCCCTGTAGCAAAGGCTTGGAAAGGGGTTAAAGAGCTACCTTCTGCCGCCCGTCCAAACCACATTTCTCGAATACTCATCGGAAATAATCGTAACTGCACAAACCCCGTTGTGATGGTAAAAAATAAACCGACACCAAGCAAAATGACAATAGTCAAATTCCATAGTGGCCCATCAAGATGATCAACAATCCAAACTAATAATTGTTCTAAATAGTGAATCAATTCCATAAAGCTCCTCCCAAATGAAAATAAAGAGAAAGAATTGTAGAGAAAAAGAGGAAAAAAAACGATATTTATCAAAAAATATTGAAAAGAAATGAGATTTGAGAAGATTTTATTTAATAAAATGGACAATTATTAGATAAAAACAAAAAGCGTATGAAAAATTCATACGCCTTAAGAAAATCATTTAGTTAAAAATAACGCCGCCGCACCGCGCACACCACCGGAATCACCATGTTTGGCTTTTTTAATTGGCGGAACTTTTGCCGTACGCATTAAATGAGCCGGTAACGCTTTTGGTAAGGCTTCATATAAATAATCAAAATTTGATAATCCCCCACCCAGCACAATCATGTGCGGATCAAACGCCGTTATAATGTTTCCAATAGAAATCGCCGCTAATTCCACAAAAAGGTTCACAAAATCGACCGCACTTTCTTTCCCACCATAAAAGGCATCAATAATTTCACGGGCAGATAGCTTTTCACCTTTAAGATCATGATACAACATTTCAAACCCACGACCGGAGAGATAGGTATCTAAGCAGGCTTTATTACCACAACCGCAATCATAAATCGGGGCATTATCCCAACCAAGCAATTTCAGGGCGTGATAATTTAACTGCAAATGTCCAAGCTCACCAGCCATCCCAACTTGCCCGGAATGTACTTTCCCATTTAACACAAAACCGCCACCAAATCCTGTGCCGAGAATTAACCCGAGTACGCTAGGATATTGTTGATTTTCTTCATCCCAGGCTTCAGATAAGGCAAAACAATTCGCATCATTTTCCGCTCTCACTTCACGCCCTAAACGTTCGGAAAGATCACGTAGAATAGGCTTGTTATCCGCCACACGAATATTGGTAATTTCCGCCAGCCCCGTTTGTTGATTCACAAATCCCGGTACGCCTAATCCAACCGTGCCACGCTCGCCAAATTGTTCATCCGCACGATTGACTAAATCCACAATCACGTTGAGCCACTCATCGTAATCGGTTTTAGGAGTAGGAACACGTTCAGAATATAATTTTTCTAACTTTTCATTAAATACCGCAAGCTCAATTTTTGTGCCACCGATATCCAAACCATAGTACATAATCAAATCCTCTTATAAAAAATGGAAAACTAAGCGAAATTTTAACCGCACTTTTATTTTGATTTTATGACGAAGATCGTTTTTTCTGTAAAAAACCGAAAATAGCGAGGTTGATTATCCAAGCAAAAACCGTTGAAACAAAAAGATCGATAGGATAATGCATCCCCAAACGGACGCGACTGACTAACATCAACAAACTCCATAATGCTATAGCTCCAACCAGCCATTTAGCTTGCCACGAACGATTACCTAATAATTGCGTAAACCCTACGGCAAGCATTAACCAAGTCGCCGCAAAAATGGTGTGTCCTGATGGGAAAGAATAACCCGTTTCATTTTCGTAGTGGTTTACAAGCCAAGCTGGCGTGTCTGGCTGAGTAGAATAAAAGTTTTTTGCAATCGCAGCCCGCTGAGTGCGGTCATTTCTATAAAAGTTTTCTGTAGTTTGATTGGTTTGTTCCGCTAGATATACCGTGAACGGGCGTGGCTCTTTAAAAACCGCTTTTAAACCTGTTTTCACTGCTTGAGTCGCGACCACAGAAAATGCCATTACAGCCACACCTAGCATCCACTGTTTACGACTTTTAAACAAAAAGCCAAAAATAACAGCAAACACACCACAGGTAATCAACGCATAGGGCACACTGCCTGTTTCGGTGAGCAAATAAAGCCAATAATCAGCTTCCGTGAGTTGAGCATTACCGTTCCATTGATAGGAAAAACCCCACATAAAAAACGGTACAAGACAAAGTAATAACGTATATAATGACAGCCTTTTAAACATGCTCGCCCCTTGATAATAAAAAAACAAAGTGTGCATTTTAGCAGAAATGAAAAGGAATAAGGATAACTTTATGGCAAAAATTCAACTGGTCACTCAAGCTAATTTACCGACTGAATATGGTATTTTTAAAATGGTCGGGTTTGAATTTCCCGATACGAAAAAAGAACATGTTGCATTAGTAATGGGCGATATTTCAAATAGTGATGAACCTGTTTTAGCCCGCATTCATTCCGAATGTTTAACCGGTGATGCCCTGCATAGTTTAAAATGCGACTGCGGTTTCCAACTTGCTACCGCACTTCGTCAAATTAAGGAAGAAGGCCGTGGCGTCTTAATTTATCACCGTGAAGAAGGGCGTGGTATCGGTCTAATCAATAAAATTCGTGCTTATTCTTTACAGGATCAGGGGATGGATACGATTGAAGCCAATCTTGCCCTCGGTTTTAAAGCGGATGAACGCAATTTTGAGGTCTGTGCCGATATGTTTGAGTTACTTGGCGTAAAAAAAGTCCGTTTAATGACAAATAATCCGGAAAAAGTAGAAACAATGAAAAAAGCAGGTATTAACGTGGTGGAACGGGTGCCTCTAAATGTGGGGGAAAATCGCTATAATACGAAATATTTAGATACAAAAGCCAAAAAAATGGGACACTATATTGTGCATAACCATGAGGAACACCTCATAAATTGCCCTCATTGCCAGGAAGAAGTGATACCTAATAAAAAATAAAAAATTTGTGGTTAATCCTTTGAATCAAGGTTTTATTTTGATAAGAATTCTTAAAGTGCGGTCAATTTTGATCGCATTTTTACATTGGAAATGAGAAATTTCAAAACAAGGCGAAACGAAGCAAAAAAACAAAAATTGATATGGCTGGGGTACTAGGATTCGAACCTAGGGATGCCGAGATCAAAACCCGGTGCCTTACCGCTTGGCGATACCCCAATAGAAATTCTTTTAACTAAGAATATAGGATAAACTAGGATAGTATGGCTGGGGTACTAGGATTCGAACCTAGGGATGCCGAGATCAAAACCCGGTGCCTTACCGCTTGGCGATACCCCAACTACTATTTTGACTTACAAAGCGATAAATGGTGCGGGACGAGGGACTTGAACCCACACACCTCTCGGCGCCAGAACCTAAATCTGGTGCGTCTACCAATTTCGCCAGTCCCGCATGGTGGCTACAGCGAGATTCGAACTTGCGACCCCAACATTATGAGTGTTGTGCTCTAACCAACTGAGCTATGTAGCCATCTTGCTAACCATATCGGCTTTGCGGGGCGTATTATGCTGATTTGTCCCAATCTAGTCAATCACTTTTTATAAAAAATCCTATTTTTGGATTTAGTTGCTTATAAAAAAAACGCTTTTATTATTTTTTACCCTACTCTGCAACAGAAATCATCCCAACAAAATGGTGCCAGTGAAAACTATTAAACATGCTAGGAATATACCAATTAGAAATTGTACCATCTAGATATAAGGCATTATGGCAACCAATTTTCTGTAATCCCTGACTGAATGTATAAAGATTTGGTTTCCCTGATGTCGTCAGAATAAATAAAAGTTCATTTTGCTTATTCAAACATACTGCATTACGTTTATGATAACTTTCTAACGTTGGGCTGAATTGATGATTGATTTTCCCTTCAATTAACAACATTGGACCGGATTGCAGTGCAAATATGGGGTTCAATTTTTTCTGTTGATATGCTTTCGTGGTAAGAATGTAAGCCTGTTTTCCCACCAATGCCAATACCCCATTGGGTTGAATATGAAAATTTCCACGGCCTCGTTTTATATTTAATGGATTCAATTCTTTACCATTTTCAATCCATAGACCAGCAGGGACATCGTTTTTACTGTAAATACCGGCATTCATAATCATTTTTACCTGATAATTTTTTTCCAACTCGCGTTTTAAATTCGTCAGAGAGCGATAATTTTTGCCTTCACTATCACGCCAGTGTAACCTTACGTCTTCCGGTTTCGCTTGGAAAATACCATAAGTAATATTCGATTCTGTAAAAGTGCGATATGACGCTTGTAGAGAAAAGACCAAAAAGCCACAAAGTGCGGTCAAAAATTTAATTATTTTTTTCATCGAGGGGATGGGAAAGATTGAGAGTATTAGAAAACAAATGCAACCCTTCGGCATTGCCTGCTTTCATCATGGATTGCATTGTCTGTGTCGGCGCATGAATAAGTTTGTTCATTAACTTATAACTAAATTCTTGCAGTACACTTTCCACATTATCGCCTTGAGCCAAATGTTGTAATGCTTTCCCCAACAAATCTTGGCGAATATGTTCTGCGTCAGCACGATAATGCTTAATAAGATTGGAAAATTGACGTACTTTTAACCATTCAAAAAAATCGGCACATTCTTGTGCAATAATTCCCTCAGCTTGTTTAGAGGCTTGCTCACGTTGGTTTAAGTTACGTTGAATAATACCTTGTAAATCATCAACGGTGTAATGATAAACGCTGTCTAATTTTTCCACATTTTCATCAATATCTCTTGGCACCGCAATATCCACTAACAGCATTGGCGAATAATGCCGTTTTTTCTGTGCAAGCTTCACCATCTTTTGATGAATTAATACATTAGGGCTACCGGTAGAACTAATGACAATATCAGCCTGATTCAAAGCGTTTTGCAAATTTTCTAAGGAAAAGACCTCAATTTTAGTTTCTGTAACCAAGGTATCGACCAGCTGTTCAGCCCTTGCTAATGTCCTGTTCGCTATCATTAATTTTTTTACACCATGGCGTAATAAATGACGGCTCACTAATTCAATCGTTTCTCCTGCGCCGACAAGCAAAATGGTCAAATCCTGTAGTGATTCAAAAATCTGACGCGCCAAACTGCAAGCCGCATAGGCAACAGAGACCGCACTCTCTCCAATATTAGTTTCCGTACGTACACGTTTTGCCGTAGAAAATGTTTTTTGGAACAAGCGGGAAAGCTCTGTGGAAAAAGGTGAGTTTTCCGTTTGATAATAGTCTTCGCTCACCTGAAAAGCTTGTTTAACCTGTCCTAAAATTTGTGGTTCACCTAAAATTAAAGAATCTAAACCACAAGCTACTCTCATTAAATGATTCGCCGCTTGTTGATTTTGATGGACATAAATACAGGAAACAAGTTCGTCTAAAGGGATTTGATGAATATTTGCAAACCATTTTTCTGCACTTCTCTGCCATTCATCACATTCTTGTGGTGAAATTTGGCGATGATGCAAATAGACCTCTGTTCGATTACAAGTAGAAAGAATCACTGCACCTTGGGCAAGGTTCTGCTGTTTAATTTGTTGCAAGGCAATACGCCGCTTTTCATCAGAAAAAGCGACTTTTTCACGTACAGAAACTGAAGCCGTTTTATGATTAATACCAAGAACAAGAAGGGTCATAATACATTTAAAAATAACCGCACTTTTAACGTGCGGTGAAAAATTAGAGAGAAACTTATGGGCTATTTTAATGAATTGCCGTCGTTTGAGCAAATCAACTCTCTGTCATCCTCTCAGAATAACGCAAAATAGTTAGAATTGATCTTTCGCTTTTCGTAATGCAGTAAATACCTCCAGCGTTTTTGCCTGTAAAAAAGGATTAATTAATTTTTCCAATTCTAGCGTTGTTGGTAAACTCGGCTTGCCTTCCGCACGTAAACGCGCCACCAAAGTGCGGTGATTTTTAACCGCACTTTTATCTGTTATCACAGTTTCCGCAAAAGCTAAATTACCCAACGTATATTCATGAGCAGGGCAAACAATGGTGTCATCAGGTAATGTTTTTAGGCGTGATAACCCCTCAAACATTTGCTCATAATCACCGGTAAATACACGCCCACAACCGGCAGAAAATAACGCATCGCCACAAAATAAATGATTATCGACAACAAAACTGATATGTTGTGCAGTATGCCCGCCGGTGGGAATCACTTGGATATGATAATTTGGCGTAATAATCACTCCCTCATTAACAATCTGGGTTGCCCCCTTTGACGCACATTCTTGTGAACCATAAATGGGCACATTCGGATAACGTAACTTGAATGCCTCAACACCTTGAGTGTGATCATCATGTTCATGGGTTAATAATAGCACTTCAATAGGTGAATGATTCACGTCAAGCCAAGTAAAAAGCTTGTCAGTTTCCGGTAAATCAACAATAATAAGCGGTAAATTTTCACGTTGATAAAGCCAAATATAATTGTCATTCAAGGCGGGTAAGGCAAATAACATAATTCCTCTCTAAATTTGGATATCTGATGATCATCAACTGGCAAGCAAAGGCAAAACACCCTCTTTCTTCCCCAATAAGTTGGCAGCAACTCCCACAGGGCGAGGCATATTGTAACGCATTACAAAAAACATTGTCGCCTTGGCTATCAAAAATTTTAGATTACCAAATATTAAAACTCGGTGCGTTAAGTGCAGAAGTCATCGCCGAGTTGCCTATGCGCCATCAAATATTGGTCAGCGAAAAAATCTCGCCAAATTTAACCGCACTTTTAACCGCAAATGATACGTTGCTCCAAGCAAAATTAACGGCATTGCCGCTTGTTCAAAAGGAAATTAGCGCCTGCTTTCTGATCAATACACTTAACTTTGCACAAGATCCTCACCAAATCTTACGTGAAATACACCGAGTATTATCGGATGACGGTTGGCTATTTCTTTCTTTATTTAATCCTCTCAGCCCACTTATTTTTAAGCATAAACTTGGGAATTTTCCTTTCCGCCAATACCCGACTTGGCGTATTATTGACTGGCTAGCGTTGCTCCATTTTGATATTGTGGAACGCAAAAATATTGCTATCAAACATCAATACGCCACGATATTTTCCCCTTTAACGCTGATAATCGCACAAAAACGTCACACTCCCTTCACGCTCAATACTGAGAAAGAGCGGTCAAAAACACCAACGTTTTTACAACCGGCGGAAGCTTTCCAAGAGGAAATGCCCGATTACCACCGTTCACCTCACGCCAAGTAATGCGCTATGCTTAAAATCAATTCTTGCTCCCTCGCCCAAACTCCCCTATTATTCACCGCACTTTTCTTTTTATTTAGGAACAAAAATGACTGAACAAACCTTTATTCCGGGCAAAGATGCCGCCTTAGAAGATAGCATCGAAAAATTTCAACAAAAATTAACCGCACTTGGTTTTAATATTGAGGAAGCCTCATGGCTTAATCCTGTACCGAATGTTTGGTCGGTTCATATTCGTGATAAAGATTGTCCTCAATGTTTCTCAAACGGCAAAGGAGCAAGCAAAAAAGCGGCGCTCGCATCAGCATTAGGAGAATATTTTGAACGTCTTTCCACTAACTACTTTTTTGCAGATTTCTATTTAGGGCAAGAAATTGCAAATAGCAGTTTTGTTCACTATCCAAGTGAAAAATGGTTTCCAATTGAAGATGAATCAATGCTACCGAAAGGTATTTTAGATGATGACCTACTTGCCTATTTTGATCCTAATGGTGAACTCACACCGGAATTGTTAGTCGATTTACAATCAGGTAATTACGATCGTGGTATTGTCGCAATGCCTTATATTCGCCAATCCGATGAAAAAACGCTATATATTCCACAAAGTATTATCGCTAATCTTTATGTATCAAATGGTATGTCGGCAGGTAACTCCAGATTTGAAGCCCGTGTACAAGGTCTATCGGAAGTGTTTGAACGCTATGTCAAAAACAAAATTATCGCTGAAGCGATAAGCTTACCGGAAATTCCAACCACAGTGATGGCTCGCTATCCATCTATCCAAGTTTCTATCAATAAATTAGAAGAAGAAGGCTTTCCAATCTACGCTTTTGATGCTTCCTTAGGTGGTCAATATCCGGTGATTTGCGTAGTGTTATTCAATCCCAATAACGGCACTTGCTTTGCCTCTTTCGGCGCTCATCCTAATTTCCAAGTGGCATTAGAACGTACCGTGACAGAACTTCTCCAAGGTCGTAGTTTGAAAGATTTAGACGTATTTTCACCACCTTCCTTTAGTAATGAAGATGTCGCCGAGCATGCCAATCTTGAAACCCATTTCATTGATTCCAGTGGTTTAATTTCGTGGGATTTATTCAAACAAACGCCTGATTATACATTTGTCGATTGGGATTTTTCCGGCACAACCCAAGAAGAATACAACAACCTCATGGCGATTTTTCGTCAGGAAAATAAAGAGGTGTACATTATGGATTACAACCATTTGGGCGTATATGCTTGCCGTATCATCGTACCGGGCATGTCAGATATTTACCCGGCAGACGACTTGATCTATGCCAATAACAATATGGGAATGGATTGGCGAGAAATTCTATTAGATTTACCAAACTGGCACCACGTCCCTGAAACTTACGCAGAATTGTTAGAAGAATTGGACAGTCAAAATATTGATGATGCGACCCGCGTTCAAGAGTTTATCGGCATCGTTGCTCCTAAAACTAGCGGCTGGACAACCTTACGGGTAGGCGAATTGAAATCCATGTTACACCTCGCATTAGGCGAATTAGAACAAGCATTGGATTGGGCTAACTGGACGCTAAATATGAATAGTTCTGTGTTCACACCGGAACGTACCAATTATTATCGTGCGCTCATTAGCGTACTTGAACTTTGTTTAGATAAAAATCGTGTTCCTGAACAATATCGCAGTGCATTTGAAAAAATGTATGGCAAGGAAACCACTGAACAGGCTTGGGCTGCCGTCATAGAGAATGGAAATCCTTTCTACAATCTTCCGGCAAGTGATGAGAAATTAGAGAATTTCAAAGAACATCAGGCGTTGTTAAACGCCTATGCTAAGCTACAAAAAGCAAAATGAAAATATTTAACAAGTAAATAACCTTAATATATTTTCTACTAAATAAAATCAGCACGGATTCACGTGCTGATTTTATTCAATTTACAAGAAATCATTTTATTTATTAAAATAAACTTTCTTTAACGCCATTTCTAACCCACGAAATTCGGCTAAACCTTTTAATCGGCCAATCGCAGAATAACCCGGGTTGGTTTTTTTATGTAAATCATCTAACATCTGATGACCGTGATCCGGACGCATTGGGATTAAACGGGTTTCACCATGATTTAAGCGACGATATTCTTCGCTTAATAACGCTTTCACTACATTAAACATATCTACATCGCCTTCTAAGTGCGCCGCTTCATGGAAACTAAAAGGATTATCCTCACGTTGGGTGGAGCGTAAATGAGCAAAATAAATTCTGTCGGCAAATTGCTCCGTCATTTTCACTAAATCATTATCAGAACGCACACCATAAGAGCCGGTACACATTGTGAAACCATTAGCAGGTAAAGGCTGGGTTTCTACAAACCATTGCATATCTTCAATAGTTGATACGATTCGTGGTAAACCTAAAATCGGGCGGGGTGGATCATCAGGATGAATCGCCATTTTAATCCCAACTTCTTGTGCAACCGGTACAATTTCATTTAAGAAATAAGACAAATGCGAGCGGAATTTTTCCGGTAAAATCTCTTTATAGCGGTCTAATTGGCTTTGAAATTCATCTAACGTATAGCCTTCTTCAGCCCCAGGAAGCCCAGCGATAATATTTCGGGTAAGCTGCTGAACTTCATCTTCCGTCATTTGATCGTAGTAGGTTTTTGCTGCAGTGATTTCGTCTTGGTTATAAATGCTTTCAGCCCCTGGACGTTTTAGAATATGAAGTTCAAAGGCGGCAAAAGCAATATGATCAAACCGCAATGCTTTAGAACCGTCCGGCAATTCATAGGCTAAATCGGTGCGGGTCCAATCTAAAACAGGCATAAAGTTGTAGCACACAGTGTCAATGCCGCATTGGGCCAAGTTACGTAGCGTTTGTTTGTAGTGATCAATCCATTTTTGATAATTACCGGTTTGTGTTTTAATTTCTTCATGAACCGGTACACTCTCCACAACAGACCAAGTTAAGCCTGCATGT
The DNA here is from genome assembly GCF_004570945.1 of Pasteurella sp. WM03. Classification (NCBI taxonomy): domain Bacteria; kingdom Pseudomonadati; phylum Pseudomonadota; class Gammaproteobacteria; order Pasteurellales; family Pasteurellaceae; genus Pasteurella; species Pasteurella sp. WM03. The sequence continues at coordinate 100,498 of NZ_SPPO01000001.1, forward strand.
TCTATTTCAGCCTTACGTTTTTCAATTTCTTCAATACACCACACTTCTCCATTTGGAATATGGTGAAGTGCGGTCACAATACCGGTTGCACCGGCCTGACGAATATCAGATAAAGAAACCGGATCTTTGGGGCCATACCAACGCCATGTTTGTTCCATTTTTAAACTCCTATGTTATTGTAAGTAGTTAGATACCTACAACAACCGGATTTGTATTGAATAGGTATCCGTCAAAATGTGGATCTTCTACATCAGATAACTCAAACAACTTTACTTTTACATTTTCTAAGTGCTGCCACATTGCTTTTCTAGCAGCATTAGCATTTTTCTTCTGAATCGCTAGTAAAATTGCGTGATGATCTTTTATCCATAAATGGTGATAATCTTTTTGTAAAATTCTAGTGTGTAACTGAGCCCACATTGCACTGTTAAAACGATATTGCCATAATTGTTCTTGCAATTTTACTAGTACATCATTTTGTGTTATCTCTGCTAATGCGATATGGAAATCTTTATCTGCGCTGTAGTCATCTTGATTTAGAGCAAGTAATTCTTTTTCTCGATGTAAAATTTGTTTTAAATTTAAAATATCTTTCTTTGTTGCCTGTAGTGCTGCAAATTCTACAATACTACTTTCTAATAACTGGCGAGCTTGTAATAATTCAAAAGGACCAACATCTGGTAGACTAGTATTTTCTGGTTCGGAATGAGTTTTGGGTATCCTAACAACGTAAACCCCAGACCCTTTCTTAACTTCTACTAATTTTTCAACTTCTAGCATTACCATTGCTTCGCGCACAATAGTTCGACTTACTCCAAATTTTTCAGAAATTTCTCGTTCAGTAGGCAGCTTATCTCCAACGTCATAAATGCCTTGAGATATATCTCGCTTAAGAAACTCTCCAATTCGGGTATATGTTCTATTAATGATATTTTCCATATTTTTTCCAAAATTGGTATTCCAATTTTTTATTTTTGTGATTTGTGTCACAAAAATAAAATTTTGGTATTCCAAAATATTTTTTAATGTCTCATAATCATATCATAGTTAAATACAACAAGTAATTTTTATTCCATCAAGAAAACATGAGGAGTCTAAATATGACAAAGTTAATTAGAGCTATATGCTTGGAAGAGCCTAATAAGGTATCAGTAAAAGAAATTATGTACCCTCAGAAAGGCAACAATGATGTACTTATCCAAGTTGAATCAATGGGAATCTGTGGATCGGATATTGGGGCATATAGAGGTACAAATCCATTAGTAACCTACCCAAGGATATTAGGTCATGAGATTGTAGGTAAAATTATAGAAAGTGGAATTGGTATGCCTAAAGATGTTAAAGTTGGCGATCGTGTTATAGTCGATCCCTACGTTTACTGTGGTAAATGCTATCCTTGCTCAATAGGTAAAACAAATTGTTGTGAATCATTAAAAGTTATTGGTGTACATATTGATGGGGGAATGCAAGAGGTAATTAGACATCCTGCTCATCTTGTAACGAAAGTACCTGATAATTTACCAATCAACCAACTGCCTTTGGCAGAGCCTTTAACCATTGCTTTGCATGCTTTACATAGAGCAAATTTAAAAGAGAACGAACATATTGTTATTATCGGTGCGGGAGCTATCGGATTAATGGCAGCATTAGTGGCCATTCAATATGGAGCTATTCCTATCTTAGTCGATATTTTAGATAAACGACTTGAGTATGCCCAATCTTTGGGAATAAAACATATCATCAATCCTCAAAAAGAAGATGATATTAACAGAATCAAAGAAATCACAAATGGCCGTATGGCTGAAGTCGTAATGGAAGCTTCGGGTGCAAACAGTTCAATAAAAAATACGTTGCATTATGCATCTTTTGCAGGACGTATTGCCCTAACAGGATGGCCAAAAGCAGAAACACCGTTGCCAACCAATTTAATAACATTCAAAGAACTAAATATCTATGGTTCTAGAACAAGTAAAGGTGAATTTGAAGAAGCATTAAACATGCTTTCTACACATAAAATTGATGCATCTAATATCATTACCAAAAATATAAATTTTGAGGAAATCCCTAATTTTATTTCTGAATTATCAAATAACCCGGAGAATTATTTAAAAATTAATGCTGTTTTCCAGATGAATAATTAATAATGAGGATAAAATCATGAGAAGAAATACATTGAGTAAATTATTACTCGTTTCTAGCATACTATTTAGTGGTAGTGTTTTTGCAAAAACAATTATTAAGTTAGGACATTATAATTCTGATGTGCATCCATCGCATATAGCATTACAAGAATATTTTAAGAAAACAGTTGAAAATGAAACAGATCATCGCTACGAAATTAGAATTTATCCTAATAACCAATTAGGTGGGGAAGATCAAATTTTAAATGGTTTACGTAACGGCACTATTGAAGCCGGTATTACCGGTTTATTATTACAAAATGTTGATCCTATTTTTGGTGTATGGGAATGGCCTTATCTCTTTAAAGACAATCAAGAAGCAAAAAAAGTGTTAGAGTCTCCAGTTGCCGATGAAATTAGTCAAAAAATGGAAACCTATGGTATTAAATTACTCGCTTATGGTATGAATGGATTTCGTGTCATTTCATCAAATAGAACATTAGAAAAATTTGATGACTTCAAAGGGTTGCGATTAAGAGTTCCATTAAACTCATTATTTGTTGATTGGGCAAAAGCAATGAATATTAACCCACAAAGTATGCCGCTTAGTGAGGTATTTACGGCATTAGAACAAAAAGTTATTGATGGTCAAGAAAACCCTTATATGCTAATTAAGGACTCCGGTTTATACGAAGTGCAAAAATATATTATTCAGACTAACCATATTTTCTCTCCCGGTTTATTACAAATTAGCTTAAAAACGTGGAATAAAATTCCTAAAGAAGATCAAGTTATTTTCCAAAAAGCAGCTAAATTATACCAAGAGAAAGAATGGGAATTAGCAATAGAGAAAGAGTCTGAAGTTAAAGAGTATCTTGCTAAGCATGGAAATACAATCATTGTCCCTAATGAATCATTCAAGACTGATATGATAAGTGCTTCAAAATCTTTATATGATGATTTTTATAAGAAGTATGATTGGGCTAAAGAGATTGTTCATAAAATTAATGATGCTAAATAATAAAATATGAGTATATCCTCCACTTTAATTCAATTAAAGATATTATAGTGGAGGAATAGGGGAATAATCTTATGAAAATAGTAAAGTATTTGGATAAAATATTAGAATATATTTCTATATTAGCCTTAATTATTATAATTTCACTTGTCTTTTTCAACTCATTATTAAGGTACTTTTTTGATTCTGGTATTGCTTTTTCGGAAGAGTTTTCTAGGATTTGTTTTGTATATATGATTTTCTTAGGAATAATTTTAGTTGCTAAAGATAAAGCCCATTTGACAGTTGATATTATTACTTCGTCCTTACCTGAAAAATATAAAAAAATAGTATCACTTATTTCTAATTTATGTGTCTTGGTTGCAATGACATTCATCGCTTTTGGTGCATTGCAATTAATGGCTTTAACATATACACAAAAAATGCCTGCAACAGGAATATCTTCATCTTTTCTATATCTTGCAGCGGTTATCTCATCTGTCTCATATTTCTTTATTATCATATTTAGTGTAATCAAAGATAACAAAAAGTCTTTGGATAAATAGGAGATTAAAATGTTACTATTATTTTTAGGTAGTTTATTTTTCTTATTATTCCTTGGCGTTCCTGTTGCTTTATCAATGTTACTAAGTGCAAGCATTATGCTATATCATCTTGATATGTTTGACACACAATTAATTACAGAAAATTTTGTAATGGGAACTAATAACTTTCCTCTAATGGCTATTCCGTTTTTCATGCTTACGGGGGAAATTATGAAACACGGTGGAATATCAGAGAGAATTATTAACTTCGCCACAAGTATGGTAGGGCATATTAAAGGTGGATTAGGTTATGTTGCAATTATTTCAGGGTTAATTTTTGCTGGTTTATCCGGATCTGCTGTTGCAGATACCGCTGCGTTGGGTGCAATACTTATTCCAATGATGGTATCAAAAAAATATGATGCTGCCCGTTCCACTGGACTTATTTGTGCAGCTGGTATTATTTCTGTCGTTATTCCCCCTAGTATTCCTATGATTATTTATGGCATTACTGCAGGTGCTTCTATAACTAAACTATTTATGGGGGGAACAGTTCCCGGTCTGTTAATGGTTGCAGGATTATGGTTCGTCTGGAAAATTCTTTATCGGAATAATGATTCAAGTTTAGAGAGAAAACAAAGTGGAAAAGAGAGATGGGAAGCATTTAAAAAAGCATTCTGGCCATTACTTCTACCTGTAATTATTATTGTTGGATTAAGAGGAGGAATTTTTACACCAACGGAAGCGGGAGTTGTGGCAGCTATTTATGCCGGATTAGTTAGTGCAGCTTATAGAGAATTAACATTAGCTAAATTAAGAGAAGTCTTTATCGGAACGATTAAAACAACCTCAATGGTAATGTTTGTTGCAGCGGCGGCAATGATTTCAGCTTTTGCAATAACAGTTGCTCAAATTCCAACTGAATTAGTTCAAACGATTAAGGGATTAACTGATAGTCCAACAATTCTCATGCTAATTATGATGCTATTTTTATTATTAGTAGGATGTGTTATGGATTTAATTCCGGCTGTATTAATTTTTGTACCGGTATTATTACCTCTATTAAGAGCATATAATATTGATATTGCTTATTTCGGTATCATGATGGTAATTAATTTATCTATTGGACTAATCACTCCACCGGTTGGAACGGTATTATATGTTGGTTCCGGAATATCTAAATTGGGCATTGGAAAGTTATCTAAAGGTATTTCTCCATTCTTACTAATATACGCAATTATTATGCTATTAATGGTATTTTTTCCTGATATCGTCATTGTTCCAATGAATTGGTTATCTTAATGGAGTAGAAATATTATTTCTAATTTTATAATGAAAAAAATTGCATTTATCGGCGAATGTATGATTGAACTGAATGGTAAGCCATTTGGTGAAATGTGGCAAAGTTATGGCGGTGATACACTAAATTCCGCTACTTATCTGAGTCGAATGAGTTCTCCAAATGATATTCAAGTTCATTATGTGTCAGCATTAGGTACGGATAACTTAAGTTCACAAATGTGTCGTTGTTGGCAAGCAGATAATATCCATACGAATTGGGTATTAAAAGATGAAACACATCAACCGGGGCTATATCTTATCCAACTTGATGAGCAAGGCGAGCGTACCTTTCTTTATTGGCGTAACCAATCCGCTGCGCACTATATGATACAACATCCTGATTTTCATCAAGTTTTAACCGAGCTTCAACAAGTGGATATGATTTATTTAAGCGGTATTTCACTTGCAATCTTGCCTAAAAATGACCGCTCTTTTTTAATTGAACAGTTAATATCATTAACTAAATTAGGTATAGAAATTGCATTTGATAGCAATTTTCGCCCTAAATTATGGAATTCATGGAAAGAGGCTCAAGACTGTTATTTGCAGTTATTACCTCATGTAAGCTTGGCATTAGTCACCTTTGATGATGAACAATTACTATGGGGAGATGATAACGAACAAGCCACACAAACACGTTTACATCAAATTGGCATACCAACAGTGATTGTAAAGTGCGGTCAAAATGGTGCTTGTTTTTCAGATTCTCAATCACACCAATATGGGCAGGTTATACCTGAAAAGATACAAAATGTTGTTGATACAACATCGGCGGGAGATTCCTTCAACGCAGGATTTTTAAACGGTTACTTACGCAATAAACCGCTCAATATTTGTTGCTATCAAGGCAATCGTGTTGCCGGCATCGTGATTCAACACAAAGGTGCAATTATTGATAAGCACGCCACATCCCATCTTCCATCTGAATTTAATTAACGGAGTATTAATATGAATATTGCAGCTAACCATCATCTGGAAAATAAAGTTATTGTTATCTCCGGTGCCGGAGGCATATTGTGTGCCTTTCTAGCAAAGCAACTGGCTTACACTAAAGCGAGCATTGCCCTACTTGATATTAATTTTGAAGCTGCTGATAAAGTCGCACAAGAAATTAACCAAGCGGGAGGCAATGCCAAAGCCTATAAAACAAACGTATTGGAATTTGAAAGTATTAAAGAAGTACGGAATCAAATTGTGGCTGATTTTGGTACTTGTGACATTTTAATTAACGGTGCAGGCGGCAATAATCCAAAAGCGACAACAGATAATGAATTTCATCAGTTTCATTTAAATGAAAGCACAAAAACTTTCTTTGATTTGGATAAATCCGGTATTGAGTTTGTTTTTAATCTCAATTATTTGGGAACCTTATTGCCAACTCAAGTTTTTGCCAAAGATATGCTTGGTAAAAAAGGCGCAAATATTATCAATATTTCCAGTATGAATGCCTTTACACCGCTCACAAAAATCCCTGCATATTCAGGCGCCAAAGCGGCAATTAGTAATTTCACTCAATGGCTTGCGGTATATTTTTCAAAAGTCGGCATTCGTTGTAATGCTATCGCACCGGGCTTTTTAATCAGCAATCAAAATCGTGCTTTATTATTTGACGCAGAAGGAAAACCTACCGCACGTGCAAATAAAATTCTGACGAATACCCCAATGGAACGTTTTGGCGAACCGGAAGAATTGCTCGGTGCCTTATTATTCTTGATTGATGACAATTATTCCAGCTTTGTGAATGGTGTTGTTGTCCCTGTTGACGGTGGGTTCTCGGCTTATAGTGGTGTATAGGAGAACCAAATGAAACAATTTATGGACGAAGATTTTTTGCTTTCAACGAATACAGCAAAAACACTCTATCATGACTATGCCAAACATCAGCCTATTTTTGATTATCACTGTCATCTAAACCCAAAAGAAGTCGCTGAGAATCGCCAATTTAAAGACTTAGCTGAAATTTGGTTAGAGGGGGATCATTATAAATGGCGGGCATTGCGTACCGCCGGTGTCCCTGAAGAATTGATTACAGGAAAAGCAGATAATTATCAAAAATATTTGGCTTGGGCAAAAACCGTTCCACTTTGTATTGGTAATCCTATTTACCATTGGACGCATTTAGAATTACGCCGCCCCTTTGGTATAACTAATACTTTATTCAATCCGCAAAATGCAGATAAAATTTGGTATCAATGTAACGAAATGTTACAGCAACCGGAATTTTCCGCACGTGGTATCATGCAACAAATGAATGTAAAACTGGCCGGTACAACAGATGATCCCATTGATTCGTTAGAATATCATCAAGCGGTTAAAAACGATGAAAGTTTTGATATTGATATGGTACCAAGCTGGCGACCGGATAAAGTGTTCAAAATTGAGTTGCCACAATTTAACGACTATATCGCTCAATTAAGCGAGGTTTCAGATGTGGAAATTCGTACCTTTGCAGATTTACAAAAAGCATTGTTAAAACGTCTTGAACATTTTGATATGCATGGCTGTAAATCAGCGGATCATGGTATGGAAATTGTACGCTTTGCCCCTATTCCCGATGAATCCGTCCTTAACGCTATTCTTCAAAAACGCTTGCAAAATCAACCGCTCTTAGAAGAAGAAATTGCCCAGTTTAGTACTGCTATTTTAGTATGGTTAGCCGCTGAATATTGTAAACGTCAGTGGGTAATGCAAATGCATATTGGCGCAATCCGTAATAATAACAGCAGAATGTTTGCTTTACTTGGTGCAGATAGCGGATTTGATTCTATTGGTGATCGCACTTATGCAGAGCCGCTTTCCCGTTTATTGGATGCAATGGATCGCCAAAATCAGTTACCTAAAACTATTTTATATTGTTTAAATCCACGTGATAACGAAATGATTGCCAGTATGATAGGTAATTTTCAAACCGATGGCATTGCAGGAAAAATCCAATTTGGTTCAGGTTGGTGGTTCAATGATCAAAAAGATGGGATGGAACGTCAGTTACAACAGCTCTCACAATTAGGCTTATTAAGCCAATTCGTTGGAATGTTAACGGATTCTCGGAGTTTCTTATCCTATACCCGCCATGAATATTTCCGACGCATTCTATGTGAAATGGTTGGGAAATGGGTCGAGAACGGTGAGGTGCCAAATGATATGCCTCTGTTAAGCAAAATGATTGAAAATATCTGCTTTAACAATGCTAAACATTATTTTAAATAGGGAAAAACTATGCCATACACAACCAATCAAATCATCGAAAAACTCCGTCAGTTTAAAGTTGTTCCAGTGATTGCATTAGACAATGCAGAGGATATTTTACCATTAGCCGATACCTTGGCTGAGAATGGTTTACCGGTGGCGGAAATTACTTTCCGTTCTGATGCAGCGGCAGAGGCAATTCGTCTATTACGCACGAATAAACCGGATTTTTTAATCGCAGCAGGGACAGTTTTAACCGCCGAACAGGTGGTTTTAGCTAAAAATAGTGGTGCTGATTTTGTCGTTACACCGGGTTTTAACCCGAGAATTGTGAAATTATGTCAAGACCTTGATTTCCCGATTACACCGGGTGTGAATAATCCGATGTCAATTGAAGCTGCGCTAGAATTGGGAATTTCTGCAGTGAAATTTTTTCCGGCAGAAGCGTCAGGCGGCATTAAAATGATCAAAGCCTTACTTGGGCCTTATGGGCAATTACAAATTATGCCGACCGGTGGTATCGGGTTACATAATATTAAAGATTATCTCGCCATTCCTAATATCATAGCTTGCGGTAGTTCTTGGTTTGTAGAGAAAAAACTGATTCAGGAAAAAAACTGGGGCGAGATTGGACGTTTAGTCAAAGAAGTAGTTGATTTAACGAGATAAAATGAGAAGCTAAAGGGAAAGTGCGGTCATAAAAATTATTGTTTTTTAACCGCACTTTTTATCATTATGCCTTTTTCAAAAACTCGGACTTCAACATAATCTTGCCACAATCGACATTATGATCACCTTTAGCCAAGCGGATATTTTTGAATTTTGTGCCTTTTTTCAAGACTTCCGATGAACCTTTTAATTTTAGATCTTTAATTAAAAGCACATCATCACCATCTGCAAGCAGGTTGCCATTACTGTCTTTCACAATTAATTGATCTTCATCGGTTTCCGGTTGTTCATTACCATTCCATTCATTTCCACAATCCGGGCAAACAAAATTAACCGAATCATGATAAACATATTCGCCTTGGCATTTTGGGCAAGCCGGCATTTGTTCCATTGGGTTTTCCTTCTTTCTTCAATTATAATAGGCGCGAGAGTATAGCAAAAAATGCAACATTCGCCAAAAGTGCGGTTGTTTTTAAATGATTTTTAAAGGAAAACAAATGAAGAAACAAATGTTAATTTTTGTATTAGGTTCAGTGATGCTAAGCCGTTTTGCATTTGCACACAATATACAGCTTGAACAATCATTACCGGTAGCAAAAGTTGCAGAATATGGTGAAATCATACTTTCCGGAAAAGAAACTAAGTTCCAAATTTGGGCATCTTCCTCATTAACGGGAAAAGTACGGGTGGTTCATCATCTCGCAGGAAGAAGTGCTGCAAAAGAAAAAAATCAAGCGATGATAGATGCCATCAAAGCAGCCCATTTTTCGCCAGCCAACTATCAAACAACGACAATTATCAATGCTGATGACGCCATCGTTGGCACCGGTATGTTTGTGAAAAGTAGTGCGGAAAAGGGAAAAATAGAAAATCCACATAGCCAAGTGGTACTCGATGATAAAAGTGCGGTAAAAAACGCTTGGAATTTGAATGCTAAAGACAGTGCGATTATTGTGTTGGATAAAAAAGGTAAAGTGAAATTTGTGAAAGAAGGCAAGTTATCTCATACCGATATTCAAACCGTGATTTCTTTAGTCACCGAATTAACGAAGTAACGTTCACGCGGAAGCTTCAAACTTCGGCTTTTTTATTTTTTGAACTTTTTGCGAATGCCTTCATTAATTGACTTAGTTCGCCACAATTTTGCTTAAAATTACGGCAATGAGGGCAGGTCACTAAATGAAGACGTAAGCCGACTTTTTCTTGTAAAGTTAACGAACGTTCATGAGAATCTGAAATGATTCTTGTCGCTTGACGACAACGCATAGAGGCTCCTTATAATTTTCGAGAAAGACAATGTTGCAGCTGTAAGCGTGCACGATAAAGTGTGGTATGTAAATTAGAGGTACTTAACTGAGTTTCTTCGCAAATCTCATCTGATGATAGTTCTAAAAATTCACGCATCATAAAAATTCGGGCTTGCTGAGCCGGCAGGCAAGTTAGGCAAGTTTCAAAAATCAACCAGAATTCTTCGGCATAAACCTTTTCTTCATATTCCTGTAAATTATTCGGTGTGAAAGCTAGATTCCAATGCCCCGCTTCATCAAAAAATGTATTTGGCGAATCGTCCTCTTCTATTATTTCACTTTCTAAAACAAATCGTCCCTTCTGACGGAAATAATCAATAATTTTATTTTTTAAAATAGCAAATATCCAAGTTTTAAATGCTGCCTCACGCTTAAAAAGATCGATATGTTTAAATGCGCTTAAAAAGGATTCTTGCACAAGATCTTCTGCAAGCTCATGGTTGTGTAATTGCAATTCGGCAAATTTCAACATCTGTTGCCGAATAACTGTTAATTCCTTTTCGGAAATGTGATTAACCATTGTGCTCCCTTTAAAAAATATTGTAAGAAATGAAACCTTTCTTCGTCTAATAGCAATGAATGATGTTCATTCATAAAAATAATGTATCACTTATAGAAGGAAACTAAAAATGAAAAATAGCACATTTAAAAATGCCATCATCAGTATAACCATGTTATTTGGGGCAACAAGCGTTTATGCCTCATCAATGCAAACCGAGTGTTCAAAAGACAAAATAGGTTGTGAAAAATCCGTGCAAATGGAATCCGAAAGTATGATGAAAGATGACAAGATGATGAAGGATGAGATGAAAATGAAATCCAGCAGTATGGAAAAGGACGGTATGAAAAAAGATAAGATGTAATAAAAAAGAGCGGTCAAATTGACCGCTCTTTTCACACTAATGTTCTCGAGTTTTAAAGAATTCCACGTCAGGATAACGCTCCTGCGCTAAATTCAAATTCACCATGGTTGGGGCAATATAAGTCAGATTATCACCGCCATCTAGGGCTAGGTTTTGCTCATTTTTACGCTTAAACTCTTCAAATTTCTTCCCATCGCTACATTCTACCCAGCGGGCTGTTGCAACGTTCACATTTTCGTAAATGGCTTCTACGTTGTATTCTGTTTTCAGGCGGGACACCACCACATCAAACTGTAACACCCCCACAGCACCTACGATCAAATCGTTATTGATTAACGGACGGAAAACTTGCACGGCCCCTTCTTCGGAAAGCTGTACTAAACCTTTTAACAACTGCTTTTGTTTGAGGGGATCTTTCAAACGAATCCGGCGGAATAATTCAGGGGCGAAATTTGGAATGCCTGTGAATTTTAAATTTTCGCCTTGAGTGAAAGTATCGCCAATTTGGATTGTGCCGTGATTATGCAAGCCGATAATATCGCCGGCATAGGCTTCTTCAGCATGTGAACGATCCCCCGCCATAAAGGTTAAGGCATCCGAAATTACCACGTCTTTACCAATACGCACATGCTTAAGCTTCATGCCTTTTTCATATTTACCGGAAACCACACGCATAAAGGCGACACGATCTCGGTGTTTTGGATCCATATTCGCTTGGATTTTGAACACAAAACCACTAAATTTTTCTTCTGAACTTTCCACTGTGCGGGTATCTGCTTGACGAGCCTGTGGTTTTGGCGCCCATTCCGTTAAACCGTCCAGGAAATGATCCACACCGAAATTACCCAATGCGGTGCCAAAAAATACAGGGGTTAATTCACCTTTGATAAAGGCATCATATTCAAATTCATTGCTCGCCCCTTGTACCAATTCCAATTCATCACGTAATTGTTGGGCTAAATCATCGCCCACCGCCTCATCTAATTCAGGGTTATTCAATCCTTTTACAATACGTACTTCTTGAATGGTTGAACCTTGCCCTGATTGGTATAAATAAGTTTCGTCTTTGCTAAGATGATAAACGCCTTTGAACAATTTACCGCAACCAATCGGCCAAGTGATTGGCGCACAACGAATTTGCAGGACATTTTCCACTTCGTCTAGCAATTCCATTGGGTCACGAATATCACGGTCAAGTTTGTTCATAAAGGTGATAATGGGCGTATCACGCAAACGGGTGACTTCCATTAATTTAATCGTCCGTTCCTCAACCCCTTTTGCGGAATCAATCACCATTAGGCAACTGTCCACCGCGGTTAAAGTGCGGTAGGTATCTTCCGAGAAATCCTCGTGTCCCGGGGTGTCAAGCAGATTGACCAAACAATCACTATAAGGAAATTGCATCACAGAAGTGGTAATGGAAATGCCGCGTTGCTTTTCCATTTCCATCCAGTCGGATTTTGCGTGTGCCGCCGATCCTTTGCCTTTAACTGAACCGGCGGTCTGGATGGCGTTACCATATAAAAGCACTTTTTCGGTGATAGTGGTTTTACCTGCATCAGGGTGGGAAATAATCGCAAAGGTTCTGCGTTTATTCACTTCTTGAGGATAAGTCATGATCTTCTCTTGTTAGTAAAAAATGTCCGCTATTCTCGCTGATTTTGGCATTTTGCTCAAATTAAATTGGAAAAATTCAACGAATTTGATTATTTTTTCAAAAATAGCAAACGTTTGCTTAAAAAGTGCGGTACAATATGCGCCGATTTTTTTACCGCAAATAAAAAAGGTGTAAACCATGACACAACAAAATCTAAGTCTGAAAAAAATCTACTCAGGCAAAGTGCGTGATCTTTATGAAATTGATGATAAGCGAATGTTGATGGTCGCCACAGATCGTCTCTCGGCATTCGATGTGATTTTAGACGATCCCATTCCAAGAAAAGGCGAGATTCTAACGCAAATTTCTAATTTTTGGTTTAACAAATTGGCACATATTATGCCAAATCATTTTACCGGTGACTCTGTTTACGATGTGCTACCAAAAGAGGAAGCGGATTTAGTGAAAGATCGTGCGGTAGTTTGCAAACGTTTGAATCCGATTAAAATTGAATCTATTGTGCGTGGCTATTTAACTGGAAGTGGGTTAAAAGATTATCAACAAACCGGAACAATTTGCGGTTTGAAATTAGCGGAAGGTTTGGTGGAAGCCAGTAAATTGCCCGAACCTATTTTTACCCCTTCAAGCAAAGAGGAAGTGGGAAGCCACGACATTAATATTAGCTATGAAGAATGTGAAAAATTAATTGGTGCGGACTTAGCATCACAAGTAAAAGAAAAAGCGATCGCGCTTTATACCGCCGCAGCAGAATATGCACTCACTAAAGGTATCATTATTTGCGATACGAAGTTTGAATTTGGTTTAGATGAAAATGGTACACTAACCCTAATGGATGAGGTATTAACGCCGGATTCTAGCCGTTTTTGGTCTGTTGAAACTTATAAAGAGGGGATAAATCCGCCTTCTTTTGACAAGCAATTTGTGCGTGACTGGCTAGAAAGTAGCGGTTGGAACAAGCAAGCACCAGCACCAAAAGTGCCAACTGATGTGATTGAAAAAACCGTGGCTAAATATCAAGAAGCCTTAAATCTTTTGATCCAATAATACTAAAAACCCTGCTAAAAGAAGGCAGGGATTTTTATGGGTAAAAGTTACCGTAAAGTTATTGGTTAACCGTGAAAATCACTAGACAAATGATGAAAGTGCGGTTATATTCTTGCGAGTTTTTATTCACTAAAAATGATTAAATATTCAAAATAACGTTAAGTTAAGGAAAAAATATGTCAAATACGATTTTACAAAATCTACCAACAGGGCAAAAAGTAGGTATCGCTTTCTCTGGCGGTTTGGATACTAGCGCTGCATTACTTTGGATGCGTCAAAAAGGCGCTGTGCCTTACGCTTACACGGCTAATTTAGGTCAGCCTGATGAAGATGATTACAATGCAATCCCTAAAAAAGCGATGGCTTATGGCGCAGAAAATGCCCGTCTAATTGATTGTCGTGCGCAGCTTGTTCACGAAGGAATTGCAGCAATTCAATGTGGTGCATTTCATATTTCAACAGGCGGAATTCCTTATTTCAATACCACCCCTCTTGGTCGTGCCGTGACCGGTACTATGCTTGTTGCAGCCATGAAAGAAGATGATGTTAATATTTGGGGTGATGGTTCGACTTTTAAAGGTAACGACATTGAGCGTTTCTACCGTTACGGATTATTAACCAACCCTCAATTAAAAATTTATAAACCTTGGTTGGACGATCAGTTTATTCATGAACTTGGCGGTCGTTTTGAAATGTCACAATTCTTAATTGAAAATGGCTTTGACTACAAAATGTCCGTTGAGAAAGCCTATTCAACCGATTCTAATATGCTGGGTGCCACTCACGAAGCGAAAGACTTAGAAGAATTAAGCACCGGTATGAAGATCGTTAAACCGATTATGGGGGTTGCTTTTTGGGACGAAAGCGTTGAAATCAAACCGGAAACCGTTACGGTCACGTTTGAAGAAGGCGTACCGGTCGCATTAAACGGTAAACGTTTTGATGATGCCGTCGAAATGATGCAAGAAGCCAATCGTATCGGTGGTCGCCATGGTCTAGGGATGTCCGATCAAATTGAAAACCGTATCATTGAAGCAAAATCCCGCGGTATTTATGAAGCACCGGGAATGGCATTATTGCACATTGCCTACGAACGTTTAATCACAGGTATCCATAATGAAGATACCATTGAACAATATCGTATCAATGGTTTACGTTTAGGGCGTTTATTATACCAAGGTCGTTGGTTTGATCCGCAAGCATTAATGTTGCGTGAAACAGCACAACGTTGGGTTGCGAAGGCGATTACAGGTACGGTGACGATAGAATTACGTCGTGGAAACGATTTCACAATCTTGAATACAGAATCGCCGAATTTAACTTATGAGGCAGAGCGTTTGAGTATGGAAAAAGTGGAAGATGCCCCATTCGATCCAATCGATCGTATTGGTCAATTAACCATGCGCAATCTTGATGTTGCCGATACCCGTGGTAAATTGGGGATCTATGCAGAAACCGGCTTACTTGTGTCCAATAAAAATTCTGTTTTGCCACAGTTAGGCAAGAAATAATCTTCAATGGATCTGAATAACCGCACAAAAGTGTGGTTATTTTTTTGAGTAATTTTATCAACTACTTAGGTTTCTACTTCTCTGAATAATCCCTTTCACCAAAAATTGCTGTGCCGATACGCACCATTGTTGATCCATATTTAATTGCACTTGCCATATCATTGCTCATTCCCATTGAAAGTGTGTCAATTTCTTGTGTAGGCAATGCTTGCTTGAGTTGTTCAAATAAATCGACCATTTTTTTGAAGGTATTTTCTTGTTCAGTCATATCGACTGTTGGTGCAGGAATCGCCATTAAACCACGTAAACGTAAGTGCGGTAGATTTTCAATGTGTTTTGCAAGATCCAACATCGCTTCGGGCTGAATACCGGATTTACTTTCTTCATCGCTGATATTAATTTGAATCAACACGTTTAGTGGTGCTTTATTTACAGGGCGTTGTTCATTTAATCGTTCCGCAATTTTCACCCGATCAAGGGTTTGCATCCAATCAAAATATTCAGCAACTAATCGACTCTTATTTGATTGCAATGGGCCAATAAAATGCCACTCTAGCTTAACTCCCTGCGCATCAAAATATTGAATTTTTTCCACACCTTCTTGTACATAATTTTCCCCGAAAGCGATTTGACCAGCCTGATAAGCCTCGAGAATATCTGAAACAGGTTTAGTTTTGGAAACAGCCAGTAATGTTACCGCACTTGAAGACCTATGAACTTGCTCACATAGACGATGAATCGCTTGCTGAATGCCTTTTAAATTATGTTGAATATCCATCAAATTCTCCTTATTCAAAGTGCGGTTAGTTTACACGAAATTTAGTCAGACGAGAAAATTTCTAGAGAATCATCATTTTCTGTTTGACAAGTTACATAAATTTCAGTATTTCTTAACGCACTCGTTTTGAAAAATAAAAACACCATGAAAAATAACCGCACTTTTAACACCATTACCATTATTATGATGACTATTACGATGCTTAATGGTGCGGGTTGTTAGTACATAGAAAATAGGATACCGAAAACCCGCGATTCAACCGAATGCGGGTTTTTTTATAAATTTTAAAAATACAACATCTTTAGGAGAACGAATATGCGCGTACTCAAATTTGGTGGCACTTCGCTTGCAAATCCCGAACGTTTTTCTCAGGCAGCAAAACTGATTGAACAGGCTCACTTAGAAGAGCAAGCCGCAGGCGTCTTGTCCGCACCGGCAAAAATTACCAATCACCTTGTTGCCCTCTCAGAAAAAGCTGCACTAAACCAACCCACCGATACTCATTTCAACGAAGCTCTTGATATTTTCTACAACATTATTAATGGGTTACATGCAGAAAATAATCAGTTTGACTTAAATGGTACAAAAGCACTCATTGATGCGGAGTTTTCTCAAATTAAAGGGCTATTGGAAGAAATACGTCAAGCAGGTAAAGTTGAAGATTCGGTGAAAGCAACGATTGATTGTCGTGGTGAAAAGCTTTCCATCGCAATGATGAAAGCTTGGTTTGAAGCCCGTGGTTATCACGTCCATATTGTCGATCCGGTAAAACAATTATTAGCAACAGGAGGATATTTAGAATCCTCCGTTGAAATTGCCGAATCCACCAAACGAGTCAGTGCTGAAAATATTGCAAAAGATAAAGTGGTATTAATGGCAGGTTTCACTGCCGGCAATGAAAAAGGGGAACTCGTACTATTAGGTCGCAACGGTTCGGATTATTCTGCGGCTTGTCTGGCCGCTTGTTTAAATGCCCGTGTATGTGAAATTTGGACAGATGTGGACGGGGTTTACACTTGTGATCCCCGTTTAGTACCGGATGCGAGATTATTACCTACCCTTTCTTATCGTGAAGCAATGGAACTTTCCTATTTCGGAGCAAAAGTGATTCATCCTCGCACTATCGGTCCATTATTACCACAAAATATTCCTTGTGTGATTAAAAATACCGGTAATCCCTCCGCACCGGGATCGATTATTGATGGCAATGTAAAATCCGAAGGTTTACAAGTAAAAGGCATTACCAATTTAGATAATGTGGCAATGTTCAATATTTCAGGCCCTGGTATGCAAGGTATGGTAGGAATGGCAGCCCGTGTATTTTCAGCAATGTCGAGCGCAGGTATTTCAGTGATTTTAATTACTCAGTCCTCATCCGAATACAGTATCAGTTTCTGTGTTCCGGTGAAATCTTCAGAAACCGCTAAAGTTGTGCTTGAAACTGAATTTTCGAACGAACTTAATGCAAATCAATTAGAGCCGATTGAGGTGATTAAAGATTTATCCATTATCTCGGTAGTAGGCGATGGAATGAAACAAGCGAAAGGTATTGCCGCCCGTTTCTTCTCCGCATTAGCACAGGCGAATATCAGCATTGTAGCAATCGCACAGGGTTCTAGCGAACGTTCTATTTCTGCTGTTGTACCACAAAATAAAGCAATTGAAGCGGTGAAAGCCACACATCAAGCCCTTTTTAACAATAAAAAGGTCGTAGATATGTTTCTTGTGGGCGTCGGTGGTGTCGGTGGTGAATTGATTGAGCAGGTAAAGCGCCAAAAGGAGTATTTGGCGAAGAAAGAGGTGGAAATTCGCGTCTGTGCCATTGCAAACTCCAACAAAATGCTCCTCAATGAAAATGGCTTAGATTTAGAAAATTGGAAAACCGATCTTGAAAATGCAACCCAGCCTTCTGATTTTGATGTCTTACTTTCGTTCATTAAATTACATCATGTGGTTAACCCGGTATTCGTTGATTGTACCTCGGCAGAATCTGTCGCAGGTCTTTATGCTCGAGCATTAAAAGAAGGTTTTCATGTCGTCACACCAAATAAAAAAGCCAACACACGCGATCTGTCCTATTATCATGAGTTACGCCAAAATGCGCAGGCAAGTCAGCATAAGTTTTTATATGAGACCAATGTCGGTGCAGGCTTACCCGTGATTGAAAACTTGCAAAATCTCCTTGCGGCCGGTGATGAGTTAGAACGTTTTGAAGGAATTTTATCCGGCTCGCTATCCTTTATTTTTGGTAAATTGGAAGAAGGCTTTTCTCTATCAGAAGTGACCGCACTTGCTCGTGAAAAAGGATTTACCGAACCGGATCCCCGAGATGACCTATCAGGTCAAGATGTGGCACGTAAACTCTTAATTCTCGCACGTGAAGCAGGCCTAGAATTAGAGCTTTCTAATGTCGAAGTGGAGGGGGTATTACCACAAGGTTTCTCTGAAGGTAAATCAGCCGATGAGTTTATGGCGATGTTGCCACAGCTTGATGATGACTTCAAAGCACGGGTAGAAGCAGCCAAGGCCGAAGGAAAAGTATTACGTTATGTCGGACAAATTATCGAGGGGAAATGCAAAGTTTCGATTGTTGCCGTTGATCAAAATAACCCACTTTACAAAGTAAAAGACGGAGAAAACGCCCTCGCTTTCTACACTCGCTATTATCAGCCTATTCCATTATTATTACGTGGTTATGGTGCAGGTAATGCAGTCACGGCTGCCGGCATCTTCGCTGATATTTTAAGAACATTACAACATTAATGAGGACTTCCGATGTTACGAATTTATGCACCGGCATCAAGTGCAAACATCAGCGTGGGCTTCGATACATTGGGGGCGGCAATCTCCCCCATTGACGGTTCATTATTAGGCGATGTGATTCAAATTGAATCAATCACAAGTGGTTTTGAACTAGAAAGTGCGGGCTATTTTGTCCGTAAATTACCAAAAGAGCCACAAAAAAATATCGTCTATCAAGCCTATGTATTATTCAGTGAACAATTAAAATTACGAGGTGGTCATATTAAACCACTTCGATTAACCCTTGAAAAAAATATGCCCATTGGTTCCGGCTTAGGTTCAAGTGCTTGCTCAATTGTGGCTGCATTAGTGGCACTAAATCAATTCCATAATGAACCATTCTCAAAAATGGAATTACTTGAAATGATGGGGGAATTAGAGGGGCGAATTTCAGGGTCTATTCACTATGATAATGTCGCACCTTGTTATCTTGGTGGGGTACAATTTATGGTACAGTCCCTTGGTAATATTTGTCAAAAACTACCATTCTTTGATAATTGGTATTGGGTTTTAGCTTATCCGGGCATTGAAGTTTCTACTGCTGAGGCTCGGGCGATTTTACCTAAAAGCTACACAAGACAGGATGTGATCACCCACGGTCGTCACTTGGGTGGTTTTGTTCATGCTTGTCACACCCGCCAAGAAAATTTAGCCGCAATGATGATGAAAGATGTCATTGCGGAGCCGTATCGTGAGTCATTATTACCGAATTTTTCAGAAGTGAAACAGGCAACCCGTGATTTAGGCGCACTTGCTACCGGCATTTCAGGCTCAGGTCCAACGATTTTTTCCATTGCCTCAGATTTACAAACGGCCACTAAACTTGCGACTTATCTTGAAAATCATTACTTGCAAAATAACGAAGGTTTTGTGCATATTTGCAAGGTGGATAATGAGGGCGCACGAGTACTTGGCTAATGCGCATCTCGTTAAACAAGCAATACCATTAAAATTAAGAGATTAAAATATTAACATAGGATCAAGAATGAACCTTTATAACATCAAACATCCAGAACAACAGGTGAATTTCGCCCAAGCTGTCCGCCAAGGGCTAGGAAAAGAGCAAGGCTTATTTTTTCCACAAATCATTCCTCAACTTTCTCATATTAACGAACTACTCAACCTCCCACTTGTAGAGCGTAGTCAAAAAATTCTCTCTGCGCTCATTGGCGATGAAATCCCCTCTGAAACACTCAATGTGATGGTGAAAAATGCCTTTACTTTCCAAGCGCCTTTAGAAAAAGTTGAAGAAGATATTTATGCCCTTGAACTTTTCCACGGACCAACATTGGCATTTAAAGACTTTGGCGGTCGTTTTATGGCACAAGCACTCGCTGCTGTGCGTGGAGATGGCAAAATTACGATTCTAACAGCAACATCCGGTGATACCGGTGCAGCGGTGGCGCACGCATTTTATGGTTTGGAAAATATCAATGTCGTGATTCTATATCCAAAAGGTAAAATCAGCCCGTTACAAGAAAAATTGTTCTGCACACTAGGGGGAAATATCCGCACCGTTGCCATTAATGGTGATTTTGATGCCTGTCAAGCGCTGGTAAAACAAGCCTTTGACGATGCAACGTTGCGTGAAGCGATCGGCTTAAACTCTGCCAACTCCATTAATATTAGCCGTTTATTAGCCCAAATTTGCTATTATTTTGAGGCTGTCGCCCAATTACCAAAAGAAAAACGAGATAATGTGGTTATTTCTGTACCAAGTGGGAATTTTGGTAATTTAACCGCGGGATTAATTGCAAAAACCTTAGGTTTACCAATTAAGCGTTTTATCGCCTCAACCAACGCGAATGATACCGTACCACGGTATTTACAATCTGGTGAATGGGCACCGAAAGCCACCGTTGTCACACTTTCTAATGCGATGGATGTCAGTCGTCCAAATAACTGGCCACGCGTAGAAGAATTATTTAAACGTAATAGCTGGAATTTAGCGGAATTAGGTGCGGGTATGCTCACTGATACACAAACAGAAAAAACCCTCAAAGCGATGCACAAGATAGGATATGTTTGCGAACCCCATGGTGCTATCGCTTACCAAGTGCTAAAAGATCAGCTTAATGCGGGCGAGACCGGTATTTTCCTTTGTACTGCACACCCGGCAAAATTTAAAGAATCTGTTGAGAGGATTCTCAACCTTGAATTAGCCTTGCCTGAAACATTAGATAAACACAATAAGCTCCCACTGCTTTCTGATGAAATGGACAATGATTTTGCACAATTACGTGCATATTTGTTGAAATAACAAAAAGTGCGGTTAATTTTGACCGCACTTTTTCACACTTTCTTATGACAACGATTATCGCTTACGCCAATATTCAGCAACCTTTCCCATTCCACGAAATACCAAATGAACTGGTTCCTGAAAAATTAATTATCACACCTAACCATCAATATCACCGTGTTCAACAACGCCATCAGTGTCGGAGATTAGCCCACTTCCTATTATGGAAATTATTAAGAATAACAGGGAAAAATACCTCACTTTTAGGAAACATTGAACGCACCAAAAGTGGGCGTCCTTATTTCCCCAATGAAACTATTGATTTTAATATTAGCCATTCAGCTGATTGGGTGGCCGTGGTATTAGATATTAATCGAAGAGAACAAAGTACGGTCGGCATTGACATTGAATGTCCCAGACCACGTGATTTTCTTGCCCTAATGAAACATTTTGCATCTCAAGATGAATTGGCGTGGTTTGAGCAACAATCTTGTTCCAAGCTGACATTTTATCGTTGTTGGTGCCTACGTGAAGCGATATTGAAATCACAAGGCGTTGGAATTGCAAAATTATCGGAAGTCCATCATTTTCCCCATGCGCAAAAAATCTTTTCTGAGCATTGCCCTCAAGGTAGGATCTTTTTTACAGGTGAACTCCCCTTTTATTTAGCGGCATTTGTCAATCAACGTCAAAATCAACCGCACTTTTTCCATTGGGAAGGGAATACTTTGGTTCCTCAAAAACATCTCCCACTTATGCATTATGACGTTAACTAAAGCTAGAAATCCTGGAGAATATTCAAGGATTTTTATTGTGGAAATCTCTTGTATTTTAATAGACGTATCCCCATTATTCCGATAAACTCGTAACAATTTTTTGACAAATGGAGAACGACATGTCGCAGAATGGTTCAAGCCAAGATCCTTGGGGCAAGCCGGGGCAACGCAATGAGCAAAAGCCCGAAAACTCATCAAATAACGGATGGGATTCAAATCAAAATCGCGGTAATCAAGAACAATCACCGCCAGATATTGAAGAGATTTTTAATAATCTATTAAAAAAATTAGGTGGGGGCAACGGCAAAAAGCGCGGTCAAAATCATGGCGGTTCTAATTCGCCTCCATCTCTCCCATTAAATTTTGGTAAAACCTTACCTGTTGTAGCCGTATTAGGCGCTATTATTTGGGGCGCAAGTGGTTTCTATACCATCAAAGAAGCTGAACGTGGTGTGGTATTACGTTTTGGAGAACTACATTCCATTGTTCAACCGGGCTTAAATTGGAAACCTACTTTTGTAGATAAAGTGCTACCGGTCAATGTAGAACAGGTAAAAGAGCTAAAAACCCAAGGTTCAATGCTTACCCAAGATGAAAACATGGTGAAAGTCGAAATGACTGTACAGTATCGTGTGCAAGATCCAGCAAAATATCGTTTTAACGTAACCAACGCTGACGATAGTTTAAATCAAGCAACGGATAGTGCTTTACGTTACGTCGTCGGGCATATGACAATGGATGATATTCTCACAACCGGTCGTGCCGTGGTACGTGAAAATACTTGGAAAGCTTTGAATGATATTATCAAACCTTACGATATGGGGCTTGAAGTAATTGATGTAAACTTCCAATCCGCACGTCCTCCGGAAGAAGTCAAAGATGCCTTTGATGATGCTATTAAAGCACAAGAAGATGAACAACGCTTTATTCGTGAGGCAGAAGCCTATGCGCGTGAGAAGGAACCGATTGCACGTGGTGATGCGCAGCGAATCGTAGAGGAAGCAACTGCTTATAAAGATCGAATTGTATTAGATGCACAGGGGGAAGTAGAACGTTTCCAACGTTTATTACCGGAATTTAAAGCCGCACCGGATCTATTGCGTGAACGTTTATACATTCAAACAATGGAAAAAGTGATGGCAAATACGCCGAAAGTGATGTTAGATGGCAATAACAGTAACAATTTAACCGTGCTGCCACTTGAACAGATTATGGCTAAAAAAGTAGTACAGAAAGGGCAAAATGTGGTTAATCCTACACCGAATTTAATCTCATCTGAAAATCAATCAAATAGTGCTCAACCAAGCAAATCCGAACCTGTTCGCCAAGGGAGATTTAACTAATGCGTAAACTTTTATTACCCGTTATTTTCGTCATCGTGGCGGTAATTTACTCAAGTATTGTTGTCGTTACTGAAGGCACTAGAGGGATTATGTTGCGTTTTAACAAAGTTCAGCGTGATGCCGATAATAAGGTGGTGGTATATGAGCCTGGGTTACATTTTAAAATCCCCCTTATTGATAGTATTAAACTACTTGATGCACGCATTCGCACTTTAGATGGTTCAGCAACACGTTTTGTCACCGTTGAGAAAAAAGACTTATTGGTAGATTCCTATGTAAAATGGAAAATTAGCGATTTTGGTCGTTTCTATACTTCAACCGGTGGTGGTGATTACAACCAAGCTGCAAGTTTATTAAGCCGCAAAGTCAATGACCGTTTACGTTCCGAAATTGGTACGAGAACAATTAAAGACATTGTTTCCGGTACTCGTGGTGAGCTCATGGAAGGTGCCAAAAAAGCCTTAAATTCAGGTCAAGACAGCACTGCAGAGCTAGGTATTGAAGTCATTGATGTACGTGTAAAACAAATTAACCTACCGGATGAAGTTTCATCTTCAATTTATCAACGTATGCGTGCAGAGCGTGATGCTGTGGCTCGTGAACATCGTTCACAAGGTAAGGAAAAGGCTGCGTTTATTCAAGCCGATGTTGATCGTAAAGTCACCTTAATCCTCGCAAATGCAAATAAAACTGCGCAAGAATTGCGGGGTTCAGGTGATGCTAGCGCAGCAAAACTTTATTCCGATGCATTCTCACAAAATCCACAATTCTTCAGTTTTGTCCGCAGTCTAAAAGCTTATGAAGCAAGTTTTTCCAATTCGGAAAATATGATGCTTTTAAAACCTGATAGTGATTTCTTCCGCTTTATGCAAGCACCAAATAAATAGCCAAAATTATATAAAAGTGCGGTTAATACCAACCGCACTTTTTTTGAGTTATTTTTAAGCAATCAATTTATTTTTTACTATTTTTATTTGACAGCATGTCATAAATCAGTAAAATACACCTCGCTGTTTAGCAATAGCGATGCGGGAATAGCTCAGTTGGTAGAGCACGACCTTGCCAAGGTCGGGGTCGCGAGTTCGAGCCTCGTTTCCCGCTCCAATTTGCCCGAGTGGTGGAATCGGTAGACACAAGGGATTTAAAATCCCTCGCCTTTCGAGGCGTGCCAGTTCAAGTCTGGCTTCGGGCACCATTTTACAAAATCTCAATTTTGTAAAAAACTCCTTTAAAATCCTATATTTGGGTCGTTAGCTCAGTCGGTAGAGCAGCGGACTTTTAATCCGTTGGTCGAAGGTTCGAATCCTTCACGACCCACCATCTAGCCTTAGAATTACGATAAAGAGTAAATATCTTATTAATAAAGATTGTAAGGTTGGGTTAAATATTCAAGCTCATTATTCACTAATTAATATTCCTAAATATAGCACACACTATTCAACCCACTAATTCTTTGCTTAATAAGCATCAATACAGTAATACCTATTTAATCAGTAAAGACAACTATTCATCTAGCAACATTCTAATAGCACGAGTACTTCGTAGTGTGCCGTATTAGGAAACATATCAAACAGTTGAATTCTCGTTGGGTTATAATGCGTAAGATATTGTAAATCTTTGCTCATTGAAACGGCATTACAGCTAGAATATAAAATAAAATGCGGTTTCATATTATTGAGAAATTCACTTAATTGTTGACCAATACCACGACGGGGTGGGTTAACAATAACTAAATCAGGTTTAGTTTCATGTTGATTCAAAGTAAAATTTGCTGCATCTAAAGATTGAAATTTTATTCTCTTCATACCCAATGCTTGGGCAGACATTTTTGCTGCAAAAATAGCGGAGGAAGAAATCTCGATCCCTGTAAGTTCAATAGGCGATGATGTTGCTTCTTGTAAAGCTTTTACACAATGTAAACCAAATCCCCCAACACCACAAAATAAATCCCATACTTTTGATATAGGTAATCCCTTAATCCATTGTTGTGCTGTAGCATAAAGTCCCGAGGCAACATGAGGATTAGTTTGAAAAAAGCCTTGGGGACGAATAAAAAGTGGCACATTGTTAAAATTTTCCAGTAGATACTGCTCCTCGGTTAAAAAGATTTCTTTTTCACCTTCTAAAATGGCAGCATGCTGAGGCTGTAAATTAACACTCACGACTTCAAGTTGTGGCAATTTAGTTAAAAGTGCTTTTAGTTCACGCTGAATTAGTGGTAATTTATTTTCGGAGCGCAACACAAACCGTAACATTAATTTTCCTGTTGCCGTGCTTTCGGTGAGTAAGATATATTTTAGCTCTCCCTTTCGCTTTTCTACGTTATACGGCACCAACCCTGCTCGTCCGATAAAATCCTTAATAATAGGAAAAACTGCACTAAAACTTATAGGATATAAAGGGCAATCGCATAAATCGACTGAACTTTGAGAATTACCCAAAATAGGCTTTTCTACCGCGCCACTGACCACCATTTTGGCTTTATTACGAAATACGGTTTGTGAGGATTGAAAAGGCCGCTCCCAAACTAAATTATCACAGTTTAAAGAGGCGAGTTGATCCTTAAGATGGGCTATCTTTTCAGAAATTTGTCGCGCATAAGGCATTTCAAGCCATTGACATGAGCGACAGTTTCCCTTTTGATAATGATGGCAGTGAATCATATTTTTTGGGCTAACCATTCTTGTTGAAGTGCGGTCAGTTTTTCATGATTTTCTAACCAGCGCGAAGTTTTCGTCAATTCTTCCCAGGTGAGGGACTTTGTCTTAAAGAGGGTATTTAAACGAGTTTTCCGTTGAGCAAGGTAAGGTTGATTTTCTGTCAGTTTCAAATTATCAAGAACTTGAATCACTCCTTTCCGTTCATTACAAAGCAATAATAAATCACAACCAGCATTCAATGCTTTTTCACTCCGTTCAACAAAATCCCCCATAAATCCTGCTCCTTTCATCCCAAGATCATCTGAAAAAATCGCACCTTTGAAGTTTAATTGCCCACGTAAAATATCTTTTAACCAATATTCTGAGCCGCTCGCTGGTTGGTTATCACATTGTGAGTAAATAACATGTGCTGGCATAATCGCGTCCAGTTTTTTCTGTCGGATTAATTGTTGAAAAGGTTGAATATCTTGACTAAAAATCTCCGTTTGAGAGCGTTCATCATAAGGTGTCTCTAAATGAGAATCAGCCAACACATGACCGTGTCCGGGAAAATGTTTCCCCGTTGCTGCCATGCCTACTTCATGCATACCATCAATAAAAACACTCGCTAAACTGACCGCACTTTGAACATCACTTGTAAAACTACGATCACCAATAGCTCGGCATTCATGACCTAAATCTAAAACGGGGGCAAAGCTTAAATCAATATCAAGTGCAATCATTTCTGCTGCCATTTGCCAACCGGTTTCACGTGCCCAAGTTTGCTGTTGAAGTGAATTCTTGGATAATTGTGCAAAAGCCTGCATTGCCGGTAATTGCGTAAAACCTTCTCGAAAGCGTTGTACCCGTCCACCTTCTTGATCAACAGTAATTAATAATGGTTTTTTTACACGTTTACGAACCGATGCTATAAGATATTGAATTTGTTCACGATTATAAAAATTGCGTGTAAACAAAATTATCCCAGCTACCAAAGGATGAGACAATAACTCCACTTCCTCTTGGGTCAGTTCATAGCCTTCAAGATCAATTAATAATGTAGACATAATTTATTGTAAATAAAGACGATAATTTGTACTTTCCGGTGTTGGTTTAGCAAGCTCAATAGACTTTTGTTCTTGTGCTTGTAGATATAGATTACCCATCATACTTTCACGCTGCTGTTCCCAAACTTGTGTCACCCCCTGTTCGTTATACCAGAAAAGGTGATAATTCACATTTATAGGTTGAATACTTTTATTTTTTACCCAAGCTGAATTGAAGTCTGTTTTAACTTCGACTAAGGGCGAAAGGTCGGCAGTGATATTCAAAATCGGACGGTTTGTATGAACTAAATTCGGTACAGGGCTTGAGCAGGCTGCGAGCATACAAAGCATCAGTGCTATCAGTAATCTTTTCATGATTTGTCCAACATTTTTCCAAGGGGTTCACCACCAACAAGGTGCATATGAATATGGAACACCTCTTGCCCACCATGTTTATTACAATTTACGATGAGTCGATACCCCTCTTCCGCTATTCCTTCCTGTTTAGCCAATTTTGCTGCCACGGTAAATAAACGCCCAAGAGAAACTTCATCTTGCTCAGTAACATCATTTACAGTTGGAATTAATTTATTGGGAACGATTAAAATATGAGTTTTTGCTTGTGGAGAGATATCACGAAATGCTGTCACAAGCTCATCTTGATAAACAACATTCGCCGGAATTTCTTTACGAATAATTTTACTAAAAATCGTTTCTTCTACCATAGGATTTCCTTTCATCAATGAAAAAATGCGGTTAAAAACTACCGCACTTTTTATCAAAAATTAAATTGAATTGCAATTTACCTTTGCCATCAAAAAGCCTATGAGAGCATAGGCTTTAATCATTAATTTTCGTCTTCTTGTTTAATAAAAGATTCATTTATTTCAATTTGAGCCTTATCACGTAAGGCCTGTAAAAGTTGCGCACGTAGCTCCACCTGACGAGCTTGGTTTAGTTGAGTACCAAATTGCGCTAATTCTTCCTTATTTAATGAACCTTGTTCTACCTTCTCAAGTGCCACCACAATCACATCGCCTTTACTATTACGTGCCACTTTATAAGAGACCTTTCCCTGTTCAGGCTTTTCCATCGAAAAAATGCTATTGATTAAAATCGGATCTTGAGTTTCAGCAAAACTGAAAGTTTGTGCCGGCGAGAAAGTCATTCCCTCCGGCAATTTATTCGGATTTGCAGGAAGAGCATCTACCCATTGTGTTGCTGTTGCTATTAAAGCGTTTTCTGCTTTCTCACGTTTTAAGAACGTTTCGATATCTGTTTTTGCTTCCTCGAACACTTTTACGCCTTCCGCCTTATGATCTAATACACGAACTAAAACGAAATGCTGTTCACCCACGTTCAATGGTTCTGAATTAACGCCCCCATTGGAAATATCCGACTCAAACATCGCAGAAACCACATTAGGGAAATTTAACTCAGCCGGTATATTTTGACGAGAAAAATAACCGCTTTCTTGAATTTTCACCCCTGCTACTTTCGCTGCGCCTTCTAAAGATTTACTGTCCTCAAAGGCTTTTTCACGCATATTTTTTTCAATCGAATAAAAATGATTTTCTAATAAGGAGCGGCGCACGAGATCGGCAACGTGTGTTTTTACCTCATCCAATGTTTTCTCTTTCCGCTCTTCTACTAAGATAAGGTGAAAATTGCCATCAACATTCACCGGTTCACTATATTTCCCTACAGGAAGTACGAGTGCGGCTTCTTCAAAAGCTTTCGGCAATTCATTTGTATTAATCCAACCAAGATCCCCCCCGTTTTCGCCTGAAATTTTATCCAATGAATGCGCTTTGGCTAGCTCTGCAAAATTTGCTCCATTTTGTAATGCTTGATAGGCTGACTGTGCGTCTTTTTCATTAGCGAATTGTATATGTGCTAAACGCTGAGACATAAATTGCGCTTTATTGTCTTGATAATATTGTGCAATCTCAACATCACTTACCTTAATACCTTTTGATACATCAGCACCGGAAACCTCAATATATTGCACTTTGACTTGCTCAGGTTGAACAAAGTTTTTTTGATTTGCCTCATAGTAGACTTTAATCTCCTCTTCAGATACATTTTGTTTTTCCATTGCCTCTGAAAGAGATAAGGTCGCTAAACGTGCTACACGTTTTTGGAAGAAAACCTGTGCATTATCTTTAACTTGGACAGGCACCACAAATTCACTGTCCGCAATGCCTTTTTGCATTTGTTCTAGCGTGAGGGCAGCACGTAGAATACTTGCATAAGCATCCGAACTTAAACGATTTTGCACAAGGATTTGTTGGTATAAAGCATTATCAAATTTACCATTAGATTGAAAATTAGGATCAGAAACAATAGCACGCTTAATCATCTCATCACTGACACTTAATTTCAGTTCTTTTGCATACTGACGAAGCAACTCTTGATCCACTAAACCTTCAATTAAGCCTTGGCGCAAAGCATTAACAAACACAGGTGAATCAGATTGGGTTAAAAAAGATTCGCCCTCTTGTGCCGCACGTGCTTCAAATTCTTGATTATAACGATCCATAAAATACTGCTGAGAAATAGTCTCACCATTAACTTTAGCTGCATAGGTATCGTTTGTGCTAAACAAATAACCGGACATTCCCCCGACTAAAAACGAAACAGTAATTAGCCCGAGAATAAACTTAGCAATCTTGGTGTTTGCCACACCATGCATTTTTTCAATCAACATACTTACCCTTTTAGAAAGACAAAAATTTTGCAGATTATAATCGAAAGTGAAAAAAATCGCACCTTAAAATGCGAATACACCGTGTTCAAATAGGACTTTAACGCCCATAATCATCAGTATTAAGCCACCAAAAATTTCCGCTTTACTTTTAAATTTTTTCCCTAAAAAATGACCGCTCTTCACTCCAATAAAATAAATCATAAAAGTTGTAAAACCAATCACCCATACCGCTTCGATAATATTCACATGCAAAAAAGCAAATGAGATACCAACAGCCAAAGCATCAACACTTGTTGCCAAACCCAAAGTAAGTAGCCGTTTAACATTGATTATCTCCGAAATCTGTTCTTCTTCCTCTTCGGTGAAACCTTCACGAATCATATTTGTACCAATTAACAATAGGAGAATGAAAGCAACCCAATGATCCCAATTTTGAATCATTGCGCTAAATTGTGAACCTAATACATAACCAATAAACGGCATCATGGCTTGAAAACAACCAAAACACAAAGCAATTATTAATCCCTGTTTCCAACGAAAAGATCGCATTGCTAATCCTTTGGAAATGGCAACAGCAAAGGCATCCATCGAAAGCCCTAATGCAATAATCCATAATGTATAAAATGCCATTACTCTCAGCCTTTACTTACCAATACAGAATGAGCTGAAAATATTTCCAAGCAGATCATCGGAGGTAAATTGTCCCGTGATTTCACTTAGATTCGTTTGAACTAAACGCAATTCTTCCGCCAATAATTCTCCCGCATGAAATTCCGTCAATTGTGTTAGACCAATTTGTAAATGCTCTGCGGCTTTTTCTAACGCATCTAAATGACGACGACGTGCCAGAAACCCACCTTCCATACCGGTTTGAAAGCCCATTGTCTTTTTTAGATGATCACGTAGTAATTGCACGCCTTTGTGGGTTTGAGCAGATAGTCGAATCACTTGATAGCCGTTTTCTTCCGTCAATCCATCCGACTCGCCGCTTACATCAATTTTATTACGTACTATCGTAACGGGAATTGTAGCGGGTAATTTTTCCAAAAATTCTGACCGCACTTTGTCGAGATCTAGACTATCAAGCTCAGTACTATCAAGCATTAAAATAATACGATCAGCCTGTTCAATTTCCGTCCATGCTCGTGAGATGCCAATTCGCTCGACTTCATCTGTTGCATCACGAAGTCCTGCCGTATCAATAATATGCAGTGGCATACCATCAATATGAATATGTTCACGCAACACATCACGTGTTGTTCCGGCAATCTCAGTCACAATCGCGGCTTCACGTCCGGCAAGGGCATTTAACAGACTGGATTTACCCGCATTCGGACGACCTGCAATCACCACTTTCATCCCCTCACGCAAAATCGCACCTTGTTTTGCTTCACGGCGTACATCATCTAATTGGGTAATAATTCCACGTAAATTCGCTTCAATTTTACCATCGGCTAAGAAATCAATTTCTTCATCAGGGAAATCAATTGCCGCTTCCACATAGGTGCGTAGGTAGATAACTGAATCAACCAATTCATTCACTTTGCGGGAGAATTCACCTTGTAAGGATTTTAACGCTGAGCGCGCGGCTTGTTCAGATGTTGCATCAATTAGATCTGCAATAGCTTCAGCTTGGGCTAAATCTAATTTATCATTCAAAAAGGCTTGTTCAGAAAACTCTCCCGGACGTGCTAAGCGAATCCCCTCAATTTGCAAAATACGTTTCAGCAATAAATCAAGGACGACTTGCCCACCATGCCCCTGTAATTCCAATACATCCTCACCCGTAAAAGAATGGGGAGATTTAAAATATAAAGCAATGCCTTGATCCAACACTGTTCCATCTGCATCTTTAAAGGGCAAGTAATCCGCTATTCTTGGTTTTGGACACTTACCTAATACCGTTTGTGCAACACGGGTTGCTAACGGGCCTGAAATTCTTAAAATCCCAATACCACCACGCCCCGGTGCGGTAGCTTGAGCAACAATTGTCTCTTTCATAAAAACTCTTCTAAGAATGACCGCACTTTTATTGCGGCTTAAAATAAAATAGGGTGATTACACACCATCGAAAATATATTCAAATACTCAATGATAAAAAAGGCACCTTTCGATGCCTTTTCTATATAGTTAAAGATTATTTCTTACGAGAATGTAGTCCTTTTTTCTCTAACCCACGATAAATTAGCTGTTGCTGTACAATGGTAATTAAGTTAGACACCAACCAGTACAGAACTAAACCTGACGGGAACCAAAGGAAGAAGAACATAAAGATTAATGGCATAAAATTCATCACTTTTTGCTGCATTGGATCAGCCACCGGTGTCGGCGACATTTTTTGCAACAAATACATCGAAATCCCCATCAAAATCGGCAGAATGTAATATGGATCTTGTGCAGATAAATCTTGAATCCAACCAAAGAATGGCGCATGACGAAGTTCAACGGCTTCCATAAATGTCCAATATAACGCAATGAAAATCGGCATTTGCAGAAGGATGGGTAAACAACCGCCTAATGGATTCACTTTTTCCTCTTTATAGAGTTTCATCATTTCTTGGCTCATACGCTGACGATCATCACCAAAACGTTCACGCATTTCTTGCATTTTTGGTTGTAGCATACGCATTTTCGCCATAGAGGTATATTGTGCTTTAGTGAGAGGGTATAAAATCGCTTTAACAACGATAGTTACACAAATAATCGCTAAACCCCAGTTAGACACAATACTTTGAATGAAAGTAAGCAACCAGAATAACGGTTTTGCAATAAACCATGCCCAACCGTAATCAACGGTTAAATCTAAGTGATTTGCAACTTTTGCCATATCATTTTGAAGCTTAGGGCCTGTCCATAATGAGCTGGAAATTGTTTCTTGCGCACCGGCAGGAATTGTTACAATCGGACCACGATAACCGATAGAAGCCACATTATTTTTGGTATCGGTGAGAGTATAAAGTTGATTATCCGCATCTTGATTCGGAATCCATGCAGAAACAAAGTAATGTTGTAATACTGCGACCCAACCGGCTTTGGTATTGATGGAAAGATTAGCATCTTTCATATCTGAGAAGCTGTATTTTTTATAGTTGGTTTCTGATGAAGAGTAAGCCCCACCGGTGTAAGTTGGCATCGCTACATTGCCGCTACTTTCCACTAATGTATGTTTTAATTGACCATAAGGCTCTATCTCAATAGCTTCAGTACTTTGGTTATTAATTTTATAATCTACACTAAGATCATAGCTACCACGTTTTAAAACAAAGACTTTTTGATAGGTTACCCCATCTTTTTCAAAAATTAATGGAACAGAAAGAGAATCTTGCCCTTCTGCTAATTTGAAATGATCACCTTCAATTTGATATTGTGCACGTCTGGATTTGGTATCAATCCCATTTTTACCAATCAAGCCACTTTGTGCGATATAAATATGTTCCGGAGAATCTTTTAGTAGCACAAATGGTGTTTTAGAATCTAACTCAGCATCATATTTCAAGAGCTCGGAACTTACTACATCACCACCCAAAGTATCTACTTTCAAGCGTAAAACATCATTTTCTAGGGTAATTAAACGCCCTTTAAGTACAGAATCAGACGCAAGTTGTGTCGATGAAGAGGAACTTTCAGGTACATCAGAAATAATTGAAGTTGTTTGTGCAGGTACAGGCGGTGGATTTTTATCCATTTGCCATTGCTGATAAACAAGGAAAGAAATAAAAATTAGTGCTAACACTAACAGGCTACGTCTTGAGTCCATTATTTTTTCTCATCGTTATTATTGGTTTTTGGTGGAACCGGATCGAATCCACCCGCATTCAAAGGGTGACATTTTAATACACGTTTTAATGTAAGCCAACCACCTTTTAACAATCCATGGTTTTTTAAGGCCTCAATGCCATAACACGAACAAGTAGGAACAAATCGACAACGGGGGCCAATCAAAGGACTGATAATAACTTGATAAATTCGGATTAAAGCAATTAAGATTTTTGAGCCAAGCGAATATGTCGTAGCCATAATTTTTCCAGCGTTTGACGAAATGTGACATTATCAAGCTTCGCTATCCCGCCTTTTGCCACAAAAACAAAGTCACAAGCAGGTAGCTGGTGTTGATACAAGCGAAAACTTTCACGCACTAAACGCTTAATTCGATTGCGATCATGCGCACGTTTTAAATGTTTTTTAGCGACAGTTAAACCCAATCTGGGATGTTCAAGGTTATTTTTTCTGGCGAGAATACTTAGTTCAGGCGTGCTAGCTCGAAACGGTTGTTCAAAGACATTTTTAAATTGAAGGGGAGTTAGCAGACGTAACTCCCTGGAAAAGTTTAGTTTAACCACTAAGAAAGCGATTATGCAGATAAACTTTTACGACCTTTAGCACGACGACGAGCTAAAACTTGACGGCCGTTTTTAGTTGCCATACGAGCACGAAAACCGTGGGTACGGCTACGTTTTAATACTGAAGGTTGAAATGTACGTTTCATTGTAATCTACCTAAATCAAAAAATTATCGTGTTTTGAATCCAAAACAGGGGTTAAAAAAATAGAGCGCAATTCTAAACATAAATTGGGCTGCCGTCAAACAAAGAAAGGGATATTTATCAAACTATCGCCCGTTTGTTTAAAAAATCAGGGCGGATTATACTGATTTCAGCAAGAATCTCAAGCAAACCTTTTTATCCTTTTCTCTCTTTTGAAAGAAGATTTTTTTTCAAAATTATAGTAGAATCCGCAAGAATTTTTGACCGCACTTTGAATTGTAATTTACTACGCATTACAAATGGAAAAAGCATAACCTAAGGATAATTTATCGTGAGCCTTTCTAATCTTTGGCAAAGCTGCCTTTCTCAATTGCAAGATCAAGTTTCAGCGACCGATTTAAGTACTTGGCTTCGTCCACTACAGGCTGATGTTGTTTCTGAGGATCAAATCGTGCTTTATGCTTCAAATATGTTTGTCAAAGGTTGGGTAGAAACACACTACCTTGCACAAATTCACCAAATTTGCCAAACACTTTCACAAAATCCCAAGTTACAAATTATCCTTAAAGAGGGCGTGAAACCCACGCCTAAAACAGTGCCACCGGTACCGTCTCAACAAAGAGAAAGTGCGGTCAATATTGGGGCTGAAATTGAAAGACCACAGAAGTTTGAATCACACCTCAACACAAAACATTTGTTTGAGAATTTTGTGGAGGGAAAATCTAACCAATTAGCTCGTGCGGTCGGGCAAAAATTGGCACAAGCCCCCGGTGAGGCGGCTGCCAATCCCTTTTTCTTATATGGGGGTACCGGTTTAGGAAAAACCCACTTATTGCACGCTATTGGCAATGGGATTTTAGCCAATAAACCTCATGCCCGTGTCCTTTACATTCACGCAAATAATTTCATGCAACACATGGTAAAAGCGATGCGTGACAATAATATGGATCAATTTAAAAAGTTTTATCGTTCACTTGATGCCCTTTTAGTGGATGATATTCAGTTTTTCGCCGAAAAAGAAAAAACCCAAGAAGAGTTTTTCCATATTTTCAATAACTTATTTGAGACTGGTCGCCAGATTATTTTAACCTCTGACCGCTATCCTAAAGAAATTGAGAAAATTGAAGAACGCTTAAAATCCCGTTTTGGCTGGGGATTAACCACAGCTATTGAACCACCGGACTTAGAAACCCGTGTAGCAATTTTATTGAAAAAAGCGGAAGAGCATCAAATGCACTTACCGGAAGAAGTGGCATTTTTTATCGCTCAACGTTTACGCACGAATGTACGTGAATTAGAAGGGGCACTCAATCGAGTGAAAGCAATGCAGGATTTTAAAGGTGGCGAGATTAATATTGATTTTGTGCGTGATACTCTAAAAGATATTCTTGCTTTACAAGAACGTTTGGTGACGATTGATAACATTCAGAAAACTGTAGCGGAATACTATCGAATCAAAGTGTCGGATTTAAAATCCAAAAGTCGTCAACGCTCGGTAACCCGTCCTCGCCAAATTGCTATGGCTCTGGCAAAAGAATTAACCAACCGTAGTTTACCGGAAATTGGACGTGCTTTTGATCGTGATCATACCACCGTGCTAAACGCTTGCCGTGAAGTGCCAAAATTTCGTGAAAAAGATAATAGTATTCAAGAAGACTGGGCGAATTTAATTCGTACCTTATCTGCATAAGGAGCCACCATGCAATTTAGTATTTCTAGAGAAAATCTCTTAAAACCGTTACAACAAGTTTGTGGCGTATTAAGCAGTCGCCCAAATATTCCCGTATTGAATAATGTATTACTGCAAATTGAAAATAACCGCTTAACCATTACCGGTACGGATTTAGAAGTCGAGCTTTCAACGCAAACTCAACTTTCTTCTTCCACAACCAATGGTAACTTCACTATTCCGGCAAAAAAATTCTTAGATATTTGCCGCACATTATCTGACGAATTTGAAATTACCGTCACGTTTGAAGAAGATCGTGCAATTGTGCAATCAGGCAGAAGTAAATTTAATCTCACCACGCTTCCTGCAGAAGACTATCCAAATCTAACCGATTGGCAATCGGAAGTAGATTTTGCCTTACCACAAAATACCTTACACCGTTTAATTGAAGCGACCCAGTTTTCGATGGCAAACCAAGATGCGCGCTATTTTTTAAATGGTATGAAATTTGAAACGGAAGGTAACTTACTCCGTACCGTTGCAACGGACGGACACCGACTGGCAGTTTGCACCATTGCTCTTGATCAGGAATTACAAAATCATGCGGTCATTTTGCCACGCAAAGGGGTGCTGGAATTAAATCGTCTGTTGGAAAGCAGTGAAGAACCTGCCCGTTTACAAATTGGTACAAATAATCTTCGCATTCATCTCAATCATATTACCTTTACATCAAAATTGATTGATGGGCGTTTCCCTGACTACCGTCGTGTATTACCACGCAATGCCGATAAAATTGTAGAAGGTCATTGGGATACCCTAAAACAAGCTTTTGTGCGAGCCTCTATTCTTTCCAATGAACGTGTACGTAGCGTACGCTTAAACTTAAGTGAAAACCAACTTAAAATCACCGCCTCCAATCCGGAACACGAAGTGGCGGAAGAAATTGTTGATGTGATCTATTCCGGTGAAGAACTGGAGGTCGGTTTCAATGTTACTTATATTCTAGACGTACTTAACGCTTTAAAATGCCAACAAGTACGTATTCGCCTAACGGATGCGTCCTCTAGCTGCTTAATTGAAGACTGTGAAGATAGCAGCAGCGAGTACGTGATTATGCCAATGCGTCTATAAAATGGCAATTTCCCGTTTACTGATTGAGAAATTTAGAAATTTAAATGCCGTTGATCTTGAATTAGATCGCGGCTTTAACTTTTTAGTCGGCAATAACGGGAGCGGAAAAACCAGCTTGTTAGAAGCAATTTTCTATCTCGGGCATGGGCGTTCCTTTAAAAGTGCGGTCACAAATCGCATTATTTCTTATGATGAACCACACTTTACGTTGTTTGCGAATATCCAAGAAAACCAACATCAGTGGTCAATAGGATTACAGAAACTTCGCCAAGGTAACAGCATTGTTAAAATCAATGGTGAAGATGGAAACAAAATTTCCGATCTTGCTCACTTACTCCCGATGCAACTTATCACGCCGGAAGGCTTAACTTTGCTTAATGGCGGGCCAAGCTATCGCCGAGCATTTTTAGATTGGGGTTTATTCCACCATCACACTCATTTTCATTCCGCTTGGCGCAACCTAAATCGCCTATTAAAACAACGCAATGCTGCACTCAGTCAACATCAACCCTATGCAGCAATAAAAATCTGGGATATTGAATTATCAAAACTGGCTCACGATGTTAGTACTTGGCGTTCAGAATATGCAGAAGCCTTACGCCCAAATATTGAAAAAACCTGCCAACTATTTTTACCGGAATTAGAGATTAACGTCAGTTTCCATCAAGGTTGGGACAAAGATACTGAATATAGTGATTTACTGGAACAAAATTTTGAGCGAGATAAAGCCCTTGGCTACACGTTTTCCGGCCCACAAAAAGCAGATTTTCGTTTTAAAGCGAATGGATTGCCTGTGGAAGATGTGCTTTCTCGCGGGCAATTAAAATTACTGATGTGTGCCTTACGCCTCGCCCAAGGCGAACATTTAATGGAAGAAAAGCAACGCCATTGTATTTTTTTAGTAGATGATTTCGCTTCAGAATTAGATCCACTCAAACGAACATTACTCTCAGAACGCCTACAACAAATTGGTTCACAAGTTTTTGTCACTGCAATCACATTAGAACAGCTGAAAGAAATGCCAATGGAAAAAGGGCAATTATTTGATGTGAAAGAGGGTGTGATCCAAGCTTTATAAGCGCTCTCTTTCCTCACAAAAAAATCACGCCAAATACAATATCAAGCGTGATATTCTCTCCATTACTCAATTCCCTTTCCTTTCGTTACGAGGTCGTACCTCTCCCTAATAATGCATAGATATTCATCAAAAATGTGATTCATATCACCTTTTCTAAAAATAAAGCCAAGTAAATTAAAAATTTATTGCTATAATCCGCGCGGCTTAAATTTATCAAACTTAATGTAAGGAGCGTCAATGAGCATTGCTATCATTATAGCTACTCACGGGGTAGCAGCCGAACAGCTTCTCAGAACTACTGAGATGCTAATAGGTGAACAAGAAAATGTAGCATTTATTGATTTTGTCCCAGGTGAAAATGCAGAAACCATTATGGGCAAATATCAACAAAAATTATCAACGGATCTCGCACATTGTGATCAAGTACTCTTTTTAGTCGATACTTGGGGTGGTAGCCCATTTAATGCGGCAAATCGTGTTGCCGAAGGCAAAGACAACATGGATATTGTCACCGGGGTAAATGTGCCTATGTTAGTAGAAACCTTTATGGCTCGAGATGATGATCCGTCTTTACCGGAACTGGTCGCCATTGCTTTAGAAACAGGTCGCACCGGTGTTCGAGCTTTACGCTTCAATGAACCGGAAGAAACTCAACCAAAACAGACCGCACTTGCACAACCGGATAAACCGGCTCAAGTAGGTAACCAAGGGAATGGGCATCTAACTATTGGTTTAGCTCGAATTGATGATCGCTTAATTCACGGTCAGGTAGCCACCCGCTGGACAAAAGAAAGCAAGGTGAGCCGTATTGTGGTTGTCAATGATGATGTGGCAAAAGACAGCGTACGTTCCACTATGCTGAAAAGCGTTGCGCCACCGGGCGTCACAGCGCATGTTGTGGATATTGAGAAAATGATCCGAGTTTACAATAACCCGGAATACACTAATGAACGAATGATGTTACTCTTCACCAATCCAACAGATGTAGTGCGTTTAATGGATGCGGGGGTAAAATTCGATTCTATCAATATCGGGGGAATGGCATATCGTGAAGGTAAAAAAATGATCACTAGCGCCGTTGCTGTAGATGACAAAGATATTGAAGCCTTCAAACAATTAGATGCCCAAGGCATTGAATTGGATGTGCGCAAAGTTTCAAACGATAGCCGTCAATATATGATGGATTTATTAAAGAAAAATAACTTAATCTAAGGAAATCACTATGGAAATTTCTACTTTACAAATTGTGCTGGTCTTCCTTTGTGCCTGTATTTCAGGTATGGGATCTATTCTTGATGAATGGCAAACACATCGCCCGTTAATTGCTTGTACTCTTATTGGCTTAGTGCTAGGCGATATGAAAACAGGGATTATTGTGGGTGGTACATTAGAATTACTCGCTTTAGGCTGGATGAATATCGGTGCAGCACTTGCGCCTGATGCGGCATTAGCTTCCGTGGTTTCAACTTTGTTAGTGATTGTTGGCGGACAAGATATTCCAACGGCAATTGCTCTGGCGATTCCACTTGCAGCTGCCGGACAAGTTCTCACCTATGTGGTGCGTGCAATTACCGTGGGTTTCCAACATGCAGCGGATAATGCGGTAGAAACCGGTGATTTAACCAAGCTTGATTGGATTCACCGTTCTGCACTTTTACTTCAAGCAATGCGTATTGCGATTCCGGCTTTAATTGTGGCTTTAACAGCCGGCACAGATAGTGTACAAACAATGTTACAGGCAATTCCGCCGGTGATTACAATGGGATTAAAAATTGCAGGAGGCTTCATTGCCATTGTAGGTTATGCCATGGTCATTAATATGATGAGAGCAGGCCACCTAATGCCATTCTTCTATGCCGGTTTTGTTATCGCAGCATTTACCAATTTTAACTTGGTCGCATTAGGTGTACTGGGAACGGTTATGGCGATCCTTTACATCCAACTTCACCCTAAATACAACCAAAGTAAAAATGTCGTACAAACGGTAAGCAACGATAATCACCTTGACAACAGATTAGACTAATGAGAGGTAAATTATGACAACAGAAGTAAAAAAAGTAACACAAAGTGATTTAAATGCGGTTGTCCGCCGCTCTAATTTATTTCAAGGTTCTTGGAATTTTGAACGAATGCAGGCTCTAGGCTTTGCTTATTCAATGGCACCTGTTATTAAACGTTTATATCCGGATCCTCACTCACAAGAACGTAAGGATGCAATGAAACGCCACCTTGAGTTTTTTAATACTCAACCTTTCGTTGCGGCCCCAGTATTAGGTGTAACCATTGCAATGGAAGAAGAAAGAGCCAATGGAAAACCAATTGATGATGCCGCAATCAATGGGATCAAAGTCGGATTAATGGGGCCTTTAGCCGGTGTAGGTGATCCTATCTATTGGGGAACCGCACGTCCTGTATTTGCCGCATTAGGGGCCGGCCTAGCTCTAAACGGTAGTATTCTTGGTCCGCTACTTTTCTTTATTCTCTTTAATTTGGTGCGATTGGCTACTCGTTATTTTGGTGTCACTTATGGTTATAAAAAAGGCTTAAATGTGGTACAAGATATGAGCGGTGGTTTACTACAAAAACTCACCGAAGGTGCTTCTATTCTTGGCTTATTTATTATGGGGGCATTAGTACAAAAATGGACAAGCATTAACGTTCCTCTTGTTGTCTCCGTAATAGAAAAACAAGACGGCACAGTAGAAACGACAACTGTACAAGGCATTTTAGATAGTTTAATGCCGGGGTTATTACCATTATTACTTACCTTTGCTTGTATGTGGTTATTGCGTAACCGAGTCAATGCATTATGGATTATCATTGGTTTCTTCGCTATTGGTATCTTTGGTGCATGGACAGGTATTCTGGCATAACCCGCTCTCATAAAATATACCGCTTGACCAAGCGGTATATTTTCAGCACAACATCACAAATTATATAATCTGCCCCAATCTCATTTTCAATATGAGTGTTTTTATTTAAAGGTAACTTATGGTAAATGTCATCTTATTCCTCACAATCCTTCTCTTTTTTTCCTATGCAATTTACGAACAATTCCTCATAGAAAAGAGAAAGGGACAAACCAAATTAAAAGTTCCATTAAAAAAGCAACATAAAATTGATTCTCTGATCTTTATTGGCCTAATTATAATTTTGGTTTATCAATCTTTTACACAATCAGGCTATATTTCACCAACCACCCTATTCTTGCTGGCTGCCATTATTATATTGGCAATTTACAATACCTTTTTCCGTACCTCGATGCTCATATTCAAAACCGAAGGCGTTTTCTATCTCAATATTTATATTGATTATCAAAAAATACACCAATTAAATCTCACTCAAAATAATATTTTAGTCATTAATTTGAAGAATAAAAAATCTCTCTTTGCTCCTCTAGCTCGAGAAGAAGACGGCCAGCGTGTAGTAAATTTTTTCGGTGCAGACAAATGATGGGATTGAGATAAAAGAGATAGAGAGATTTTCTTTAAAAAGCTTGTTGATTGATAGCAAATATAAAAATACTATAAAATGGTTGACGCTTAATAATTTAGGAGGAAACATGACCAACCAACCAACCAACCAACCAACCAACCAACCAACCAACCAACCAACCAACCAACCAACCAACCAACCAACCAACCAACCAACCAACCAACCAACCAATAGATTATATCTTTTCTTCTGACTGGTTTAGCCATAATTTACCGTCTTTAAATGCAATTTTTAACCATTTTAAACCACAAAAAATATTAGAAGTAGGTTCCTTTGAAGGGCGCTCGACGGTTCATTTCTTAGAAAAAGCACTTGAGTTTCATCGTAAAATTGAAATTCACTGTATTGATAGTTGGGAAGGTGGGCGTGAACATATAGGACGTTGGGATATGAGTTCTGTTGAAAACCGCTTTGACCATAATCTCAATTTAGCTTGTCAAAAACTCAACAAGTCAAAAATTGCAATAACAAAACATAAAGGCTACTCTCATCCTAAAATGATTGAATTACTCGCCAATAGTTATAACAATTATTTTGATTTTATTTATGTGGATGGCTCCCACGAAGCACCTGATGTACTACTTGATGCTCTACTCGCCCACAAATTGGTAAAAATCAACGGTATTATTGCATTTGATGATTACCTTTGGTCACCAAACAAGCCAACTGAAGATGATCACTATTTGTTAGTAAAACCTGCGGTGGACCATTATGTCAATACTTATCAACGAAAAGTACATGTACTTCAGGGACTACCCGGATATCAGCTATATGTGCAAAAATTAACTGATTAAGTACAGGATAAAAGAGAATTTTTGAGAATTAAAATAATCTGCTCCCTAGCTTGAAATTATCCAAGCTAGGGAGCAGATTCCTTATCTCTTAATTACCCTCTAATAATAGAGTATTAACTCATTGAAAAATACGCTTATTCAAACTCATCAAGCCACTTCAATAAAATCGCTTCAAGAATCGCCTCGTTAGATTTCTGTGGATCATCATCAAAACCATCTAATTCACAAATCCACTGATGTAAATCCGTAAAACGTACGGTTTTAGGATCAAGATCTGGGTAGCGATCATACAATTCTTCCGCAATACGTTGTGAATCCGTCCATTTCATTAGTGAGCCGCCTCATTAGCATGATTAAGATTATATTTTGGAATTTCCACTACTAAATCTTCCTCACCCACAACACACTGGCAAGAAAGACGGCTATCCATTTCTAAACCCCAAGCTTTATCCAACATATCTTCTTCTTGATCGCTGGTTTCATTTAAAGAATCAAATCCCTCACGAATAACCACGTGACAAGTGGTACAAGCACAAGAACCATCGCAGGCGTGGTGAATCTCTACCCCGGCATTATGTGCGATGTCTAATAAGTTATCACCGGTAGCCGCATCCACGACCATACCCTCTGGGCAAAATTCTTCATTTGGTAAAAAAATCACTTTTGGCATAATACTTTCCTCAAATCACAATGCTTAAAAAACAACTTAGGTTAAATAATATCGGTGAAAAATCATCTCAATTTAACCGCACTTTTCCTTACAATTCTTCCATATCCGATACATTCTTACCGGTTAAGGCTCGATTAATACTGGCATTCATTCGCCTTGCAGCAAATTCTTGTGTAGCAGCATCTAAGGCTTTAATGCCTTGTGTAATGGCATGACGATCACTCCCCAGTTTCACCTCCATCAATTGTTTCAACACTGCTTCAATATGATGAAATTCTTCAGTGCTAAGCAATGCAGAACCATCTGCCTGTAATGCCACAATCACACTCTCAATCACACGATCAGCCTCCACACGTTGCTCCGCCAACTCACGAGCCTGCAAATCTTCTTGTGCATGGTCAAAGGAAGATTTGATCATCGCCGTCACTTCTTCATCCGTTAAACCATAAGAAGGCTTAATTTGAATAGATGCCTGCACTTTTGTAGATTTTTCCATGGCAGTGACACTTAATAAACCGTCAGCATCCACTTGATAGGTCACTCTAATATGCGCTGCACCGGCTGCCATTGGCGGAATGCCACGTAGGGTAAAGCGCCCCAGTGAACGGCAATCTTCCACTAATTCACGCTCACCTTGCACAATATGTACAGACATAGCCGTTTGACCGTCTTTAAAGGTAGTAAATTCTTGCGCTCGGGCAACAGGGATCGTGGTATTGCGTGGAATGATTTTTTCCACCAATCCCCCCATAGTTTCAATACCAAGTGAAAGCGGCACGACATCAAGCAATAACATATTGGCATCGGTTTTATTGCCAACTAAAATATCCGCCTGAATCGCTGCACCTAGTGCAACCACTTTATCCGGATCAATAGACGTTAATGGTGTTTTACCAAAAAACTCGCCAACTTGCTCACGAACATAAGGCACACGTGTTGAACCACCGACCATCACTACATTTTGAATCTCATCTGCCTCCACATTCGCATCTTTTAATGCTCGGCGACAAGCGAGTAACGAGCGTTTTACAAGAGGATGAATTAATTCATTAAATTGATCACGTGTCATTGTAATGGAAAAATCTTGCCAAGAAATGACCGCACTTTCCGTCTTGCTCAAAGCAATTTTTGTTTGACAGGCAAGGGTTAACAGTTCACGTTGCTGATTGACATTTTGTGGTTGGCACTGTGTTTGTTTGACCACCCAGTCAGCAATGCAATGATCGAAATCATCGCCCCCCAATGCTGTATCACCACCGGTTGCTAATACCTCAAACACACCTTTGGATAAACGCAGGATAGAAATATCAAAGGTGCCACCGCCTAAATCATAAACGGCAATAATCCCTTCTTGGCCACTATCTAAACCGTATGCCACTGCCGCTGCGGTAGGTTCATTTAATAAGCGTAATACATTCAATCCTGCCAAACGTGCAGCATCTTTCGTACTTTGGCGTTGAGCATCATCAAAATAGGCAGGGACGGTAATCACAACCCCTGAAAGTTCTGAGCCAAGACGCTGTTCTGCGATGTGGTTTAAATGTGCCAAAATATCAGCCGACACTTCCACAGGGCTTTTTTTTCCTTGGTTTGTGAGAATTAATGGCAAGCCATTTTCACTTGCCACAAAATCATAAGGCATAGTTGGATAGCGAGCCTGTACATCACTTAAGCTCCGACCGATTAAGCGTTTGGCAGAAA
This sequence comes from Pasteurella sp. WM03, assembly GCF_004570945.1. Classification (NCBI taxonomy): domain Bacteria; kingdom Pseudomonadati; phylum Pseudomonadota; class Gammaproteobacteria; order Pasteurellales; family Pasteurellaceae; genus Pasteurella; species Pasteurella sp. WM03. The sequence goes on from NZ_SPPO01000001.1 coordinate 145,053, forward strand.
TTACCGTATTTTTAGGATCACTTGATGCTTGAGTAAACGCGCCTCTCCCCACCTGTTTACCATTTTTTCCATAATACACAACGGAGGGGACGAGGCTATGATCTTGCTCATCATTTAAAATCAGGGCTTGCCCGCTTCTTACGGACGCAATCAAGGAATTGGTTGTCCCTAAATCAATTCCTACCGCTAAACGATGTTGATGAGGCGCTGCGGTTTGTCCGGGTTCTGAAATCTGTAATAATGCCATAATATTTCTTTTCTATTTCAATAAGTTATTCCACAGAATAAGCCATTTCAAATTTATCTTTTTTAACGAAACAGGCATTATAATGGGTTTCAATATTCACTTCACGTTTTTGGCGTTGATCCATTGTCATCGCTTTATCTTCGTTTAAATCCGGAGTGAAAACAAACACTTGGTTACCATCAAGTTGTTTCACTTCTTCGTGCCAATTTTGCCAAAATAAGCCTTGGTAGAACGCTTCCAGATCGCCATTTAATGCCCAAGCTAGAAACTCCGTATAAGTAAAATTCAAATTATGCCAAACTAAATCCTTTGGCGAAAAATAGTAAACTTTACCGAGATTATTCCCCAAAGAACCTCCGTTTAACGCAAAATAGCCCCCAATTACATCATCTGCCACCAATAAATATTGCGGTTTTTCCCCTGATTCTTTAAAAGATTTACTAAAATTCCAATCCATCAGCCCCCGTGGTAATTGAAAACTCCCTGAGCCTAAAATACGTAACCAACCATAATGAATAAGAATACCACCCGTTTCATAAATCACTGCGCCCATAGGGGATGAAGTAGGCATTTGCATGGTAAATAATTCACGTTCAGCACTAGACTGATCTTTCTTTATGACTCCGCAATGATTGCGAGCCTGTTCAATCCATTTTAAAAGTGTGGGCCAAGCAGAAGCTTCTGGGGAAATCAATTGTTCGAGAGTTTGCATAATAGGATTACATCACTAAAAGTGCGGTCAATTTTCACCGGCACTTTATCATTCAAAAAAGCGTTCCTCTACACGTTCAATTTCTTCTTTGAGTTTGCGTGTAAAGCGTAATTTATCACAAAGTTGCGTGGTCTGAGTCCACTGTTGGGTCTGGATACTATGAGAAAGTGCGGTCAATAATTGCTGTGTTTCTTGCCGGATTTCGGCTGCCAGTGCATCCAATGATTGTTCATTTTTTTGGCGTTCTACATTTTCCAACTGCTCACGCCATTGTAACTGTTGCATTAAAAACGCCACATCTTGTGTACTCTTTTGTTCAATATCTTGTTGTTCACCTAGGTGAATTGCAACAATCGCTTCTGCACGAAGAATCGGATCTTTTAACGTTTTTAAGGCATCATTCACTTCTGTTGATTTTTGCATTGCTACTCTCTGCTCTGAGGCACTGGCGGAAACAAAATTATCAGGGTGTAAAGCCTTTTGTAATTCCAGATAACGGCTATTTAACGCTTGTGTATCCAACTGGAAATCAACAGGTAAATCAAAAATTTCAAAGGGATTTAACATTATCTTTTAACTCAAACTTAAACGTGGAAACTTTCACCGCAGCCACAGGATTCCTTCACATTTGGATTGTTATATTTGAACCCCTCGTTCAAGCCTTCTTTGACATAATCCAATTCGATACCTTTGAGATACACTAAACTTTTTGGATCGACAATCACATTTACACCGTGCTGTTCAAAGACTTGATCTTCCTCATTTAATACATCCACAAACTCCAGTACATAGGCTAAACCGGAACATCCTGATGTTTTAACTCCTAAACGCAAACCGATACCTTTTCCTCGGTTGTCCAAAAAAGCCTTTACGCGTTGTGCTGCTTTTTCTGTTAATGTAATACTCATTCTTCCCCCAAGAAATCAACAAAAGTGCGGTTAAAATCAACCGCACTTTTTTATTTATTCACCTTGCTTTGCTTTATAATCGGCAATTGCTGCTTTTATTGCATCCTCAGCTAAAATTGAACAGTGAACTTTCACCGGCGGCAGTTCTAATTCTTCCGCAATTTGGCTGTTTTTAATGGCTCCGGCTTCCTCTAAAGATTTGCCTTTCACCCATTCAGTAATCAATGAGCTTGATGCAATCGCAGAACCACAACCGTAGGTTTTAAATTTCGCATCTTCGATGATACCATTTTCATTCACCTTAATTTGTAGTTGCATCACATCACCACAAGCCGGGGCACCAACCATTCCCGTGCCAACCGTGCTGTCTTTTTTATCCATTGACCCCACATTGCGTGGGTTTTCATAATGGTCAATTACTTTTTCGCTATAAGCCATATTAACTTTCCTTTTTCAAATCAATAATAAATGCCGTTTTATACTATCATCAACGGCAAATGAAACCTTAGTGAGCAGACCACTCAATGGTGTTGAGGTCAACCCCTTCTTTGAACATATCCCATAATGGAGATAAAGCACGCAATTTTTCAACCGCACCTTTCATCAAATTAATGGTGTAATCAATTTCTTCTTCGGTTGTATAACGTCCCAGAGTGAAACGAATTGAGCTATGTGCTAGTTCATCATTCAAGCCTAATGCTCTCAATACATAAGATGGTTCAAGGCTTGCAGAAGTACAAGCAGAGCCGGATGAGACCGCAATATCACGTAATGCCATCATTAGTGATTCACCTTCTACATAATTAAAACTAATGTTTAAATTATTATCAAGACGATGTTCCATAGAACCATTAACATAGGTTTCTTCAATATCTTTCAAACCGTTATATAAACGGTCACGAAGCGCTTTCAAACGAGGCATTTCTGTTGCCATTTCTTCTTTTGCAATACGATAAGCTTCACCCATACCCACAATTTGGTGAACGGGTAACGTACCGGAACGCATACCACGCTCATGACCACCACCATGAATAATCGCTTCTAAACGCACACGTGGTTTACGGCGTACATACAATGCCCCAATACCTTTAGGTCCATAAAGCTTATGACTAGACATTGACATTAAATCTACCGGCAATTCGGAAAGATTAATTGCGACTTTCCCCACACTTTGGGTTGCATCAACATGGAAAAGAGTTTTATTTTCACGGCAAAGATCGCCTATCGCTTTAATATCTTGCAACACACCAATTTCATTATTTGCGTGCATAATAGACACTAAAATCGTATCAGGACGAAGTGCTGCTTTGAATTTTTCTAAATCAATGAGACCATCAGATTCCGGCGATAAATAAGTTACCTCAAAACCCTCACGTTCTAATTGACGACAAGTATCTAGTACCGCTTTATGTTCGGTTTTGCAGGTAATAATATGTTTACCTTTGGTTTGATAAAAATGCGCAGCACCTTTAATCGCCAAGTTATCAGATTCTGTTGCACCAGATGTGAATACAATTTCACGAGAATCCGCTCCGATTAAATCAGCAATTTGGTTACGTGCAATATCTACTGCCTCTTCCGCTTGCCAACCAAACTTATGAGAGCGTGAAGCCGGATTTCCGAACGTGCCATCAATGGTTAAAAACTCCATCATTTTTTTAGCAACTCGTTCATCTACCGGACAGGTTGCTGCATAATCCAAATAAATAGGTAATTTCATTTTCACTCCTAAAATCATTCTAAATTTGACCGCCTTAAAATAAACGGCTACTTTCCTATTGATTGACTAATATTAAATTTTCAGTGCGATGAGAATGAGCCTTAACATGCTTATTTACAAGCTCTGCCAGGGTAATGTCATTCAAAAAGCTTTCAATACGATTACTTAATTCTTCCCAAAGGGTATGAGTTAAACATTCCGTACCTTGTTGGCAATTTCCTCCTCCCAAACATTTTGTAACATGAATATTCTCATTCACTGCAGAAATAATCATGCCGACAGAAATTTGTTCGCTTGCTAAACCAAGTTGGTACCCCCCACCAGGTCCACGGACACTTTTTACCAATCCTCCACGGCGTAACTTAGCAAAAAGCTGCTCTAAATAAGATAGTGAAATATTTTGACGTTCAGAAATATCAGCAAGGTTTACAGGACCAACGCTAGAATTTAATGCTATATCCAAAACAGCCGTCACAGCATAACGTCCCTTTGAGGTAAGTTTCATAAAGTTTCCTTAAAAAATCCTGATAATCTTTACATATCCGACTAAACTAATCAACTATTTATTTTAGGTAAATTTACTCGTTTCTCAACCGCACTTAACATGCCACGTAAAATATTTAATTCGTTCTGTTCTATATTGATACGATTATATAAACGTCTTAACTTTTGCATCACACCTTGGTTTTGAATAAACCCAAGATCTTGATATAGTTGCTCGGTATGCTTGAAAAAATATTCCATATCCTGTGCTGTTGCATATTGGCTGTCAGAACTGATATCAGAATACCTTTGTTCTATTCGCTGTACCATACGTAATTCATAGCAGACAAGTTGAACCGCCATGGCCAAATTTAACGAGGAATAGTTAGGATTAGCCGGAATCGTTAAATGATAATGACACTTAAGTAATTCATCATTATGCAAGCCCACACGTTCTCGTCCAAAAACGATAGCAACATTTCCTTGATGTTGTGCAACTTTTTTCGCACACTCTCTAGGCTCGATCAATGTGCTCTGTAGATGACGTAAACGTGCACTTGTACCTACCACTAAAGAGCAATCAGAAACCGCCTCATTAAACGTAGAAACAATATGTGCATTATTGACAATATCTTCCGCTCCTGCCGCAAGTGCAAGAGCTTGTTCATCAATTGCCTTAGGCGCAACAAGACATAGTTGAGAAAGTCCCATAGTCTTCATCGCTCTTGCCGCAGAACCAATATTTCCACTGTGTGAAGTTTCGATGAGAACAATACGGACATTATCAAGCATAATACTTTATTATCTGACTAAATATGAGGGATATTCTATCACAATAACCTTTAATTTAGGTCAGAATTTTCTTATCTTAATGATAAAGATTACTTATCAATAAAGTGGACAACTATAAATGAGAGAACGCAAAGACTAGCTTTTAGACTAGATGAGTAATATTAGAAAACTAAGAAAAACTTTAAGTATAAATTGGACAAATGGTGGGTCGTGAAGGATTCGAACCTTCGACCAACGGATTAAAAGTCCGCTGCTCTACCGACTGAGCTAACGACCCTAGGTCACTGATTATTTTCTGTAATGTTACTGATTTTATTTTTCAATGCAAGAATTTTTTTAGCTTTTAATACTTATTGGATTAAACAAGCAACAATTTGTTGGGTATATGAACAAAAAACTAAAGGCAGAAGATCTGAATTTCTGCCTTTTGAAATAAAAATTTCTTTAACAATTAGTATGCTAATACTGCACGACGGTTTTTAGAATACGCAGCTTCATCATGACCTAAAACAGCTGGTTTTTCTTCGCCATAAGAAACGGTTGAAACTTTACTACCTTCCACACCTTTACCAGCTAAGAAAGATTTAACTGCATCTGCACGACGTTGGCCTAAAGCAATGTTGTACTCAGGTGTACCACGTTCGTCAGTATTACCTTCAACAACCACTTTTGATGCAGGTGTTGCATTTAAGTATGCTGCGTGAGCATCTAAGATTTGAACGTATTCACCTTCAATATTGTATTTGTCAAAACCGAAATACACGGTGTTGTAACGTTGTTGAAGATCTTCAACAGAGTAACCACCGAAAGTTTGACCACTTGTTGCGCCGTTACCAGCTGCATCATTGTTAGAAGAGCTACATGCTGCTAATGCAGCTACAGAACCTGCAACTAATAATGATTTAACAAATTTGTTCATTAGATTCTCCTAATTACATTTTTATTTAGTTAAATATGGCGACCAAGCTGGAAATTTCACTTGGCCATTACTTCCTGGAAGACTCGCTTTAAAGCGACCATCTGCAGAAACTAATTGTAGCACCTTTCCTAATCCTTGGGTAGAACTATAAATAATCATAATACCATTAGGAGAGATACTTGGACTTTCTCCTAAGAAAGATGTACTTAAAACCTCAGAAGCACCTGTTGTAAGATCCTGTTTAACAACATTGTTATTACCATTAATCATAACAAGTGTTTTGCCATCAGCGCTGATTTGAGCACTACCCCGACCACCTACAGGCGTTGCTCCACCACCATTTGCACTCATGCGATATACTTGAGGTGAACCACTTCTATCAGAAGTGAATAAAATAGAGTTCCCATCCGGTGACCATGAAGGTTCAGTATTATTTCCTACCCCTCGTGTTAACTGAGTTGCTGCCCCCCCATTTGAACTCATCACATAAATATTCAATGCGCCATCTTGTGACGAAGCAAAAGCTAAGCGAGATCCATCAGGAGAGAACGCAGGCGCACCATTATGTCCAGGAAATGAAGCAACCACTTTACGAGCACCAGAACCCAAATCTTGTACGACTAATTGTGATTTCTTATTTTCGAAAGAAACATAGGCTAGACGTTTACCATCAGGTGACCAAGCAGGAGACATAATAGGTTGTGAACTGCGATTTACAACAAACTGATTATACCCATCATAGTCAGCTACACGAACCTCGTAGGGTTGTGAGCCACCATTTTTTTGCACCACGTAGGCAATACGTGTCCTGAAAGCCCCACGAATAGCAGTCAATTTCTCAAACACTTCATCACTAACAGTATGTGCACCATAACGTAGCCACTTATTTGTCACAGTATAGCTGTTTTGGGCAAGTATTGAACCCGCATTACCAGATGCCCCAACCGTATCAACAAGCTGATAAGAAATATTATAACCACTACCGGTCGCTGTTACTTGTCCTACAACAACAGCATCAATACCTAAAGCACTCCAAGCTTCCGGATTGACTTCAGACACAGAAGTCGGTTTTTGAGGCATTTGAGCCACGGGAATCGGATTAAATTTACCACTATTACGTAAATCATCCGCAACAATTTTACCAATATCTTCAGGCGCGGATCCTGCAAATGGCACGACTGCAATTGGACGGGCACCATCAACACCTTCATCAATCACAATACGAACTTCATCTTCTGCGACAGCATTACCTACGAAAGCAAGAACGATTGCAAACGCGCCTAAAAGCTTTTTAATTAATTTCATTTTGTTTTACCCTTGAGTAAATAGATTAAACACGTTATAAATTATCTACGGTCAAAATCAATAGGGAATGTTTTGAACCTATTGTATACGGCATCAGAGGGTGGGGCAGGCACTTTTTTCGTTCTTGCCACCGCACTTAATGCCGCTGTACAAATATCTTCCGGACCCGATATTTTTTGATAGCCTAAAATCGTTCCATCCCGTCCCAATTGAATTTGAATACGGCAAACTTTACCGGCAAAACTAGGTTCTACTAAGAAACGGCGTGTGATTTCCCGTTTAACTACTCCAGCATACTGATCACCCACTTTGCCTCCGTCACCGGCGCCTAATCCAGCCCCCCTGCCTTGCGCCCCCCCTTTATTGGCATTACCGCCTTTAGAAGCACTACCGCCACCAATATTACCGCCATTCATAAAATCATCTAAAGCAGCCTGATCGGCCTTCCGTCTTGCTGCAGCTTCAGCTGTCGCTTTCGCTTTAACTTCCGCTGCGGCCTTCGCCTTAGCTTCCGCATCAGCTTTAGCTTTCGCCTCTGCTTCTGCTTTTGCCTCAGCTGCCGCCTTCGATTTCGCTTCTAATTCGGCTTTTTGTTTTTCTTCTGCTTGTTTTTTGGCTTTTTCTTCAGCCTGTTTTTTTGCTCTTTCTACCGCTGCCTTCTCGGCTTTTGCTTTCGCTTCTTCCGCCTGTTTTGCCGCCGCCGCTAAACGTTTGGCCTCTGCTTCTGCTTTTAACTTGGCGGCTTCTGCCATCTGTTTTGCCTTAGCCTCTTCTGCCTGTTTTTTTAAAGTTTCCTGACGGGCTATTTCTAGCTGTTTTTGTTTTTCCGCTGCTTCTTGTTTCTGACGCTCAATTTCTCTTTGACGCTGAATTTCCTGTTGGCGTTTTAGCTCTTCTTGTTTAACAATTTCTTGTTGACGAATGTCTTCTTGTTCTACCGTCGGTTTTTCTTCAACAACAGCCTCAGACTTTTTTTGTTTATCGGCTTGGCCTTTTTTCTGTTGTTGGATACGTCCCCATTCTTGCGCAGCATTACCGGTATCAACCATGACTGCACCTAGCGCTTCGCCATCACCTTCACCACCGCCCATAATTTCAACAGTTCGATAGAAAGAACTCCAAATCAACAGCCCAAATAAAGCAAGGTGCATAAGAATCGAAATGACAAACGCATTCGCTCCTTTTTTTTGTCGATTATTCTGCACGTTTTACCTACTCGATTAAATTGGATTTGTCATTAAACCAACAGATTTAATACCTGCCAAATGAAGTAAATTCAACGCTTTAATGACTTCCTCATAAGGCACTTCTTTTGCTCCTCCAACAAGAAACATCGTATTATTATCTTTATCAAATTCTTGTTTTGATAGTTGTGTTACCATTTCTTCTGTCAATCCTTCTTGACGGTTTCCAGCAATAGAAAGGGCATACTGACCTATGCCGGAAACTTCCAAAATAACAGGCATTTTATCTTCATTTGATACATTTTGACTTTGAACCGAATCCGGAAGTTCAACTTGCACACTTTGACTAATGATAGGGGCTGTTGCCATGAAAATTAGCACAAGTACAAGCAATACATCCAAGAACGGAACAATATTAATTTCAGATTTGATCTCTTTACGTGGACGACGAGCCATATTTTCCTCTAAAATTTTGCTAAAAATGACCACACTTTCCTAAAGTACGGTTGATTTCCCTATTATTTTAATAGGAATTAGGCACTTTACCAAAGGCTTGGCGATGTAAAATCGTGGTAAATTCATCAATAAAGTTACCATAATTTTGTTCAATCGCATTCACACGTAAACTTAAACGGTTATATGCCATAACAGCAGGGATTGCAGCAAATAAACCGATTGCTGTCGCAATTAAAGCTTCTGCGATCCCCGGTGCAACCATTTGTAAAGTCGCTTGTTTTGCACCACTTAATGCCATAAATGCGTGCATGATACCCCATACGGTCCCAAACAAACCGATATAAGGGCTTACAGAAGCAACGGTTGCCAAAAATGGAACGCGACTTTCAAGCGTTTCAACTTCGCGATTCATCGCTAAATTCATTGCTCGGGTTGTTCCTTTAATAATGGCTTCAGGTGCATCTGCATTCACTTGCTTTAAACGTGAAAACTCTTTAAACCCAACAAAGAAAATTTGTTCGCTGCCGGTTAATAAATCGCGACGATTAGATAAGCCTTCATACAATTTATTGAGATCTTCACCAGACCAAAATCTATCTTCAAAAGCATTGGCTTCCTTTAAAGCATTTCCCAATATACGGCTACGTTGAATAATAATTGCCCAAGATGTAATAGAAAATAAAATCAAAATCACAATGACAAGCTGTACAACGATACTTGCTTTTAGAAAAAGATCTAAAAAATTTAATTCTGCGGTCATCACCTACTCCGAGAAAGTTATATTGTTTGAAAAGGCGGATTTTATTTCGGTTGGAATTGCCACCGGTTTCATTTTTCCAAGATCAACATAGGCTACTTTTACAGTAGCCTTCGATAGAATTATTGTCTCTCGTACTAGTCGCTGCTCAAAAAGGATTGTAGCCCCTTTTATTACGGTGACTTCTGTTTCAACAATAAGATAATCATCCAATTTTGCCGGAATGCAATAGTCAATTGCCATTGATTTGACAACGAACGCTGCTTGTTGTTCCTGTAATAATATTTGTTGAGAAAAATTCTGCTTTCTTAGATACTCTGTCCTTGCACGTTCAAAAAAATGCAGGTAACGTGCGTGATAAACCACTCCACCTGCATCTGTATCTTCATAATACACCCGAACTGGGAAACGAAAGATCCTTGAATCCACACGATTTTCCTTATTCAACAACCTAAGGTTGCGTATTTTAGAGTCAGATCCTACTATTCGCAAGTACTTTCAAATAGGCAAGATCGAATTTATGAATAATGTAAAACTATTAAGGATAAAAACGAGAAATAGCCAAAATAAGGGGAAAATATCGCTTTCCAAAAAGTGTGCTTAATCTCAAAGCCAATTCCGTGAATCCATGCGCAAACTACCCCCCATAGAATGAAAAGAACCAGGAACGGGTTAGCTGTTCTTAATTGAGTAGAAAACTGATTGAAATTAAACAGAAAGACAAGCGTCAAGATAATCGCTAAGATAAATGAAAGGGTTCTAAACGAACCCTTGTTAACATATTGATAGAGAAACTGAATCATTATTCGTCAAATTGCCCTAAATTTTCTTTGTTTTTTGTGACTTTAACGCTTGCAAAAATTGCCGCTAAAATACCCACTACCCAAATTATATATAACATCTCATATCTCCTTTAGTATAATGAGTTTGTGTTTTCTTCCACAAAACGCTCATCCAAACGACCAAACATTTTAATGTATGACCAAATGGTATAAGCAAGGGAAATAACCACAAATACTAGCGCTAAGAAAAGCATCCAAGTAAGCGTTAATTCGCTAGATGTCGCATCCCACATTAACAAACTTTGTTCAGGATGTGAGCTTGAAGGCATCACAAATGGGAACATAGAAACTGCGGCAGTGATAATCACGCCAGCCATGGTTAATGAGGAGAATAAAAATGCAAATCCACAACGATTCGCTTTTGAGAAAACCACATTCAATAATGCACTTGCCACGGCTAATGCAGGGAAAATCCATAAAATAGGCATATCATTAAAGTTTCTGAACCATGCTCCAGTTTCAACTGCAACTTCTTTACCCATAGGAGAAGATGGTGCAAAGTGATCAACTGTACTGGTGACAACATAACCCTCTTTGAAGTATAGCCACACTCCAGCAAGAACAAACGCGATTAAAGTGACAAATGCACCAACTTGGGTTATCGCACGAGCTCGATCTCTTAATTCTGAGGTCGTTTTCATTTGTAGCCAATTTGCACCGTGTGTTACAAGCATTGCTAAGCTAATCACACCGCATAGCAAGGCAAATGGATTTAATAATGCAAAGAACGAACCGGTATAAGTTACCTGTGCGATTTCGTTAAATTCAAATGGAACACCTTGTAGTAAGTTACCAAATGCCACACCGAAAACTAACGCTGGGACAAAACCTCCGGCAAACAAGCCCCAATCCCATACTGTACGCCATGTCGGGTTATCAATTTTTGCACGATATTCAAACCCGATTGGACGGAAGAAAAGTGCAGCTAGCACCAACACGAGTGCAATATAGAAACCAGAGAATGATACCGCATAGACAATTGGCCATGCCGCGAACACCGCACCACCAGCTGTTAATAACCAAACTTGGTTACCATCCCAGTGAGGGGCAATTGAGTTTATCATAATACGGCGTTCCACTTCTTTTTTACCGGCAACAGGTAAAAGTGCGGTTACGCCCATATCAAATCCATCAGTTACAGAGAAACCGATCAATAATACAACAACTAACACCCACCAAATAAAACGTAGAAATTCATAATCAATCATAATTCGTCTCCTGCTTATTTAGATGATTGTTCAAAGTAGTATTTGCCGGTTTTCAATGCACTCGGGCCCAAACGTGCATATTTAAACATTAAATACATCTCTACAATGATAAACGCCATATAAAGTGCACAGATCAAACCAATAGAGAACCAAAGATCACCAACTCCTAAATTTGAAGCAGATACGCCCACCGGTAACACTTCATAAATTGCCCATGGCTGACGACCATACTCTGCTAAAAACCAGCCACATTCAATGGCAATCCAAGGTAGAGGTAAACTCCATACTAATGCTTTTAATAATAATGGACTTTGAGTCACCTTATTACGTAGATTTTGAACAAAAGCACCGAATGCTAATAAGGCAAGTAAACCACCAACAGCAAGCATTACACGGAATGCCCAAAAGTTAGGGCCTACGTTTGGAATAGTATCGCGTGCAGCCTGTTTAATTTGTTCTTCTGTCGCATCCACTACTTTATCGGTATAGCGTTTTAGCAATAAACCAAATCCAAGATCTTTTTTCACTTCTTCAAATTTTGCTCTCGTTTCTGGATTCACTTGACCCGATGCTTTTTTCTCTGCTTTTAATTGAGTGAAAAGATCATAAGCTACGATACCACTGCGTACTCTTTGCTCATTTAAAGCTTGGAGTTCTTTTAAACCTGTGATTTCTTTATCAAAAGAACGGGTTGCAACAATACCGCCAATCATTGGTACACTAATTTCGAAATCATTTTTCATTTCAGCTGTGTTAGGTATCGCAGCGATATGAAACGCAGCCGGTGCAGGCTGAGTTTCAAACTCAGCTTCCATCGCTGCTAATTTTACCGGTTGTGCTTTACCAATATCATAACCTGATTCATCACCGAGAATTAATACCGAGATAGCTGCAATAAAACCAAAGGTTGCTGCAATCGAGAAGGAACGTTTTGCAAATCCAAGATCACGACCTTTTAATAGATAGTATGCACTAATCCCTAATACAAAGAACGAACCCGTTACATAACCGGCAGAAAGCGTATGTAAGAATTTACTTTGAGCAACCGGATTTAGCCATAAATCCATAAAGCTTGTCATTTCCATACGCACAGTTTCAAAATTGAATTCCGATGCAACAGGATTCTGCATCCAACCATTTGCAACAAGAATCCACATTGCAGAAAGGTTCGAACCAAAGGCAACACAGTATGTAGCTAGTAAGTGTTTACCTTTAGATAAACGATCCCAGCCAAAGAAGAATAAACCAACAAATGTTGATTCTAAGAAGAATGCAAGCAATGCTTCAATCGCCAATGGCGCACCGAAAATATCACCTACATAATGAGAATAGTAAGACCAGTTAGTACCAAATTGGAATTCCATAATGATACCGGTAGTCACCCCAAGGGCAAAGTTAATACCAAATAACTTACCCCAGAATTTTGTCATATCTTTATAGACTTCTTTGCCAGTTACAACATAGGTGGTTTCCATAATTACCAATACGAAAGTCAAACCTAATGTTAAAGGGACAAAAATGAAGTGATATAACGCAGTCAAGGCAAACTGCAAGCGAGAAAGTTCAACAACGTCTAACATCTCAACCTCTTGTAAAAATTACAAGTCATTCACTATGATTAATAAAGGTCACCCTTAAATAACCACCCCAAACTTAATCCCGCTAAAATAACCGGACTAAGCAAACACTGAATATCCACACACAACAAATCCTTTTGCACATTTCACAAAACAATAGGTTATAAAGTAGATAACTCAAGATACATCAGTATTTTACTACTAATCATAAGGATAAAAAACATCAAAAACGTTATCTCGATCACATTTTTGATATAAACAGGGAAATAACCTTTATAAATTATATTTTTATAAATTGATCCATATCAAATTTGGAAATTCTCAATAAAAAGAAATTCATCATTAAGAACAAAATTAGCGTTCATATTATTTAATACCAAACAAAAATATTGAATGTTTTTTATTCATTACTACATTCATCCCAAAAATGAAACCGTTTTCTAACATTATTCTTACAAGCTAGAAGCCAAATTAAATTTAGTATAAAAATCCCCCGTAAAATGACAAACATCTTCTAGCCTTATTCCTCAAAAGTGGTATGATTCGCGCAGTTTTTAACTTTTTTGAGGTATTTATGCTTTATTTAGAATTTTTATTCTTGTTATTAATGCTTTACGTAGGAAGCCGCTTTGGCGGTATCGGATTAGGCGTGGTATCCGGTATCGGATTGGCAATTGAAGTATTTATATTCCGAATGCCGGTAGGAAAAGCTCCAATTGACGTAATGCTCATCATTCTTGCTGTAGTCACATGTGCTTCCATACTGGAAGCTGCCGGCGGTTTAAAATTTATGTTACAAATCGCAGAGCGAATTCTTCGTAAAAATCCTAAACGAGTCACCTTACTCGGTCCATTAGTAGTGTATTTTTTAACCTTTATGTTAGGTACCGGCCATTCTGTTTATACAATTATGCCAATTATTGGTGACGTTGCACTAAAAAATAAGATTCGTCCTGAACGCCCAATGGCAGCTTCTTCTGTTGCCTCCCAATTAGCCATCACCTCCAGCCCACTTTCTGCAGCCGTAGTCTTCTATTTAGGTAAAATTACAGCGATGCCGGGCTTTGAACATATTAGCTTATTAGATATTATTTGTGTCACCGTACCCGCAACTCTTGCCGGCACTATTGCGCTTTCCTTATATAGTATGCGTCGTGGCAAAGAGCTAGATCAAGATCCAGAATATCAACGTCGTTTAGAAGACCCTATATGGCGAGATCGTATTTTAAATACCACGAGTACAACCTTAAATGAAGCACTTCCTCAAGGTGCAAAGAAATCTGTTTATCTTTTCTTATTAGCCTTAGTCGTTATTGTTGCTATCGCAATGATTCCTGATATTCGTACTATTGCAGGCAATAAACCAATTTCTATGTCACTTATCATCCAAATGATGATGCTATGCTTCGGTGGGATTATTTTACTTGCCACGAAAACGAATCCACAAATTGTACCAAACGGCGTTGTCTTTAAATCCGGTATGGTGGCAGCCATTGCCATTTATGGTATCGCTTGGATGAGTGATACTTACTTTCAGTATGCTATGCCTGAATTTAAAGCCGCAATCACAGGTATGGTACAAAGCTATCCTTGGACATTTGCTCTAGCTTTATTTGCAGTATCCGTGGTCATTAATAGCCAAGCTGCAACGGCTGTTATGTTACTCCCCGTTGGTATTGGTTTAGGTATCCCCGCACCAATTTTGGTGGGATTAATGCCTGCAACCTACGCTTACTTCTTTATCCCTAACTATCCATCAGATATTGCAACTGTAAACTTTGACGTAACAGGAACAACAAAAATTGGTAAGTATTATTTCAATCACAGCTTTATGATCCCAGGGTTGATCGGTGTTGTAGTTGCTTGCCTTGTTGGAGTAACTGTTGCAGAACTCATCATTAACTAATTTCCTTAAAAAAGCACCTGACTAAACAGGTGCTTTTTCATTACTCCCTGCTCTCAAAGTGCGGTCACAAAGAGTATCGTTTTTTCGACTATTCCTGATATTGTTAATCTTGAAAAAACAGCATAAAAAGATAAGAGTGTTATGCTGTTTCTTGATGTGAAAAATTTAACCTTCCGAGACCGGATAATCCCACCAAATATCAAATAATTCACTGATTTCGATTTGTTGTAACCCGTTGCTTTCCAACCATTTTTTTACGATTTCACGGTGGCCTTCATCACATTTACCCATTTTTTCTAAGCACACTAAACCTTCCCAGTGTAAATAGCCGCTGCCTTCATAAGCGAGTCCATTTGGTTGGATCACTTCGCTAATGAAACGATCAACAACTTCATCCACCGCTTCAATTGAAGTGCCTTCGGCAAATTGGAAATTGACCAAAAAACCTAATTCTTGGAACTCGGCAAGATGAAGTTTTTTACGTTGACGTTGATTGTAAGATTTAGACATTT
Source organism: Pasteurella sp. WM03 (assembly GCF_004570945.1). Lineage (NCBI taxonomy): Bacteria > Pseudomonadati > Pseudomonadota > Gammaproteobacteria > Pasteurellales > Pasteurellaceae > Pasteurella > Pasteurella sp. WM03. Next base: position 160,581 of record NZ_SPPO01000001.1, read on the forward strand.
TGAGGTTCTCCTATTTAAATTGTTGCGAGGAATTAATGTGGCGCATCAGAATTTCACTGATGCCTTTATAAAATCAAAAATTATTTCTTCGTAAAGAATAAGTCCCAAACACCATGACCTAGTCGTTGTCCACGTGCTTCAAATTTTGTTAATGGACGAAAACTCGGGCGGGGAATATAGTCGCCCTTTTCTGATGTGTTGGATAAATTTGTATTGGTACTGAGTACCTCTAGCATTTGTTCTGCGTAGTTTTCCCAGTCCGTTGCCATGTGAATAAAACCCTGTTCACCCAGTTTTTTCACCACTTGATCGACAAAGTGCGGCTGAACAATACGGCGTTTATGATGTTTTGCTTTATGCCAGGGATCGGGGAAAAAGAGCTGTAATCCGCCCAATGTATTATCCGCAATACTATCGCGTAAAATTTCAGTAGCATCGTGACAGATTACTCGAAGATTTTTCACACCTTTCTCTACGGCATAAGCAATACAAGCACCGACACCCGGAGTATGGACTTCAATACCGAGATAATTTTTATCCGGATTGGCATACGCCATATCCACCAAAGATTTTCCCATACCGAAGCCGATTTCCAAAATCACCGGATTGGTATTACCATAAATTCTTGCAAAATCAAAAGGGGTGGTTTGATAATCTAAGCCTAACCTCCCCCAATGCTCGTTCATCATATTTTTTTGAAATTCACTTAAACGCCCGGTGCGTAGCACAAAACTACGCACTTTACGTTTATAACGACCATCTTCGGTAAATTCGGCCGTTTCTACGGTTTTACGTTTTTGATCGGCAAAGGTGTGTGTCATAACGTTTAGATTGCAAAATGAATATGTAAAATTGCCAGCGATTATACACGAAATCATTTCGTTTTCCCGTATAATACGCCAAATTTTTTCCCGAAGGTGATTATGAAAATTGTCCGTGTTGCACTGCCTGTGCCGCTTCCCCGTTTGTTTGATTATCTTGTTTCTGATGATATGCCATTGGTTGTAGGCTCGCGCGTACTTGTTCCCTTCGGCACGCAGAAAAAAGTCGCGATTGTGGTGGAATTGCCGGAAACCACGGAGATACCAAAGGATAAATTAAAGGAAATTATTGCGATTTTAGATTTAACCTCCTTATTCTCTTCCACCACTTGGGAATGGTTGTTATGGGCAGCGAATTATTATCAAGCTCCATTGGGGGAAGTGCTATTTCAAGCATTGCCGGTGAAATTACGTCATGGTGAAAGTGCGGTGAAAAATGACCGCACTTTTTGGCGTATCACCGATGAGGGGAAAAACGCCCTATGGCGTGGTGAATTAACGCGTTCGAAAAAACAAGCGGAAGTTTTGAGATGTTTGTTGGAAAAGGACTTAGAAAAAGGGGAGGGAGATTTCAGCTACTCTGTGTGGTCGGCATTAAAAAGCAAACATTTTGTGAAGGAAATCTCCGTTCAAAAGGAACCAAAAAGTTGGCAATCTGTTCTAGGCAATAATCCTTTAGTAAATAGTGATAATCGTCTGACTTTAAATAAACAGCAAGCTTTAGCATTTAGCCAATTAATGTTTCAGCGTGAATTTAATGTGTGGTTGCTGGATGGCGTAACGGGTTCAGGTAAGACAGAAATTTATTTGCAATATATTGAAGAGATTTTGAAATCCGGTAAACAAGTGCTGGTGTTGGTACCGGAAATAGGGCTTACACCACAAACTGTTCAACGTTTTAAAAAGCGTTTTAATGTGGAAATTGATGTTCTACATTCCAATTTGAATGATACCCAAAGGTTCAATGTGTGGATACGGGCTAAAACAGGGCAAAGTGCGGTGGTGATTGGGACGCGATCTGCATTATTTACACAATTTGCAAATTTGGGGGCGATTATTTTGGATGAGGAACATGATGCTTCTTTCAAACAACAAGAGGGGTGGCGTTATCATGCCCGTGATTTGGCAATTGTGCTTGCTCAAAAACTGAATATTCCAATGTTGATGGGATCGGCAACACCCAGTTTGGAAAGTATTAATAATGTCCAAAATGGTAAATATAAACATCTGACCTTGTCAAAAAGAGCCGGCAATGCGACCGCACTTCGCCAATTTGTTATTGATTTAAAAAATCAGCCAGTGCAACAGGGGCTATCGCAGCCGTTATTGGCTAGAATGAAAAATCATCTTGAAAAAGGCAATCAGGTTTTATTATTTCTCAATCGTCGTGGCTTTGCCCCTGTTTTGCTTTGCCACGAATGTGGTTGGATTGCCCAATGTCCCCATTGTGAAAAACCTTATACCTATCATCAACATCAACGTGTGTTGCGTTGTCATCATTGTGGCTCACAAAAAAACATCCCACGTCAATGTGGTGATTGTGGTTCGCCCCATTTAGTCACAACAGGGCTTGGTACGGAACAGTTGGAAGAGACCTTGAAAGCTCAGTTCCCTACTTATTCGGTGGCTCGTATTGACCGAGATAGCACATCTCGAAAAGGCGCCTTGGAAAACTATTTAGAGGCGATTCAAAAAGGGAAAAGCCAAATTTTAATCGGTACACAGATGTTGGCAAAAGGACATCACTTTCCTAATGTCACGTTAGTTGCCTTAGTAAATGTGGATAGTGCGTTGTTTTCGTTGGATTTTCGTGCAGAAGAACGATTGGCGCAGCTTTACGTGCAAGTCTCTGGTCGCTCAGGTCGTGCAGAAAAACAAGGCGAGGTCGTATTACAAACCCATTATCCGGATCATCCGTTATTGACAACGTTATTAGAGAAAGGCTATCAGGCATTTACGGAAGAAACCTTACGTTTACGCCATACCATGGGATTACCGCCTTTTAGCTTTCAAGCCTTGTTTAAAGCCCAAGCTCGCGATTCTGAGCAGGCTGAGGAATGTTTAATTCGGATCGCAGATTTTTTTCATTCAAAGCAAATTGAAAGGTTACAAATTTTAGGGCCGCTGCCTGCACCATTTAGCAAAAAAGCGGGACAATATCGTTGGCAACTGCTTTTGCAAAACCCCTCTCGTAGAGCATTACAAAAAGCATTAAGTGATTACCGGCAGGCAAATTTGGAAAAAAATAGCCAAGTGCGGTTGGTTTTAGATGTAGATCCTCTGGATTTAAGCTAGAAAATCACAATATTTTTCAGTAAACTTGGCGAGTTTTACAAAATTTTTAGAAATCATTTAATGTTTAGGATTTTATTGTGGCACATCGAGATTTTGCCGCTCGTCGCGGTTCAAATAAGAAAAAGAAGACAACAAATAAAAATGTATTAATTGGTATTGCTTTAGCAGTATTGATTGGCTTTGGTGTCGGACTTTATTTTTTAAAGAGCAAAACGCCTGAGCCGGTTTCAACCGTGGTAACCCAGCCTGAAAAAACACAGCCGAAAAGCGTATTACCTAATCGACCGGAAGAAGTGTGGAGTTACATTAAGGCGTTAGAAACCCGTACTGTACCGGTGGATGATAAGCCCGCCAGTGTAGAAAAAAATATGCGCCTAACGGAAGAACAGCGCCAAGTACTGATTCAAATGGAAAAAGAACAAAAAGCGGCAGAAGAAGCACGCAGATTGGCGGAAAAACGTAAAGCCGAAGAGGCTGAAAAAGCCCAAAGGGCTGTGGAAACAGTGAAGGCTGACCTACCAAAACAAGAGGTGAAGAAAGCGCCTGAAATTGTGAAGAAGTCTGAGCCTGTGAAAAAGCCGGAAACGGTGAAAATTGAGACGGCAAAAAAAGTTGAAACCAAAACCGAGGAAACTCAACCAACAAATACCACGGCTACAACCGGTGGTAAACGTTTTGGTTTACAATGTGGTGCGTTTAAAAATCGTGCACAAGCAGAAAACTTACAAGGTCGTTTAGTCATGTCTGGTATTAATGCGCAGGTGATGGTGAATGGCGAGTGGAATCGAGTTCGAGTAGGACCATTCGCAAACCGTGATGCAGCGGTGCAAGCACAAGATAAAGCAAAATCTGTGACAGGTTGTGTGATTATCGGTATGTAGGTTTCACGATAATATAGGTAATAGCGCTTATACATCCCAGAATGAATAGCGTATGAAAAAGTTTCACGGATAGTTTAATTATCACAATTCACTTAAAAAAATAATCAGAAATGGCAACTTATTTAGTCGGTGATTTGCAAGGTTGTTTTGATGAGTTACAACTTCTATTATCACGAGTTCAATTTAATCCCGCACAAGATAAACTTTACCTTGTGGGCGATTTGGTGGCCCGTGGCGATAAGTCCCTAGAATGCTTACGTTTTGTTAAAAGTCTAGGGAACGCAGCACAAACGGTACTTGGTAATCACGATTTACATTTAATTTCGACCGCACTTGGTATTAAAAATGTGAAACCACGTGATCGTGTGGAAGCCATTTTTAATGCCCCCGATTTTGAGGAACTTATTGACTGGCTTCGTCATCAACCACTACTGATACACAATGAAACTCTTGGTTTTGTGATGGTTCATGCCGGTATTTCACCGGATTGGGATCTTACAACGGCGAAAACTTGTGCAAGAGAGGTGGAAGAGATTTTACAACATGGTGATTTTGTTAACCTAATTTCACAAATGTATGACAATCAACCTGAACATTGGTCGCCTCATTTGCAAGGAATTGAGCGTTGGCGTTATACCATTAATGCCTGTACCCGCATGCGTTTTTGCTATTGGGATCATCGTTTAGATTTTTCTTGTAAACGCCCCCCCAAAGATGCTCCAAAAGAGCTCACACCTTGGTTTAATTTGAATAATCCGCTTTATCAAGAAATTCCCATTCTATTTGGACATTGGGCAAGTTTGATAGATGAAACCACACCTCCCAATATTTATGCTCTGGATACCGGGTGTGTTTGGAACAATAGAATGACAATATTGCGCTGGGAAGACAAACAATATTTTACTCAAAGTGCGGTCAAAAATTACTGTGATTTTTAATGAGAGTGCTTTTCGCGCTTGTGTTTCTAGAAATGCCAACCATGTTCACTTTATCTGAAGAATCTTGCGATCTTTTTAATATTCCATTCTTCCAATTTTCTCAAATGAAGAAATTTTGTCCTGAAGATATTCCGATGATAAAAGCACGTTATAAAGCGGAATGGAACAATTGGAAAGGAATAATTCAGGATGTATCTCATCAACTTGGCACACCATTTGCCAAACCACATGTTGAAAGTTGGACAAATGGATGGCAAGTTAGGGCTCACTTCTTTGCTTTTTTTAAATATGAATTTAATCAAAACTCGGCTGCTATTTTTTCTATCTTATTGAATCGTCGCCGTCTTTCGGTCAGTTTGGATTGGCATTGCTATCGTGCAGATAGTTCACAAATTAATATTCAACAATATAACCAGTGGTTGGAAAATTTTGATTTCTCACGCTTTGCAAAATTTGATTTATGGCGCAGTGATGAAAGTGAATATGATGATTTTAGAGAAGTCTCTCAATTTTCGGAAGATGATTTAAGTTTACGTCACGACCAGGATTTTTGGTGTATTGGAAAGAATGTAGAAAAATCGGAGTTAGCATGTTTAAATCCCGTTGAGTTTATTACAAAAACCATTCTAGCGCTCGCGCCTCTATATGAGCGTATACACCAAATCTCATTATCTTCTCATATTGAATAATGATTTTTTTCCGCTCCTTATGTTATCATTACACCAATTTAACATTTTTAACAAATTTTATTATTTCAGGAGAATTTCATGAAAAATATCGTGATCGTTGGCGGGGGAGCTGGAGGTATTGAACTCGCAACTTTCTTAGGCGATAAACTTGGACGTAAAAAACAAGCAAAAGTTACACTTGTGGATCGTAATGCGACACATCTTTGGAAACCGCTATTACACGAAATTGCTACGGGTGTAATGGATGATGGGGTGGACTCATTAAGTTATCGTGCACATGGTAAAAATCATTATTTCAGCTTCGAACAAGGTTCAATAACACGTATCAACCGTGAACAAAAATATATAGAGCTTGCACCGATTTATGGTCAAGAAGGTGACATGCTTGTGATTGCTCGTCGTATTCCTTACGATTATTTAGTCATGGCAATTGGGAGTAAGTCTAACGATTTCAATACAAAAGGAGTGGCTGAAAACTGTATTTTCTTAGACAGTTCTGACCAAGCGTTACGTTTTCAACATAAAATGTTGGAGTTGTTCCTAAAATTCTCTGAAAATCGTGCGTTAGATGATATTGGTGAAGAGGAATCAAAACAAAAACTAGTCGATGAAAACAAAGTTAATATTGCCATTGTGGGCGGCGGCGCTACAGGGGTAGAGCTTACTGCGGAACTTTATCATGCTGCAGAAGATTTATCTTCTTATGGTTACGGTAAAATTGATAGTGCTTGTTTACAAGTGACTCTCGTTGAGGCAGGAGAACGTTTACTACCTGCATTACCAGAAGACTTGTCAGCTGCCGTATTGGAAGAACTTCGTGAAATGGGTGCTAATGTAAAACTTGGCACGATGATCACTGAAGCTCAGCCCAATACGCTTCTCACTAAAGACGGAGAAGAAATCAAAGCGGATCTCATTGTTTGGGCGGCAGGTGTAAGAACATCAACCGTAACCCAACATTTTGATGGTTTAGAAATTAACCGCATCAACCAATTAGTGGTAAGAGATACATTACAAACTACGATTGATGATAGCATTTTTGCTATTGGTGATTGTGCGGCATTAACCCAAGAAAACGGGAAATTAGTACCGCCACGTGCTCAGGCTGCACATCAAATGGCAAAGGCTTGTGCCAAAAATATCTTTTCAATTTTTGAAAACAAACCGTTAAAAGCATTTAAATATAACGATAAAGGCACGCTTGTTTCGCTTTCTAGCTTTACTGCATTGGGTAGCTTAACAAATAAATTTGGTAAAAACCCATTAACCGTACACGGTAAATTTGCTCAGTTTGCTTACGTTTCTCTTTATCGAATGCATCAGCATGCATTACACGGCTGTATTAAAATTGGTCTGATTATTCTAGTTGATAAAATTAATCGTTATTTAAAACCGAGATTAAAGTTACATTAATCTATAAAAATATCGGTTAAAATGATCCGCACCCCAAAAGTTAGACTAAACTTCAACTCACATAAGGTGCAGATTTATAATGGTCTCCTCTGCAACATTTCAAAGACTGTTTTTGGTAAACTTTCCTAAAAATGGAAAACAAAAATGGTTAAAAAATTCACACCGGATTACAAAAAACAGTGCTTTGAAATGGTCCTTGCCAAACAGCATACAACCGTCCAAATCTGTAAAATGATGGGCGTGAGTCAATCGGCTATAAATCGTTGGGTTCGGCAATTTCAGCTGGAAAATCAAGGTATTACTCCAAAAGCAGCCGCTATCACCGCCAAGTAGCGGAAAATTCAACGGTTACGGGCAGAAGTGGAGCAACTTCGTAGCGACAATGCATTGCTAAAAAAGGTTTCAGCCTTCTTGCTCAAGGACAACTGACCAACCACATTAAGGCTCTAGGGTGAGAATGAGTGAATACCTCTCCACTTGCCCGTTGTTTCGGACTGCATCGGTCAAGCTGTTGGCAATTCAAACAAGCTAAACCGAATGGGACGCTGCTCACCTTGCGAAGGTGCTGCAACAGGCATTCGCACAAAGTGGCTAAACCGGTTGAGTATGGTGTTGAAGCGGCAGGGGGCAGATATCGTGCAGTATAAAGTCCACAATCTGATGCAACAGATAGGGCTGAAAACCCGCTACCCCAAAGCGAAATATCCCTGCCAACAAGCGGTCGGATTAGTGGAGAATATAGCAAGGGACATCGTTGTCGTTTCGCCTAACCAGGTATGGTCGGGGAAATGCACGGACAATGCGATTACCGAACGCTTTTTCCGTAGTTTGAAGTCGGAACGGCTGTTTGGTTATCACTTTGAGACGCGAATACAGGCTATGCTTTGCGTGGCGGAATACATTGAGGATTTTTATAATCCAAGGCTGCTCCATTCGGTGTTGGGTTATCAATCGCCGATACAGCTTGAATTGGGGTAGTCAGTCTTTAATTTGTTGCTGAAAGTTGAACCATTACAAAATAATACGATGGCTGCAATTGCCGTCGAATAAGTGGCAATAGATTGAGTAAGTGATAATTTTTTATCTTTTGTTATCGTCCATTGACACGCTGTTCCTTTAGATTTGCATAAATTCGCTCAAGCTGTTCAGATAAGGTAGGAAAAGGTTAAATCTAACTCGGCATAACCGATAAACTGATCTTTATACCAACGACAGATTTTAACTTTTTGATAAGGAAAAAGAAAAATCTAATTTTTTGACTCAATCTCTCTCCCACTCGTACCCACATAGGAATAGATAAAACTATCCCTATGGTTAAAAATATATTTGTGAGCAATTCAATGTTAGTCATTTTCTGTTAGTTTACAGTCTTCACCTACCAAGTGTTCTAAAACTTCAGTTATTATGCACGTTGCTTTGCATACCAAAGGTTTTCACTATTTTTAGATTTCTTTCAACCATCGCCTTTACGGAAACCCGCTTGATCGGCGGTAATTTTTGGTAAGAAAACTATATCTCGTAATACAGCAGCCCGTTCCTTACCACTTTCTATCATAAACGGTCTTGTTATTCTTTTGTACCATCAGCGTTATCACTTTTAATTTTAAACACGGCATTAGCTTTATTTGCTAAAGGTACAATAGTTAAATCTTTAATCACCCGACAGATTTCAGAATCCGGCATAAGTACTGCAGTATCTCGGCTAGTTTTAATTTTAGTATTTTCTGTAAACAATTCTATTTCATCAGAAGTATTATAAGTTTTTACATAAATAACAGGTTCACCTTTGGTGCGGAAAATATCTTTAAATACACCATAGCCAACACTTGCACTAGGAATACAAAAACCAAGTGCCGCAAAAACATCTTTTGTGTCAACAGTTGTAACAATATCTTTTACAGTACAAGCATATTCGTATAGTTCTACTGCAAAAGGGATTTGTAATGAGCCTTCTTTCACAATCACACCAGAATCAGAGGCTTGCAAGAAAATTTCTACTGTTTTTTCGTCCATTAAGTAATCTGCTGAACGTTCAATCAATGTTATCATTTCTTACACAACTTTTATTAAATTATGAGCGTTAATTTTATTTTCAAAATATTCATTATCTGTTGCACAGGCCTATCAACGTTTGTTGAAAAAAATGGGATTGGACTAAGTATGTCGAGAAAAGGCAACTGTCTTGATAATAGCTCGGATAGCGAGCTTCTTTGCTTGATTAAATACAGCAAGCAGCTTGAAACTTTTGAGCAGTCTGAAAAAGCTATTCATGATTATATTTATTATAATCATAAGCGGCTTCAAGTTAAACTAAAAGGACCAAGCTCTGTGGAATACAGAGATCAGTCCTGAATTAAATGAGCCAGGCTTGCAGAATCAGTTCAAATTGATCTCTATTTTACTATATAACATTATTGCTATGTTCATAGGCGTAGAGTGTGTTATGCATTAACATTGCAACGGTCATCGGTCCCACACCGCCTGGAACAGGGGTAATATAACTGGCTTTTTGAGCGGCTGCCTCAAATCCTATATCACCTACTAGCTTTCCTTCCATTCGATTAATACCGACATCAATTACAATAGCCCCTTCTTTTACCCATTCGCCTGGTACAAGGTTTGGTTTGCCTACAGCGACAACTAGAACATCAGCTTGACGGACGTAGTTTTCAAGATTTTTTGTAAAACGATGAGTAACAGTTACCGTCGCACCTGCAAGTAATAATTCTAAGGACATCGGGCGACCAACAATATTTGATGCCCCAACGATCACTGCATGTTTACCATGCAAATCGACACCAGTTGTTTCCAATAGCTTCATCACGCCATAAGGCGTACAAGCGCGTAAAGTGGGAATACGCTGACACAAACGCCCGACATTATAAGGATGGAAGCCATCTACATCTTTTTGGGGAGTAATACGTTCAATAATAGCTTCTGAATTAATTTGTTTTGGAAGAGGAAGTTGTACCAGAATACCATCAATGGTTTCATCAGCATTTAATGTATCAATAAGTGTTAAAAGTTCTTGTTCCGTAGTCGTTTCTGGTAAATCGTAGGATTGAGAGAGAATACCTACTTCTTCACAGCTACGACGCTTACTTTCTACATAAACTTGGGAAGCAGGATCTGAACCGACAAGAATCACGGCAAGTCCGGGAGCACGCTTGATTTTATTACGATAGGTTGAGATTTTTTGTGAAATATCTGATTTTATTTGTTTGGAAAGCGTTGTACCTGAGATAATTTTTGCTGTCATTGGGAAGCCTTAATAATAAAAAGTAAACGTTTGCTATTTTAGCTAACAATAAAGAATTTTACAAAAATCAAATGTATTAGAACGGTAAATTGAGATAATTTTGAGCAATTAAATGTAAAAATAATAAAAACTGATTGACTGAATAATAAACCTCACTATAATTAAGCTCACTTTTCGGCGAGTAGCGCAGCTTGGTAGCGCAACTGGTTTGGGACCAGTGGGTCGTAGGTTCAAATCCTATCTCGCCGACCACTTCCTTCTTTTATATTTCCCTAGAAATTTCATACAGAAGATGTAACCCTTAAAATGCGCCCTTAGCTCAGCTGGATAGAGCAACGCCCTTCTAAGGCGTGGGTCAAAGGTTCGAATCCTTTAGGGCGTGCCATTTAGCTTCCTCTATTTTTCTACTAAAAGAAACGGGTTGGTACAAGCAAGGATTACTCAAAAGGGACTAAAACCTTATAAAGCAAGCCTTCAATCCTATTTTTTGAAAAATGAATAAAAAGCTGCATTTCCTACTAAAGTTCAAATATCTGTAAGTTTCGCATGGGAAATAATTGCTAAAACTACAGATTTAGTATCTACTTTAAAATCTTGATCTTTAAGGCAAAATTAAATCCAATAAGGTTGAATATGATTAAGGCTGAGGATCACAAACCGCCTACCAATAAATATTACGGGACCGAAGTAGATTATCTCTAAAGAATTAATTAGAGTCCTCAAACTTAACACTAAATTCATATTTTATATCTACTCACGTAAGTAGTATATCGAACATAAAGTTTATCTAGAAGAGCATTCCACTAAGGCCAACAATTAAGGAAAAATCCCTATAGATATAGGGATTTAAGATAAACCGAAGAACCAAATTATTTATTCTATTTTAAAGCATGCTGCGAACAAGAGATAGAAAAACAAATAATAGATTAAGGGAACCATTTAATGAACTTAAGAATAAATTATCTGTTCATAATGGGCTAACAAAGTATCATTGAGATTATGTTTATTAAATAAAAAAGAGTTGAGAGTAAATCTACGTTAAACCATTTTTCCACTATACCGTACTCACTACGATCCTAGTAAAGGGGAAATAAAAAGATAAGAGAAAAATACTGAAGTCTTTAGGGTGGTGAACTAGGCAGAATTGGTCTTAACAGCAAGTGGCTTACTGCGCGCATCCCTGCGGGATTTCTACCTAGCCCACCATTGAAGGTGTTCTAGTCTGTGCGACATAAAACAATATAAAAGGTTTTTCACCTATTAAGCCACTTTTCAGGAGACCAATCCTGTTTTCCCTACATACCCTGTAGGAATCTTCTGTATCATAAAATCCTTTCAGTTCATTGTCAATTAATGTATATCTATTCGGGGATTAAATATCCAAAAAATAATGTTTTCGTATAAAAAAACCACCTTTCGGTGGCTTTACATTGCTATCTTACGCCATAAACAACAATCGTTTTTCCATGTGCATGAATTAAATTTTGATCCTCTAACATTTTAATGATACGTCCTACTGTTTCACGGGAACAACCAACCATTTGCCCAATTTCTTGGCGAGTAATTTTTATCTGCATACCATCTGGATGAGTCATTGCTTCTGGCTGTTTTGCAAGATTAATCAGAGTTTGTGCGATACGCCCTGCGACATCTAAAAATGCAAGATTACTCACTTGACGAGATGTATTTTGCACCCGACGAGCTAATTGAGCCGTCAAAAACATAAGAATTTCAGGATTAATCTGGATCAATTGACGGTATTTTTTATAAGAAATTTCAGCCACCTCGCAAGGTGTTTTTGTTTTCACCCAAGCCGAGCGTTTTGATCCTTCATCAAATAACCCCACTTCACCAAAAAACTCTCCCGCACTGAGATAAGTTAAAATCATCTCTTTGCCTTCATCGTCCTTTGCCGAAACCATTACCGTTCCTTTAATTACATAATAAAGTGTGGTGGCATCTTCACCGGCGTGAATCAACGTCGATTTAGCAGGATATTTATGTAAATGGCAATGTGTCAAAAACCAATCTAAAGCGGGATCTCTTGTCGAATGTTCTTCAGAGGCTTGCTCCACTTCAACATCTGCATTGATATAATCTGACATATTGACTCCTTATCAGTTTCTATTTCAAAAACTCCATTTTATCCTTTACGTCAATGGATTCATGCAATTCTGACCAAACAACAACCGCACTTCCATTGCGGATTTTCGTTAATAATTGCGCTTTTTTTTGTGCAAGGGAAAGTTCTTCAACACCGTAATCTGTTCCCTCCCGCAACACCACACTTTCAATAATGTTATCAAGAGTTGTCGGTTCTAAGTCTTGCCACGGAATAATCATATATTTCCTTTAGAAAGTCAATCAAGCAAATAAGGGTTCAATAAAACGCCATTGTTGCTCAAAAGATTGATTTGAAGTTGCACGGAAATTGGTACGCACATAGCGCATAAACTGCCCCTCACACAAGGTCACCAAATGCGCAGCGATAATACGAACATCCACCGTAAAACCTTTCCCTTCACGTAATTTACGCATTTGTAAAATATTCACAAACTGCATTTCAAGACGATCAAAAAACTGTGCAACACGTACTTGTAACTGAGTATCTTCAAACATAAGTGCATGCCCAGTTAAGATTCGGGTCAAGCCCGGATTCTTGCGAGCAAAATCTAAAATCATTTGTAAAATATCGTGTACACGATTCATCGTATTTGTTTCATTACGAATTGAAGCATTAATTCGACTTACTAGACTACTTTCAATATTTTCAATCAAAGCTTCAAACATTTTTGTTTTACTTGGGAAATAGCGATAAAGTGCGGCTTCCGATACGCCAACCTCTTTTGCCAAACGTGCGGTTGTCATACGTTCCATCCCATACTCGGAATGCAATAGATGCGTCAACACGGTCAGCACTTGCTGACGACGCTCTTTCACCGTTCGTTTCTCAATTTTAGGGGCTTTTATTTCTGGTGCGGTATCCTCAACACCGGATAAAGATAATTGTTCCTCAACCATAAATTACTGTTTACCTGAATGACCAAAACCACCCGAACCACGCTCAGTTTCTGTAAACTCACTGACGATGTTAAACTCCGCTTGAACCACAGGAACAAATACTAACTGAGCAATACGATCACCAACCTCAACTTTAAAAGGTTCAGAGCCACGATTCCACATTGAAACCATTAATGGTCCTTGATAATCCGAATCAATCAATCCGACCAAATTTCCTAGTACAATACCATGTTTATGCCCTAACCCCGAACGAGGTAAAATCATAGCAGCAAGAGTTGGATCAGCAATATAAATGGATAAACCTGTTGGAATAAGTTTTGTTTCTCCAGGTTGAATCTCAAAAGTTTCATCAATCAACGCTCTCAGATCTAACCCTGCAGAACCTTCCGTTGCATAAGTAGGCAATGGAAAATCCTGACCAAGCCGTTGATCTATAATTTTCACATCAATTTTTTTCATTTCATACTCCATTTTAGCACGCGCTTACTACGTAAAAGTGCGGTAAGAAAATTATCGTGTTTTTCGATATTGTTCAATAATCTCATTCACCAGATCCGTTGCGAGCTCTTTTTTGGATTTTAAAGAAAGCAACTTTTCCCCACTTTTCCAGAAGAGGTGTAACATATTTTCCTCAGCATTAAACACTTGTCCACCCGAGACATCATTAGCACAGATCATATCTAAATTTTTACGTTGTAATTTATCTTTTGCATAATCATCAACGTTTTGTGTTTCAGCGGCAAATCCCACAGTGAAAGGGCGACTTTCTTTTAAATGCCCTACCTCCGCAATAATATCGGGATTTTTAATCAGTTTGAGCGAGATTTCATCATCAGATTTTTTTATTTTCTGTTCACCAATAGTTACAACACGATAATCTGCGACAGCAGCACAACCAATAAAAATTTGATTTTTGACCGCACTTTTAAGGGAAACTTGCCACATATCTTGAGCTGAAACCACATCAATACGATTGACGTTTTTTGGCGTTTCAAGATTAACAGGGCCGGCAATTAGCGTCACTGTTGCCCCCCGTTGAACAAAGGCTTCCGCAATAGCAAAGCCCATTTTTCCTGAACTATGATTAGAAATATAACGCACCGGATCTATGGCTTCCCGGGTCGGGCCTGCGGTGATCGCCACATTTAGCCCTTGTAAATCTTGCTGTTGTGTGAAGAAATCCAAAAGTGCGGTAAATATTTCTTGAGGTTCTGACATCCGCCCGGCACCAATATCACCACAAGCCTGAAAGCCGCTATTTGGCCCAATAAGCCTAATGCCTCTCGCTAAAAGTGCAGTCAAATTTTGTTGGGTTATTGGTTGGCTATACATTTGCTGATTCATTGCAGGTGAAAGAAGAATGGGAGAGGTAGTTGCCAGACAGAGGGTAGAAAGTAAATCATTCGCCATACCTACCGTAAGACGAGCAATGAAATCAGCACTTGCCGGCGCAATCACCACAGCATCAGCCCATTTCGCCAGTTCAATATGCCCCATAGCTAATTCTGCTTGTGGTTCTAACAAAGATTGTGACACAGCATTGCCGGAAATCGCCTGTAAAGTCAGTGGAGTGACAAATTCTGCTGCCGCAGGCGTTAATACAACACGGACTTCTGCCTCCGCTTTACGTAATAAACGAATAAATTCAATGGTTTTATATGCAGCAATGCCACCGGTTATCCCCACAACAATACGTTTTCCATTTAAATTCATTTTCTCTCCACGTAACCCGTTGTTAGTACCTATCCACAATCACACATTTTACTTCAATTTAACAAAATAAAAAATTTTATTTTTACGATCTTTTCCGCAGATTTCACCTACTCCATTCGCTTCACATTCAAAGTGCGGTCAAAATTCAAAAAGATTTTAATTAACCTTAGAGAAAAAAATGGAATCGACAAAACTCATGCCAAGAGAAAAATTGTTGAAACACGGCGCTAAAGCTCTAGCTGATCATGAACTCTTAGCGATCTTTTTACGTACCGGCACAAAAGGTTGCCCCGTCATACAACTCTCTGAACAAGTTCTTCAACATTTTGGTTCACTCCACACATTACTTTCCGCAGATCAAAGGTCTTTTTGTGCAATGAAAGGTTTGGGCATCACCCAATTTATTCAACTCCAAGCAACCACAGAAATGACCAGACGTTACCTCAAACAAGAAATGTTCAATTCTCACATTTTTCATGATCCCGAAACCGTCAAGCTCTACCTACGAACAGAACTTCAATACGAAGAGCGAGAAATTTTTATGGTGCTATTTCTCGATAACCAGCATCGACTCATCAAAAAAGAGCGATTATTTCTTGGAACAATTAATGTCTCAAGCGTATATCCTCGTGAAATCATCAAAGAAGCCCTTTATTGCAATGCTGCAGCACTTATTTTGGCACATAATCACCCATCGGGTATCGCAGAACCCAGCTATTCCGATCAAAGCATCACGCAGAAAATCCGTGAATCAGCGGAATTAATGGAAATTCGTATTCTTGATCATTTTATCGTTGGGAAAAACGA
Source organism: Pasteurella sp. WM03 (assembly GCF_004570945.1). Lineage (NCBI taxonomy): Bacteria > Pseudomonadati > Pseudomonadota > Gammaproteobacteria > Pasteurellales > Pasteurellaceae > Pasteurella > Pasteurella sp. WM03. The sequence continues at coordinate 176,418 of NZ_SPPO01000001.1, forward strand.
TTGCTATTCCTTTGCAGAGCATAATTTGCTTTAATTCTCATGGAAACCACCTATTTTTTATCAGCATCCTTAGGAAAATCGTATTTATGCTTGAGAAATGGAAATAAAGTCAGTATAATCTGCGACCTTTAATATAGTAAGCGGGTCGGATTTGCGCGACCTGACGAGGCAGCAAATCTAGTTAAACTAGGTTTAGAACAATCCGAAACGTAAGCTCGAGCTTATATTTAATTATTGGAGATTATTATGTCTAGAGTTTGTCAAGTAACAGGCAAGCGTCCAGCTGTGGGTAACAATCGCTCACATGCAATGAATGCGACACGTCGTCGTTTTCTTCCAAACCTTCACACTCACCGCTTTTGGGTTGAAAGTGAAAACCGTTTCGTAACTTTACGCTTAACAGCAAAAGGTATGCGTATTATTGATAAAAAAGGCATTGATGCAGTGTTAGCTGAAATCCGTGCTCGTGGCGAAAAAATCTAAGGAGCTAAAACATGGCAGCGAAAGGCGCACGTGAAAAAATCCGTTTAGTTTCTACTGCAGAGACCGGGCACTTCTACACCACAGATAAAAACAAACGTAATATGCCTGAAAAAATGGAAATCAAAAAATTTGATCCCGTAGTACGTAAACACGTTATCTACAAAGAAGCAAAAATCAAATAATTTTGCCGATTTGAAAAAGCCCGAGGTTGCTCGGGTTTTTTTGTACATAAAATCTCATTGAGCGCTCAATTATGCCCGAATTACCAGAAGTCGAAACTGCTCTGCGCGGTATCAATCCTTATCTGAAAAACTTTACTATTGAAAAAATTATCGTTCGTCAACCTCAACTACGTTGGGCAGTTTCTCCTGAGCTGATGGCTCTGTCAAATGTTAAAATTATCGATCTCACACGTCGTGCAAAATACCTCGTTATTCATACAGAACAAGGCTATATCATCGGGCATTTAGGGATGTCCGGATCCGTCAGAGTCGTCCCACACGACAGTCCTATTGATAAACATGATCATGTGGATATTGTCATGAGTAATGGTAAATTATTACGCTATAACGATCCCCGCCGTTTTGGCGCATGGTTATGGACAGAAAACCTCAATGAATTTCATCTCTTTTTAAAACTAGGACCAGAGCCACTTTCTACTGAATTTAATGCAGAATATCTATTCAAAAAATCCCGCAAAAAAACAACCGCACTTAAAACATTTCTAATGGATAATGCAGTAGTCGTTGGCGTGGGTAACATTTATGCTAATGAAAGCCTGTTCTTGTGTGGTTTGCATCCTCTAAAACTCGCCGGAAACCTCACCCGAAAACAATGCGAACTTATCGTCTCTACAATCAAAGAGGTCCTAATCAAAGCAATTGAGCAAGGCGGTACAACTCTCAAAGATTTTTTACAACCCGATGGTCGCCCCGGTTATTTTGCTCAAGAATTATTAGTATATGGTAACAAAGACAAACCTTGTCCAAAGTGCGGTACAAAAATTGAAAGTTTAGTCATCGCACAACGCAACAGCTACATTTGTCCACATTGCCAGAAAAAAAGATAAGCGAAATTTACTCATTTTAAAGCCTGTTTAAATCGGGCTTTCAATCTCTAATTTTCACAAATATCTTCGACTGTCAAAATCAAATAAGAGAACTAAAGTTTCTTTTATGTTATTTCATACGAAATAATAGAACCCAACGAAGACTCAATTCAAATTGATTAGATATTATTGGTCTATCCCCATGAAATTTTAGCCTATATTCATTTGCCCTTTTCGAATTTACCCAAGCGTCATCCTTATCTGTTCGCCAACCCTTCTATTCAAAAAGCCACGGCAGGTTTATTTCCTCACAGCAGTAATTTGAAAGTAGGGATTGTATGGTGTGGAGACCCAACACACGAAAATGATGCCTATCGTTCTATTCATAACTTAAATTATATTGAAACCTTATTTAAAATGACTGGAATTGATTGGTATTGCGTACAAAAAGCGTGTAATGAACAAGAAATACAACTGTTAGAAAAATACAATATTCCACATGTGGCTAAAAATGCGAAAAATTTTGAGGAAACCGCAGCGATGCTTTTACATCTTGACTGCCTCGTCTCAGTAGATACTTCCGTTGTTCATGTGGCAGGGGCGATGGGTATCCCAAGTTTACTAATGTTGCCTTATATTGTCGACTGGCGTTGGGGGCTGGTTGAATCAACTAATCTTTGGTATCCAACGGTTGAACTCTTCCGTTGCACCGCACCGTTAGCGGTCTGGGATAAAGTGATCGGACAAATACAACAAGCATTAATTAAACGCATAAATTGGAAACAATAAATTAATTAACCGCACTTTGAATAAAAAAATCAAAGTGCGGTTAAACCTTTATTTCTCCCTATATTGATTCACACTAACTCTTTCGGTGTATTTTCATTTTTTCCTTTGATCTAAAGCAACTTTTTCATAAATAGCCCTAGAAAATCACCATACTTTTGCTATTGTTATTTTCGAACTGGAGTATCTTTTTTAATAAGATCAATAGCTTATTAATAATAATTTGCATTTGAATTATTTGTCTTTTCCTACTTTGTTATGGAGTGTTTATCGTGAATAAATTAAGAAAAAGTCTTATTTTAGCTGTCTCTTTCACAGCATTAGGCGCTTACCATTCAGCAATGGCTGAAATGGTTTATAAACCGGTTGAGCAGCCTGTTGAAGCCCCAAACCCAAATTTAAAAATCAAAGCGGTGAGTGAAAAATTCGCAGAAAAGTATCCAAAGCAATACCAGTCTTGGAAAGCAACAGAGAAGGGCGACAAAATCATTTATGCTGATGAAGAAGATCCACGTTTAATCGTATTATGGGGCGGTTATGCATTTGCTAAAGAGTATAACGCACCTCGTGGGCATGCTTATGCGATTACAGACGTGCGTAATATTTTGCGTACCGGTGCACCAAAAACCGCCAATGAAGGACCTCAACCAATGGCTTGCTGGACATGTAAAGGTCCCGATGTACCACGTTTGATCGCTGAGTGGGGAGAAAAAGACTACTTCAATGCAAAATGGGCAAAAGGCGGACCTGAAATCGTCAATTCTATTGGTTGTGCTGACTGCCACGATACAACATCAAAAGATTTTGCAGAAGGCAAACCGGCATTACGTATTGCCCGCCCACATGTTTTACGTGCCTTAGACCATCTTAACAATGCCTTACAAGCTAAAGCAAAAGCTGAAGGAAAAACACAATCTGATCTTAGTTTTAATACCGCAGCACGTACTGAAAAACGTGCAGAAATCTGTGCAAACTGTCACGTTGAATACTACTTTGCAGGTGATATCAAACAAGTGACCTTCCCTTGGAATAATGGTCAAACAGCTGATGATATTGAAAAATACTACGATGATATTGGTTTCAGCGATTGGACTCACTCCCTTTCTAAAGCACCAATGTTAAAAGCACAACACCCTGACTTTGAAATTTGGTCTTTGGGAATGCACGGTAAAAATGGCGTAACCTGTGTGGATTGTCATATGCCAAAAGTACAGGATGCGGATGGTAAAGTTTATACGGATCACCAAATCCAAAATCCATTTGATGCCTTCGATTCAACTTGTGCAAACTGTCATGATCAAAGTAAAGAAAAATTAAAAGAGATCGTGGCTTCACGTAAAAAAGACGTGAAAGATGTGATGGGGCGCTTAGAAGATCAAGTGGTGAAAGCTCACTTTGAAGCCAAAGCAGCTTGGGATGCAGGTGCAAGTAAAGAAGAAATGGAGCCTGCATTAATGGATATCCGTCATGCCCAATGGCGTTGGGATTATACCGCTGCAAGTCACGGTGGTCATATGCACGCTCCTGATGTGATGCTTCGTGTACTAGGCTCTGGTCTAGATAAAGCCGCAGATGCACGTGCTAAACTGGCTGCCATCTTGACAAAACATGGCGTAAAAACGCCGGTGGAGATCCCTGATATTTCTACGGCTGAGAAAGCTTGGAAAGTAATGGGAATTGATATTGAAAAAGAACGTCAAGCAAAAGAAGAATTCTTAAAAACAGTTGTACCTCAATGGGAAAAAGAAGCAAAAGCCAACGGCAAATTAGCTGAAGATACCGCAACAAAATAGTAAGAAAAGTTACCGCACTTTTGTGTTAAAAGTGCGGTCGTTTTCCACAATAAATTTGAGGTTCCAAAATGAATTTAACTTCTTTCCTTCGCAATATGGCAAAAGCCACAGCATTTCTTGCCTTTGCCGTAACAACACCGATGATTGCACACGCGCAAGCGGATTCAACGCTGAGTTATGAACCGCAATTAGATAATCAACGTGACCCAAACCAATATTGTGCAAAATGCCACAAGTTTGACAAAGTTGATAACAACCAAACCTTAGATCAATCCGGCGGTGAACTACACTTTGGGAAATTCCATGGTGCGCACTTAAACCAAAAAAATCCAAACAACGGCAAGCCGATCACCTGTGTAAGCTGTCACGGTAATATCACTGAAAACCACCGTCGTGGGGCGAAAGACGTCATGCGATTTGAAGGGGATATTTTTGGTGAGAAAAAACCGATGTATTCCGTGCAAGAACAAAATCAAGTTTGTTTTGCCTGCCACCAACCGGATAAACTTCGTGAAAAATTGTGGGCGCACGATGTACATGCGATGAAATTGCCTTGTGCCAGCTGTCACACACTTCATCCAAAAGAAGATGCAATGAAAGGCATTCAACCAAAACAACGAGTTAAACTTTGTGTTGACTGTCATGGTGAACAACAAAAACGCCAAGCCGAACAAGAAAAATCAACCGAACAAAAGGATAAACGATGACAACTTGCTCACGCCGAAACTTTGTTTCCGGCATGGGGGCTGTGATCCTTATGACGGGAACACCTTTAACTTCTTTAGCAAAAGAAGACAAGGCGGATAAACCCAAACGTTATGCAATGATACATGATGAAACGGCTTGCATTGGCTGTACAGCCTGTATGGATGCTTGCCGTGATGTCAACCAAGTGCCGCAAGGCGTATCTCGTTTAGAGATTTTGCGTAGCGAACCTTATGGTGAATTTCCAAACCAGAAATATGAGTTTTTCCGCCAATCTTGCCAACATTGTAGCAATGCGCCTTGCGTGGCGGTTTGTCCAACCGGTGCCTCATTTATTGATAAAGAGACGGGCATTGTCGATGTGCATAAAGATTTATGCGTAGGCTGCCAATATTGTATTGCGGTCTGTCCGTATCGTGTGCGTTTTATTCATCCGGAACATTTAACCGCAGATAAATGCAACTTCTGTCGTGATACCAATTTAGCCAAGGGTAAACAGCCCGCCTGTGTAGAAGCTTGTCCGACAAAAGCGTTAACCTTTGGCGATATGAACGACCCGACCAGTGAAGTCGCCCGTAAAGTAAAAGAAAAACCGGTTTATCGCACAAAAGTGGAATTGGGGACACAACCAAATCTCTACCATATTCCATTCCAACATGGGGAGCCTAGAAGATGACGTTAGATTATCCTGTTCCGTTCCACACCCCCAATTTAGTGTGGGATTCAACCATTGCGATCTATTTGTTTTTACTTGGGATCTCATCCGGTGCGGTACAATTAGCTATTGCATTTAAACGTAGTCATAAATTGGAAAACCCAAGCCAAAACTGGATCATTCGTGCTGGAGTAATTTTAGGCTCAGTACCAACATTAATCGGTTTAACCCTGCTAATTTTCCACTTGGCACGCCCTTGGACATTCTGGAAATTGATGTTTAATTATCAATTCAATTCTGTTATGTCCATGGGGGTGATGCTCTTCCAAATTTATATGCTGTTCTTGGTGTTATGGGGTGTAGTGATATTCAAAAATGAAATTGAAGCACTCATTCACCGTTTTATACCAAAACTAAAATTTGTGATGAAATTAATTGGTATTGCCGAACGGCTAATTAGCCCCATAGAAGTGATTTTATTCGTTCTTGCCGCGGTGTTAGGTGCCTATACCGGTTTCCTACTGTCCGCCTTAATCAGCTACCCAATGTTAAATAACCCTGTTTTACCGGCATTATTCTTAGCATCAGGCACGTCATCGGGAATTGCAGCCACATTCTTAATCATTCTGATAGCCGGTAAATTGAAAGGTGATTCTCACGAATCTCACTTCATTCACAAATTTGAAGTGCCGATTATGGTGACTGAGCTTGGCTTATTAGTGTGTTTCTTTGTGGGATTACATTTTGGCGGCGGACAAAAAACAGTTGCACTGCACAATGCACTTTCCGGATTTTGGGGAATGATATTCTGGATTGGCGTATTCCTTATCGGAATTTTAATACCATTAATTGCCAATATGTTTGCCTCCGATCGATTCAAATATAATCGCACTTTCATTATTTGGGTGTCGATTTTCGACTTGATCGGGGTTCTCTGCTTACGCTACTTTATTTTGTATGCAGGACAATTAACCGTCGCTTAGAGAAGTTGTTTTATGGAGAAAGGCGTATTAATATGCGCCTTTCTTTTTTGAAACCCGATTTTTATCCACTGAAAAACAAATTTATTATGCTTCCAGAACTTGGTTTCCTTTCCCTTTTAATCGCAACTATCAGTGCGCTGTTTCTTGCATTGTTCCCACAAGTCGGTTTATTCAAAAAAAATCCCACTTTAATCAATTCTGCTTGGTGGTTAAGCTACATTTTCACTATAACAACTACGTTTTCTCTCGGTATTCTCGCTTATTCTTTCGCAATTGATGATTTCACCCTTGAATACGTGGCAGCCCATTCCAATTCCCAGCTCCCGACTTTTTTCAAAGTCGCAGCCACTTGGGGAGGACACGAAGGTTCTATGTTATTCTGGTTATTTTCATTGAGTTTATGGCTTACTGCTTTTGCTTTTTTTAACCGAAAAAATGACCGCACTTTTTCCTCTCAAAGCTTATCTTTACTGGGGGTGATTTGTTTTGGCTTTGCCGTATTTATTTTGTTTTATTCCAATCCCTTCGGACGCATTTTCCCCGCCCCAATAGAAGGGCGTGATCTCAACCCAATGTTGCAAGATATCGGATTAATTTTCCATCCACCGTTGCTTTATGTCGGCTACGTGGGTTTTGCTGTGAATTTTGCCATAAGCCTAAGCGCGCTCATTCATCATCTCCCCGTCCAACAAATCGCCGATAAAATGCGAAGTTGGGTCTTATTTTCATGGCTATTTTTAACCCTAGGTATCGTGCTGGGTGCATGGTGGGCATATTATGAACTAGGCTGGGGTGGCTGGTGGTTTTGGGATCCGGTGGAAAATGCCTCGCTGATGCCTTGGCTACTCGGACTTGCTTTACTACATAGCTTAGTCATTGCGGAAAAACAAGGCGTATTCCCTTATTGGACAACCTTATTTTCTCTCCTCACTTTTGCCTTCAGTGTACTCGGCACCTTTATTGTTCGCTCAGGAGCACTCACCTCCGTTCATGCTTTTGCTGTAGATAATACCCGTGGTTATGCATTACTACTCATCTTTTTTTTGCTCACCTTATTTGCTTTTGGGTTATTCGCACTACGCTCAAATACTCAACAAAGTGCGGTCAAATTTCAGCTTATTTCAAAAGCAGGAGGAATTTTATTACTCAATATTTTATTAACCATCGCCACGGTTTCCACCTTTTTAGGTACGTTCTACCCCATGCTATTTCAAGCGATGGATTGGGGATCTATTTCTGTCGGCAGCCCTTATTTCAATAGCATTTTCTTACCCATTTTGACGGTCATGTTAATGGCTATGGTTATCTCTCTCTCATTACGCTGGTCGAAGTTTGAGCAATCTTCTTTTATACGCCGTTTATTATTGATTATCCCTGCCGGAGGCATTGCCTTATTGATGATTTGGCAACAAATTCATCATAATGAATCCCTCCGTTTCCATGGATTCGCCTTCCTTTTACTCACGCTTGCCATCTGGCTTTTCCTTGCGACCTTATGGCAAAATTGGCGAAAAATCCGCCTTGCACAACTCGGTATGATTCTAGCCCATTGCGGTGTGGCAATGGCTACGATGGGGGCAGTGATGAGCAGCTATTTTGGCAGTGAAATCGGTGTTCGCCTTGCGCCACAACAAAGCCAAAAACTCGGGCAATATGAATTTCATTACCGCCAATTCTCTAATGAAATCGGGCCAAATTTCACCACAGAAGTCGCATTTTTTGATGTCACAGAAAAGGGTGAAGCTTACGCTAATATCATACCTGAACGCCGTTATTATGACGTCCGCACCATGACGATGAGCGAAGTCGGTTTAAGTAGCGGATTTTGGGGTGATCTCTATATTGTGATGGGCGATGCTCTCGGAAAAGGGGAATTTACTTTCCGTCTGCATTACAAGCCACTTATTCGTTGGCTTTGGGCAGGGGGAATTTTAATGGCATTAGGTGCCCTTTGTAGCACATTCGCTTTACGCCGAAAACAGGAAAGATAATGAAGAAAAAATGGCTCTTTTTTACACCACTCTTGATGCTTTTAGGTGTATGTATCCTATTAATTGCCGGGTTGAACCAAGATCCGAAAAAGATTGCTTCTGCACTAATAGATAAACCTATACCGGAATTTTATCAGGCAAACTTATTTGAACCGACTCAAACCCTTAGCCTAAAAGATTTCCCTAAAACGCCATTTTTATTGAATGTTTGGGGTAGTTGGTGTGGCTACTGCAAAGAAGAACATCCGCTATTAATGGATATCGCCAAAACCATTCCGATCATCGGCATTGATTATCGGGATAACCCACAAAACGGGCGTGAAATGCTCAAAAGAATGGGCAATCCTTTCCTTTTGACTATTGATGACAGCCAAGGTGAGCTTGCCATGAAGCTCGGCGTAGATGGTGCACCGGAAACTTATTTAGTCGATGCTCACGGTATTATTCGTTATCGTCACTCTGGGCTACTTGATCGAGAAACCTGGAAAAATGTTTTTATTCCCCAAATTCAACAATTAATGAAAAAATGAAAATCTTTTTAACCGCACTTTTATTCGCTTTTAGCTTATTTTCACAAGCAGAAATGGTGGATACGTATCAATTTAACAGCTCGGCGGATCGCACCCGTGCCGTAGAGCTGGCAAAATCTTTGCGTTGCCCTCAGTGTCAAAATCAAAACTTGGTAGAATCCAATTCCCCCATTGCCTATGACCTACGCATTGAAGTTTATAATATGGTGAACGAAGGCAAAAGCAATCAGCAAATTATTGATACAATGACCGCACGTTTCGGTGATTTTGTGAATTATAAGCCTCCTTTTCAATGGAATACCGCATTGTTGTGGCTATTACCCATTGGGTTACTCATTTTAGCCGCCGGATTAGTTTGGCATTCTCACCAAAAAATACTTCAGCTCAAGGATAACGCCTCCCTTTCCACATTCAACGATCTTGAGCCAAACGAGCCACTCACACATACTTCCCAAAAGAGCAATAGAAAAATCGCTCTCAGTATTTTTGCGTTACTCATTGCTATTCCGCTTGGTTATTATTTATCTCTTGACCGCTTTTCACGCCTACAAGAAGGCGAGCAAGCGATGATTTCCCAACATAACAAGCAAATTGAAATGGCAGACTTTCACAAAAAAGAAGATGTAATTACGAAAATTCAGGATAAATTGCGGGCAGATCCGAATAATACCGAAGCTTGGATTCAACTGGGCGAGGCTTATGTACAAAACAATGAATTTGCTCATGCCCTCATCGCCTATACAAACGCAGAAAAATTAGTAGGTAGTAAACCGAATATTTTAGGCTTAAAAGCAACCGCACTTTATTATCGGGCAGGGCAACAACTTATCCCTGAAGTCCAACAACTTTTAAGTCAAGCTCTCACCCAAGATCCCAAAGAAATTTCCAGTCTCTCTTTGCTTGCGACGATTGAGCTTGAACAGCGTAATTATTCTCAAGCAAAAGATTATTTACAACAATTGCTAGATAGTGGTAATGCGGCGGTTGATCGCCGTATGGTGATTCAACGAATGAAAATGTTAGAATTTTTAGACAAAGGACAGGCACAGTGAAGCATTATTTTGAAACGCTCATTATCGGTGCAGGTGCGGCCGGCTTATTTTGTGCCTCACAATTAGGAAAATTAGGCAAAGAAGTCGCTATACTGGATAACGGTAAAAAAATCGGACGAAAAATTTTAATGTCCGGCGGTGGTTTTTGCAATTTTACCAATCTTGATGTCACCCCGGCTCACTATCTCTCGCAAAATCCTCATTTTGTCAAATCAGCCCTTGCCCGTTATACCAACTGGGATTTTATCTCAATGGTTGCAGAATACGGTATTGCTTATCATGAAAAAGAACTCGGGCAACTTTTTTGTGATGAAGGGGCGGAAAAAATCATAGAGATGTTGGCAACGGAATGTAAAAAACACCAAGTAAAGATACACTTACGCAATGAAATATCGCAGATTGAACAGGTTGAGAATAATGAAACAGTACGCTTTCAGGTGACAGCAAATGCTATCCAATGGGAATGCAAAAACTTAATCATTGCCACGGGAGGGCTTTCAATGCCCGGACTTGGCGCGACCCCTTTGGGGTATCAGATTGCTGAACAATTTGGCATTCCTGTCATTCCACCACGCGCAAGCCTTGTCCCCTTCACTTATCGAGAAACTGACAAATTTTTGACCGCACTTTCAGGCATTAGCCTACCTGTAACCCTCACGGCAAAAAGTGAAAAATCCTTTCACAATCAGTTACTTTTCACCCATAGGGGGATTTCAGGCCCTGCAGTATTACAAATATCTAATTATTGGCAGCCTAATGAAAGCGTAGAAATTGATTTGTTACCAACACATAATTTGGAAGATGAAATCCACCAAATGAAACAAGACTCACCAAAACTGATGTTAAAAACCGTGCTGACACGTTTACTTCCCAAAAAACTAGTGGAACTTTGGATCGAACAAGGTTTTATTCAAGATGAAGTAATTGCTAACCTCAGTAAAGTGCGGTTAAAAAATCTGCTGGATTTAGTACATCATTGGCAATTTATACCTAATGGCACAGAGGGGTATCGCACAGCTGAAGTCACTATGGGTGGAGTGGACACACATCATATTTCTTCTAAAACCATGGAAAGTCAGCAAATAAAAGGCTTATATTTTATCGGCGAAGTATTAGATGTTGCCGGCTGGCTTGGCGGTTACAATTTCCAATGGGCGTGGAGTTCGGCTTATGCTTGTGCCTCTGGAATAGGGGAAAAAATGTAGGGACACACTGCGTGTGTCCGGTATAAAATAAAAATCATCTCAATATGTTATAAACGGACACACACAATGTGTCCCTACAAATAACGCCTAAATCATGTTTCAGTCACTGCGACATAATACCGGCTTTCTACATCATAAAACTGGCTGAAAATAAACCGCACTTTTATTCGTCCATATAGCCTAAGCTACGTAATGCACGTTCATCATCCGCCCAGCCGGATTTCACTTTCACCCATAATTCAAGATGAACTTTATTATCAAATAGGCGCTCCATATCCGCACGGGCTTCCATACCGATGGTTTTAATTTTTTGCCCCTGTGCGCCAATCACCATTTTCTTTTGTCCTTCACGTTCAACCAAAATCAATCCATTGATTTCATAAGTGCCGCGTTCATTGAGTTTAAATTGTTCAATTTCAACAGTGACCGAATAAGGCAGCTCTTCGCCGGTAAAACGCATCAATTTTTCACGGATAATTTCCGATGCCATAAAACGTTGCGAGCGATCTGTGACATAATCTTCAGGAAAATGATGCACACCTTCACGTAAAGCTGAACGTACAATTTTTTCCAGTTCGTGAACATTATTACCACGTTGTGCAGAAATCGGTACGATATGGGCAAAATCAAATTTACCGCTTAATTCAGTGATAAACGGCAATAAATCATCTTTATTTTTGATGTTATCTACCTTATTAATCGCCAATACTACCGGTGCTTTCGCGTTGCGAAGTTTGTTTAACACCATTTCATCATCAGCATTCCAATGGGTGCCGTCCACCACAAAAATAATAAGATCCACATCGCCGATAGCACTACTTGCCGCACGGTTCATTAAACGATTGATAGCACGTTTTTCTTCAATATGAAGCCCCGGGGTATCCACATAAATTTCTTGATAAGCCCCTTCTGTTTTGATCCCCACAATACGGTGACGGGTGGTTTGGGCTTTACGTGAGGTAATGGAGATTTTCTGCCCTAAAATTTTATTTAAGAGCGTTGATTTCCCGACATTCGGGCGACCTACAATGGCAATAAAGCCGCAATAGGTTTTGTCAAATTGTTCTGTCATTTGATGTCCAGTTCTTTTAAAATTTGTTCTGCTGCGGCCTGTTCTGCTTTACGGCGACTTGAGCCTTTCGCCACAAAAGTGCGGCCAATTTTAGCCATATTTTTCACTTTGCATTCAACGGTGAAAGTTTGGCAATGGGGTTCACCTTGAATATTAATGACTTCATAACTTGGTAACGCCAGCCCTTTACCTTGTAAATATTCTTGTAGGCGAGTTTTCGGGTCTTTTTGATTGTCACCTGGTTTGATTTCTGCCAACAGAGTTTTATACCAAGTTTGGATCACTTGTGTTGTGAGAACAATGCCTTGATCCAACGACATGGCACCAATAATTGCTTCCACGCAGTCCGCAAGGATTGATTCACGGCGAAAACCACCACTTTTCAACTCACCGGAACCAAGCGACATATATTCCCCCAGTTCAAACTGACGAGCTAACACTGCTAATGTTTTTTCTCTCACTAAAGTCGCACGCATACGGCTCAATTCACCTTCATTACAACGGGGAAATTGATGATACAAGGCTTCGGCAATGGTGAAATTGAGGATGGAATCGCCCAGAAACTCGAGGCGTTCATTGTGTTTTATGGCAGCACTCCGATGGGTGAGTGCCAATTTTAAGAGCGAACTATCCTTAAATTGGTAACCGATTTTTCGCTCTAATCTAGCTAAATGATTCATCTTATTTAATTGCTGTAAAGAAACGTTCAAAACGCAAGCCTGTCGGCCATTCGTTTGGTTCTTTTTCCAGACTCATCCAAATATAAGTGGCTTTACCGACAATATTTTTTTCCGGTACAAATCCCCAAAAACGACTGTCATCACTGTGATCGCGATTATCACCCATGACAAAATATTGCCCTTCCGGTACGACCCATTCTGCCGTCGGATTGCCCTCTTGCGGATAAAACTCAGGACCGCTATAACGGCGATACGGGCTAATCAACACGTTGTGTACCACATCACCTTTTTCTGTCAATTCCAGTTCATTCGGAAATGCCGGATTCATTGGATTTTGACTATATTCAAACGCTTTACTTTCACAATTTACTTCGCAAGGTTTGCCTTCTTTACCATACACAATCTTCAATGTTTTTTGATCCATATCGAAAATGACACGGTCTCCGCCTTGCCCGACAATACGCTTTATGTAATCGACACCGGACATATTATTTTTTGAGGTTAAGGCTAAATTTTCCGCATAGGCGGCTCGGGTAGCCCCTAATCCTGTGCGGAGTAAGGCTTGTTCCGGCGCTTTAAATACGATGACATCACCACGTTGTGGTTTCTCCCCTTCAATAATCGTATTTTGGAAAATCGGGTCTTTGACACCATAGGCATATTTATTCACCACGAGAAAATCGCCAACACGTAACGTGGATTCCATCGATCCTGAAGGAATTTGGAAGGGTTCAAACAAAAAAGAACGCACAAGAAAAACAACAGCTAATACAGGAAACAGTGAAGACAAAAACTCCGCACCTTCCGAAATGGGTTCAATTTTGGCTTTTTCCTCATCACTCAGAGCTTGACCTGAACGTTGTTCCGCACGGAGGATTTGACGATAGCGTTTAGGCGCAACAACAAAACGATGATAGCACCATAACACACCGGAAAGTACGGTCAAAATCAACAATAGAATGCTAAACGTATTGGGCAATTGGAAATAATCCAACGCTTTCCAAATACCAAAGCCTACCGCTAAAAAAATCACGAAAAATAAATTAGACATACTGTTCCTTATTTATCCTTACCTACATGTAAAATCGCCAAAAATGCCTCTTGCGGTACTTCTACATTACCCAGGGATTTCATTCGTTTTTTCCCTTCTTTTTGTTTCTGTAAAAGTTTTTTCTTACGACTCACATCACCACCATAACATTTCGCTAACACGTTTTTACGTAATTGTTTCACCGTTGAGCGTGCAATAATGTGGTTACCGATAGCAGCTTGAATGGCAATATCAAATTGTTGACGAGGGATCAACTCACGCATTTTTTCCACTAATTCACGACCACGATACTGGGCGTTATCTTTATGCACAATTAAGGCTAAGGCATCCACACGTTCACCATTGATCATAATATCGACACGCACCATATCCGCGGCTTGGAAACGTTTAAACCCATAATCCAGCGAAGCATAACCGCGAGAGGTGGATTTTAGACGGTCGAAGAAATCCAGTACCACTTCACCCATTGGAATTTCATAAGTCAATGCAATTTGATTACCGTGATAGACCATATTGGTTTGTACGCCACGTTTTTCCACACAGAGCGTAATCACATTTCCTAAGTATTCTTGCGGCACGAGCATATTACATTCTGCAATCGGTTCACGAATTTCGGAAATATTATTAAGCGGCGGTAGTTTAGCCGGACTATCCACATACACTACTTCGCCATTAGTCATTTCAACTTCATAAATTACTGTTGGTGCAGTGGTGATTAAATCAAGATCATACTCCCGTTCTAAGCGTTCTTGAATGATCTCCATATGGAGAAGTCCCAAGAAACCACAACGGAAACCGAAACCAAGTGCGGTTGAATTTTCCGGTTCATAGAATAATGAGGCATCATTGAGGCTTAATTTACCTAAGGCATCACGAAATGCCTCATAATCGTCCGAACTAACGGGGAACAAGCCCGCATAAACTTGTGGTTTAACTTTCTTAAAGCCCGGTAAAACATGGCTTGCCGGATGGTGTTGATGGGTTAAGGTATCGCCTACCGGCGCCCCTAAAATATCTTTAATCGCACAAACGACCCAGCCTACTTCGCCACAGTTTAATACCGTGGTATCCTCTTGTTTTGGCGTGAAAATACCAAGGCGATCTACGTTATAAGCCTGCCCTGTAGACATCACTTTAATTTTATCGCCTTTGCGTAGCGTACCGTTTTTAATCCTAACTAAAGACACCACGCCCAAATAATTGTCGAACCAAGAATCAATGATTAAGGCTTGTAATGGTGCGTCAGGATCGCCTTCCGGTGCAGGAATTTTTGCCACAATTTCTTCTAATACATCTTCAATGCCCTGTCCGGTTTTCGCCGAGCAACGCACCGCTTCCATCGCATCAATACCCACAATATCTTCTATTTCTTCTGCTACACGTTCAGGATCTGCCGCAGGCAAGTCAATTTTGTTTAAAATTGGTACGACTTCAAGATCCATTTCAATTGCCGTGTAACAGTTTGCTAAAGTTTGTGCCTCAACACCTTGCCCCGCATCCACCACCAATAATGCCCCTTCACAAGCGGCAAGGGAACGTGATACTTCATAGGAAAAATCCACATGTCCCGGTGTATCAATAAAGTTTAATTGATAGGTTTCGCCATCTTTGGCTTTGTAATTTAAGGTAACACTTTGAGCCTTAATAGTGATGCCACGTTCACGTTCAAGATCCATTGAATCCAACACCTGTGCTTCCATTTCACGATCGGAAAGCCCGCCACAAGTTTGAATCAAACGGTCTGACAGCGTTGATTTACCATGGTCAATGTGAGCAATAATAGAAAAGTTACGAATATTCTTCATAAAAGATAATGTTCTCAAAAATCAACAAATTTAACTGGCGGATTGTACCTGAAAAGCGAAGGAATCGCTAGGAAAGAAAGGAAAGTGCGGTGGATTTTTCGCGATTTTTCTTGATGAATGCGGTCTATCTGGGGATAAAAATGAAATGAGCCAAATTTTAATTATTTGGCTCAACATACATTGCAAATGTAAAAATCAGATCGCTATTTTGGTGAAATATTTTTCAAACAAAACTTAACTAAGTTTGATAGCTTTCCCTTCAAAATCAACATATTCAATCGTTAGTTCTGTAAATTGACCTGAAACTAGTGCTTCTAACTCTTGCTTTATTGCCATTTCATATTGAGAATGATCGGCTAACTCAATAACTCTTGAAAAAAATAGATCTTTTTCATTTTGAGCTTCTAAGTATTTATAGCCATTCTCAACTAACTTATTTACAAAAGCCCCAATATCCACACCTTTATTTGGACGAATGATAATTTTAGTTTCTGTTATGTGAGATGATGTAAATCTACTCATTAGCTTCTTCTCCACTTATTTCTTTCCGGATCAACCTCAATAGACATAGGACAAAACCCTTTTACAACAATAGAAACTTTAAAACCACCTAAAGTTTCATAATAACAGCGAGTATAGAACACATCCCCCGTGTCTGACTCTCCAATATTAGTGGCATACTCCCAATCTGCTAGAGCTACGCTAGAAGCTACGACCCCAAATACTAAAAGCATTAATTTTCCTAACTTACGCATATGTTACTCCTGTTTTTGTGTGATGTTGTGTTTTTTCCAAAACGGAATAGGCTCTGCTCCGAATTGATTTTCCCCTTTTGTTCCTTTTATAAAAACAAGTGAAGTAAGACAAATGAGCGAAATGAATCCTAAAAGTAACGTATATTCGCTTCTAGCAAAAGAGAGGAACACTACGATAATCTCAAGGAGAGCAATAGTTATCCCTAATCCACTATTTCCAAAAGATTTATCATAATCATGTATACGTCTTACAATATGCGAATATTTAAAAATTGTGACCAAAACAACTAAAACTAGCACAATAGCAGCGAAAAAAATAATCTCATACACACTAAAATTTTTTATAGTAGAAGGAGAATTCAATCCTTGTAGAAAAACATAAGCTAATGTGTTGAACACGAAGAGTGAAATTATGAAAAAAAGTAAAAAAATCGCAAAGTGCAATCTTCCAATACGTCCTTTAAAGCCAAATAAAAAATTCCAAGTTTTTTTCAATTTATTCATTTTTAACCTCTAGAGCAGAAAATATAACATAAACGAATTTTCAATTGGCATTATATTCATTTATAAGCCTTCTTACAAGCATAAAAATCACTATAAATATGCAGTTATTGAATATTTATAGTGTAAAGATATGGCAAAATTTGTTCCAAGCAAGATAGATCAATTAGTTGGTCAGCGAATCCAGAAAAAACGTAAGGAGCTTGGTCTTACCGCTGAAAAACTTTCTGAATATGTGGATATTTCTCAACCCCAACTTTCTCGCTATGAACGTGGTACAAACAAAATCAATTTGACACATCTCGTTGCGATTGCTGCTTTTTTAAAAACACCAATGAGCTATTTCTTTGCCGATTGTATGGATAACTTAGAATGGAATCAGGATGAATTAGATAGGACTTGGTTAGGATTAAGCCACTCTCAGAAAAGTATTGTGGTTCAGTTAGTAAAAGAGTTTAATAAAACATCAAGCTAAAAGAACAAAACCCCGATAAAATCGGGGCTTTTCTTATTTGATATAAAATTATAAACTTTCAGTGAAAGTACGGGTGATTACATCACGCTGTTGTTCAGGCGTTAAAGAGTTAAAACGTACGGCATAACCGGAAACACGGATGGTTAATTGTGGATATTTATCCGGATTGTTTACCGCATCTTCTAGAGTTTCACGACGTAGCACGTTTACGTTTAAATGTTGACCACCTTCAACTTTTACGGTTGGTGCGACATTTACCGGTAATTCACGATATTCGATTTGACCAAGTTCGCTCACTGCAACCACTTGATCTTCGGAAAATTCACCTTTCGCACATAAGCAACGTGCTTCATTGGTTTCACTGTCTAATAACCAGAATGAGTTAAGTAAATTGTCATTCGCTGCTTGAGTAATTTGAATACCTTTAATCATAATAGCCTCCTAATTGGCATCTGTATAATCATAAAAACTGTGCAAATTTTATCAAAAATTTTGAATACTTCAAATTCTTTTGATAAAGAACAAGTTATTTTTTATAGCTATTTTTAAAATTTTGATGTAAATCAAAATATCAATCAATCAATCCTCTAATATTATATTTTTATTAACAAAAATATTACATTTCAAATAAATCAATCCTACCTAGGCAATCATATTTCATTTATAATATTACCAATTAACTTTTAATAGGATTCATTATGAAAACTTGGACTGATGTTATCGGTAAAGAAAAAGAGCAACCCTATTTTCAGCACACATTAAAACAAGTTCACCTTGCTAGACAAAATGGAAAAACGATTTATCCACCGCAGGAAGATGTATTTAATGCCTTTAAATACACGGCATTTGAAGATGTCAAAGTGGTGATTTTAGGACAAGATCCTTATCACGGACCAAATCAAGCACATGGACTTGCCTTTTCAGTGAAACCTGACGTCCCCATTCCTCCTTCCTTATTAAATATCTACAAAGAATTAAGCCAAGATATCCCTGATTTTCAAATACCTGACAATGGCTATTTAGTGAAATGGGCGGAACAAGGTGTATTATTACTCAATACTGTTTTGACCGTTGAGCGTGGATACGCCCATTCGCACGCTAATTTAGGCTGGGAAACCTTTACTGACCGTGTCATCGCTGCACTCAATGAGCAGCGTGAAAATTTAGTTTTTTTACTTTGGGGAAGCCATGCGCAGAAAAAAGGCAGCATAATTGACCGCTCCCGCCATTGTGTTTTAACCGCTCCCCACCCTTCTCCTCTCTCTGCCCACCGTGGTTTTTTCGGATGTAAACATTTTTCCAAAACTAATCAATATTTAAGTGATAAAGGCATGACAGAGATCAATTGGCAACTTTAAATTTTGACTAACTAGAAATCCATCCTTGGCTGGAGACTATTTATTTTTAGTACAGATCTTTAGAGGAGTTTATTTTCTCTTGTTTCTTTTGCTGACGACGTTTTTTAAAAAAAGCGCTCAACTTTTCACTACATTCTTGTGCAAGTATGCCACCAGTGATTTCGACCTTATGGTTCATCTGATAATCATCAAAAAAGTGAAAACGGGAACCCACCGCACCGGTTTTATAATCAGACGCACCAAACACCAAACGCTGAATTCGGCTGTGTAAAATCGCACCGGCACACATGGTGCAGGGTTCGAGAGTAACATAAAGAGTGGTATTAAGTAGGCGATAGTTTTGTACTTTTTTTGCAGCATTACGTAATGCCACAATTTCAGCATGGGCAGTCGGGTCATTCTCGGTAATAGAAAAATTCCAACCTTCTCCAAGAATATTTCCCTCGCTATCGACAAGGACTGCACCAACAGGAATTTCACCCAAGCATTCGGCTTTATCCGCCAAACTCAGGGCATAGCGCATAAATTTCTCATCAAAATCTGACCGCACTTTCCCCCCTACACTGAGAAAGGATATTTAATCGGCTCATGAGATTGATAGCCACTCACCCTAAAATCGTCCATCGTGACCCAAGTTTCCAAATCTTCAAGAGTTTTGATATCAGGGTTAATTTCCAATTTCGGCAGTGGTAAAGGTTCGCGTTTTAATTGTACATCACGCATTAATTCCAGTTGATCTTCATAAATATGTGCATTAATAATTTTATGAAAGGCTTTGCCTGCTTTTTTTCCGGTAATTTGTGCCATTAACGCAAGAAAAGTAAAAACTTGAATCTGATTGAAATTTAATCCTAAAGGAACATCGCAAGAGCGTTGGTAACTAGTGAGATGCAAAGTCTCCCCCACAAGGGAGAAGGTATGCGTGTGCATACAAGGACGTAAACAGCCAAGATCAATTTCACCGGGGTTAAAAAAGGTCATGATTTCACCACGGTCATCAATGCCTTGAGTGAGATTGTTTACTATTTTACGAAGTTGATCCACCGTTTCGCCATTCGGTTTACGCCATGCTCTGCCTTGAACACCATAAACACGTCCCATATCGTCTGTGCCTTTACGATGTGGATTAGCAAGCCATGCGGTATTTTCATTGGCATTGGCATCCCAAGTTTTGGTGCCGAGTTTACGAAAATCTGCCGCATTATCATAACCACGAATATAGCCTAAAAACTCTGCAATGGCAGCCTTCCAATAGCTTTTTCTCGTGGTGATAAGGGGAAATTGGTTATTTGCTACATCATATTCCAAATCAGCGTTAATCACCGTTAAGCAACGCTTGCCCGTGCGCTCATTAGCAATCCATTCCCCTTCCTTAATAATACGGCGGCAAAGATCGAGATATTGTTTCATAAAAATTCCTTAATTTTTTACCGCACTTTTGCGTGTGTAAGCCCAACACATAATCAATGCACCACCGATAATCATTGGTAAACACAAGGCTTGACCACGGGTCATTATGCCAAGGAAAGATTCCACTTCCGGCTCACGCACATATTCCACAATAAAGCGGAATACACCGTAACCCACTAAGAATAAACCGGCGACAGCCCCCATAGGACGTGTTTTTTTAATAAAAAGATTTAGCAATGTGAAGAGAACAAAACCTTCTAAAAATGCCTCATAAAGTTGCGAAGGATGACGAGGTAATAAAAGAGGATCGTTTGGAAAAATCATCGCCCAAGGTACATCGGTTTCACGCCCCCAAAGTTCAAGGTTAATAAAGTTGCCAATACGGCCTAATCCTAAACCAAAGGGAATTAATGGTGCCATAAAATCTGCTGTTTGCCAGAAATGACGTTTTTGTGAATAGGATGTCCAAATCATCGCAATAATTACACCAATTAATCCACCATGGAAAGACATTCCCCCTTCCCATACGCGGAATAAATAGGTCGGTTCCTGTAAGAATCGGTCAAAATTATAGAAAAATACGTCACCAATACGCCCACCTAAAAATACCCCCATAAAACTATTGAAAAGTAGGGTATCCACTTGTTCAACCGTCCAACCGCTATTGGGTTTATTGGCACGCCGCACAGCAAGCCAGCGTGCAAAGACGAAACCAAGTAGATACATTAAACCATACCAGCGTAAACCGATATTGCTGTCACCAAGGGTAAAAATACTCGGATCAAAATGGGGAAGGTGCAAATACTGATTCATAATTTTCCTTATTTGAGAAACATATTAATAGCAATCACAATTAATAATAATGCAAAACCTTTTTTTAGGGTTGATACAGGCAATTTCGCTGTGGCAGTTGCCCCTAATTTAGATGTAAAAAATGATGTTGCAGTAATACTAAAAACGGCAGGCAAATAAATATAACCGAGAGAATAGTCCGGCATGGCGGTATTCCCCCAGCCACTCACCATAAAACTCAACATACCGGATATACCAAGCAACATTCCACAAAAGGCAGAAGAACCGATTGCTTTTTTAATATCAATTCCACGTGAATTTAGAAATGGCACAATAAAACCGCCTCCCCCGATACCCGCAACACTGGATGCCATACCAATTAAAATTCCGCCAATAACGGATGATTTTGTGGTCAATGTTTTTGTCGCTTCAACAGGTTGAGGCTTAATGGAAACGATCATTTTCACGGCTAAATAAACAACAAGACAGGCAAATAGCTTTGCCGTAATATCACGATCTAACTTGCCAATAAATAAACCGGAGATAAAGACCGTCATCATAATCACAGGAGCTAAAATTTTTACGGCATCCCACACAATATTACCTAATTGATGATGGCGTTGTGCAGAAGAAAACCCTGTAATCACAATCGTGGCAAAGGATGTCCCTAATGCGGTTGACATTAATAAGGGTTCTGGCACACCAACTATAGGTAACAAATAAACTAATGCAGGTACCACAATTAAACCGCCCCCAATGCCAAATAGCCCGGCGAGAAATCCGACAACACTGCCAACCAGCAAACTAATGATAATAAAAGTCAGCATAGCTTATCCCCTTTTATGGAATGGACGTTTTAGAGGTTTTGAATAATTCAACTTATGAGAGGAGGTGAATTTTAGATCCCGTTCCTGAAAATGTTCAGACGACCTATCTTTATCGTGAGAAAATAGAAAGGAAGAAAATTCTTTCATGGCCCGACGATAGACTTCTTTTTTAAAAGACACAACTTGGCGTACCGGATACCAAAAACTCACCCAACGCCAACCATCAAACTCTGGCGATTTTGTGGCTTTCATATTGATCTTTTTTTCATCAGAAACCAATTGTAATAAAAACCAACGCTGTTTTTGCCCTATACACATGGGTTTACTATCATAACGTAATAAACGTTTTGGCAATTTATAACGCAGCCAATGTTTTGAGACGTATAAAATGCGTACATCTTTCGGCTGCAATCCCACTTCTTCATACAATTCTCGATACATTGCTTGCTCGGCACTTTCGTTATCATTAATGCCACCTTGGGGAAATTGCCAAGAATTTTGCCCACAGCGTTTCGCCCAAAGAACTTGATTTTTTTGGTTACAAATCACAATCCCTACATTTGGACGATAGCCATCAAAATCGACCACTCTACGCTCTACCTTAAATTTTATGTATAAAAATAATCTGCGGATTGTTTCACAAATTGCCGTTTTTATCAACCGAAGGGGCGGAGATTTGAGACGGTTCAGCAAACAAGGATCTGTGGATAAAGTTGTGATTAACCAAGGAATAATCCTTAATAAAATTGTGTAAAAACATATAAGGATCCTTTTTCTCCTTTATTTCATCAAATATTGATGATTTTTCACCCGACCTGATCTTTACCAAAAAGAAACCGCACTTTATTTCGACAAAGTGCGGTTGAAAAATATTCATTATAAAAAGAACATCATAAAAAATGCTAAGTCTCGATCAACCTTATGAGTTATTCAATATTTCTGTGGATAAAATTGTGGTTGGAAAAACCAATAATATTGGATAACTTCACCCACATTGACAATTAAAATCTCATAAAGATATTAAATCCTTATAATTCAATAAGTTAAATAAAAACCAGCGCAATAATTATTATATGTATCACATCACAAAATGGCGTGTCTATTTTTTAAGCGAAGATTTAACCTCCTTTAAATAACGATCCCAATCAAAATATTGACCGGGATCGATCTTCCTCCCCGGTGAAATATCTGAATGTCCAACAATACGCTCTTGAGTAATCTTTGGATAAGCCGCCATAATACATTTTGTCAGTGCTATCAACGCTTGATATTGCGCCTCAGTAAAAGGCTGTTCATTACTCCCCTCAAGCTCGATGCCAATGGAAAAATCATTACATCTTTCTCGCCCTTCAAAGCAGGAAACACCGGCATGCCATGCCCGATCATTAAAATTCACATATTGTGTAATCACACCATGACGATCGATCAAACAGTGGGACGATACCCGCATTTGATGAATTTCCTCAAAATAGGGATGAAGTTTGGGATCTAACTTACCTTGAAAAAAATCGTCAATATATCCTCCCCCAAACTGTTCCGGCGGTAAACTAATATAATGAATGACCAACAACGAAATATCATCTAAATCCAAACGTTCATCAAAATGAGGAGAAGATATTTGCCGGCAATCAGTCAGCCAACCTTGCTCAATACATTTCTGTTTTTTCATGATTTTTTCCTATTTTTACGATCAGGCTCGCACAAAAAGAGCGGTCAAATTTACAAAGTTTTTTTCCTTCCACACAATGCTCTAGCCAATATTGGCTTAACCTACATTTATAAGGAAAACCAATGAAAATCATCTCTCAATCTAAACTGAAAAAAGGATTCACACTCATTGAATTAATGATCGTGATTGCGATCATTGCCATTCTTGCAACTATCGCCATTCCTTCTTACCAGAATTATACCAAAAAGGCGGCAATGTCCGAATTACTGCAAGCCTCCGCACCTTTTAAATCTGACGTAGAACTTTGTGTTTATGGAACAGGAGCAACCAGCAATTGCAGCGGAGGTTCAAATGGTGTTGCCGCTAACATCACCACGGCAAAGGGCTACGTAAAAAGTATTAATACAAATGCCGGTGCCATTACTGTTATCGGTAACGGGACATTAGATGGGGTAGAATATACGCTTACAGCAAGTGGCGATAGTACCAGAGGCGTAACTTGGTCAACCACCTGTACAGGCGATGCAACTTTATTTCCAGCCGGATTTTGTTCAAGATGACGGACTATGCCTCTCTTCATGCGCATCGAGCGATGGCACAAAATGGCGAGATTTTTATCATCTCGCCCGCTTTATGGGAACGTAATCAACAGCAACAATCCCTTTTCTTACGCTACTTTGCTCTGCCTCTAAAGGAAGACAACAACCGATTATGGCTTGGTGTTGATTCACTTTCCAATCTTTCTGCTTGTGAAACTATTGCCTTTATCAGTGGAAAATTGGTAGAACCCATTTTACTTGATACCGCTCAACTCAAGGATCTTTTACAAAAACTTGCCCCACAAACCATGCAAGTGGAAGAGCAAGTGACTTTCTATCATCAGGAACAAGAGAATCACGAAAAAAATGATGATGAACCTGTTATTCAGCTACTAAATCGAATTTTTGAATCAGCATTAGAAAAAAATGCGTCCGATATTCACTTAGAAACCTTACAGAATTATTTCCAAGTGCGATTTAGAATTGACGGTGTTTTACAACCTCAATCCCCACTTAGCAAAAATTTAGCGAATCGATTAATTTCCCGATTAAAACTTCTTGCAAAACTAGATATCAGTGAAACCCGCTTACCACAGGACGGACGCTTTCAATTTAAAACAACCTTTTCTGATATTCTTGACTTTCGCCTTTCAACACTACCAACACATTGGGGAGAAAAAGTAGTGCTTCGAGCACAACAAAATAAACCGGTAGAATTAAGTTTTGCACAACTGGGAATGACGAAATCACAACAACAGGCATTTCAGCAGGCACTCTGTCAGCCTCAAGGTTTGATTCTGGTTACAGGTCCAACAGGTAGTGGAAAAAGTATCTCGCTTTATACCGCACTTCAATGGCTCAACACGCCTGATAAGCACATTATGACTGCAGAGGACCCCATCGAAATAGAATTAGAGGGGATTATCCAAAGCCAAATAAACCCTCAAATCGGATTAGATTTTAGTCGCCTACTACGTTCATTTTTACGACAAGATCCCGACATTATTATGCTTGGTGAAATTCGAGATGAAGAAAGTGCGGCAATGGCACTACGTGCTGCTCAAACCGGCCATTTAGTGCTTTCAACATTGCATACCAATGATGCCTTTTCAGCAATTTCACGTTTGCAACAATTGGGAATCCAACAACATGAAATCGAAAGTTCTTTATTGTTGGTGATTGCGCAGCGGCTTGTACGAAAATGTTGCCAAAAGTGCGGTCAATTTCGCACAGATTCCTGTGATTGTCATCAAGGTTATCGTGGTCGAATTGGTGTTTATCAATTCTTACATCGACAACAAAATGGCTATCAAACGGATTTTGATAACCTTCATCAAAGTGGGCTGGAAAAAGTCAAGCAAGGAATTACCGATAAAGAAGAAATTTATCGTGTTTTAGGTATGGAATAATATGACAAAGAAACTTTTTTACTTCCAAGGACAAAATGCCTTAAATCAAATACAAAAAGGCTCGATCATTGCTGAGTCTGCCCAACAAGCCCAATTCCAATTAATGAATCGTGGCCTTACCAATATTAAATTAAAACGGAATTGGCAACTCAATAGTAAACCGAAAAATACGGAAATTAGTACATTATTGAATCAACTTGCCACTCTTCTACAATCGGCTATTCCTCTCAAAAATAGTTTACAAATTTTACAGCAGAATTGTACTCAACTTTCATTAAATTCTTGGCTAGAAAAACTTTTACACGCCATTGAATCAGGATTATCCTTTTCTCAAAGTATTGAGCAACAAGGAAAATATCTTACTCAGCAAGAAATTCAACTAATTCAAGTGGGTGAAATGACAGGAAAACTGGCAATTGTCTGTGGAAAAATTGCCACACATCGTCAAAAATCCCTCGCATTACAACGTAAATTACAAAAAATTATGCTTTATCCTTCCATGGTATTAGGAATTTCTTTGTTGCTTACCCTTGCACTTTTACTTTTTATCGTGCCACAATTTGCCGAAATGTATCAAGGTAATCACGCCGAGTTACCACCTTTAACGTCTCTGTTGCTTAGTACATCTCATTTTCTTAAAGAAGACATGGGGATCGTTATATGTCTTACGCTAGTCTCCATTCTGCTTTATCAACTAAAATTAAAACATTTAGTATGGTTTCAGCAGCAAAAAGCACGAATAATCTCTACCCTACCTATTTTTGGCAACATTCAGTATCTCTCCCGTTTGGTAAATTTTAGCCAAAGTTTGAATATTATGCTGCACTCCGGTGTTCCACTTAACCAAGCGTTAAATAGTTTTCTACCGCACATACACACTTGGCAAAAAAGCTCAAAAACCACCATAAATGATCACATTCTTGATACTGAAGTGCGCTCAATTTTACAATGGGTTTCACAAGGCTATTGCTTTTCAGAGAGCGTCAGTAGCCATCTTTTTCCGATGGAAGCCCAACAAATGCTCCAAATTGGTGAAAAAAGTGGCAAACTTGCCTTGATGCTACAATATATTTCCGAAAGCTATCAAGAAAAACTCAACCATCAAATTGATCTCCTTTCCCAAATGCTAGAGCCCTTAATGATGGTGATTATTGGTAGCCTCATCGGTATCATTATGATGGGAATGTATTTACCCATTTTTAATATGGGCTCAGTCGTACAATGATTTTATTTTCTTCCTTTTTACTTGGTGGAATATTCGGTATTCTCTTATGGTTTTATATTTCAGGTTTTATTGAACGTTTACAAACGGATATTTACAACACATATATTGAAGTATTCCCCCAACATCCTCCTGTATTCCGGCCAAGTTCTGCCGCTATTCAAGGTAAAAAGTGCGGTCATATTTCCAAGTATTTTTTCTTTTGTGGAATACTCTTCACTTGTTTAATCAAATTGACCGAAAATCCCCTTTTGGCTTTATGGCTTGGTTGCACAATCATTTTGCTTTGGGCAATAGCCTATCTCGATTGGCAATATCAACTCATTTCTCCCTCGCCTTGCCTCTGGTTAACCGCCCTAGGGTTAATCGGTGCATCTCAATCTCTTTCTCCCTTAACATTAGAAGAAAGCCTACAAAGTTCGGTCGGTTTTTTCCTTATTTTTTATGGCATTTATTGGATTTCTAAATGGTATTATAAAAAAGAAGCTTTCGGGCAAGGGGATTATTGGCTTGCCCTTGCGCTTGGTACTTACCTACCTTTAGTATATCTACCATTTTTTCTGCTAACTGCCTGCTCATTAGGTATTCTATTTGCCCTCATTTACCAAAAAAGAAACGCATTTTTACCTTTTGCACCTTTCCTCTGTTTCTCAACTTTTGTAGTATGGGTATTCAATTATTATTCATAAAGGATTGCCATGACTTATATTGTAGGGCTCACCGGTGGTATCGGTAGCGGAAAAAGTACCATTACCCATTTATTCTCAGATCTTGGCGTTCCCATCGTAGATGCCGATATCATCGCACGCGAAGTGGTAAAAAAAGGCTCGCCTTTACTTGAACAAATTGTCGAGCATTTTGGCGAGGCTGTTTTACTAGAAAATGGAGAGCTCAACCGATCCGCATTACGTCAACAGGTATTTGCTAACGAAGCGGAAAAAAATTGGCTCAATGGCTTGCTTCACCCGGCGATTAGAGAAGCGATGTTGGAACAACTTTCCGCCCAAACCGCTCCCTATACGCTTTTCGTTGTACCGCTTCTTATTGAAAATAACCTTACTGAGCTTTGCCAGAGAATACTCGTCATTGATGTCACCCCGCAAACACAGCTGACTCGTGCGATGAAAAGAGATCAAAATAATCTTGAGCAAACTCAACGGATTATGAATGCACAAGTAAGCAGAACAGAACGTTTAAAATGGGCTACGGAGATTATTAACAATGATAAAGATCTCGCTGAAAATCTACCGCACTTAAAACAAAAAGTGCTAGAATTGCACCGTTTTTATTTACAACAAGCGGAAGCAATTCATGTCTGAAGAAATCATTGAAGTACCTTGTCCAATTTGTCGGAAAGCGGTTATTTGGACCACTCAAAGTCCGTTTCGCCCTTTTTGCAGCAAGCGTTGCCAACTCATCGATCTTGGTGAATGGGCAGCAGAAGAAAAAGCTATCCCAAGTGATACTGCTGATTTTGCAACAGACCCTAATTTAAGCGAAGAATGGAGATCAAAATGAAAATTCATCACCAAGAATCTCATCAACAAGGTGAGTTTTTTATTTTAAATGAACAGGGTGAAAAAATTGCCAAGCTCACTTACTTCTACGAAACAGAAAAGAAAATTAACGCCAATCACACCTTTGTATCAAACCAGCTTCGAGGGCAAGGAATCGCAGATAAACTTTATCAAGCCTTAGTCACCTTTATCACTGAAAAACAGCTAGAACTCCATCCAACCTGTAGCTATATCGAAAAAAAATGGGCTAGGCGCTCATCCTAACCCAATATGATCCTCAAAATACTATTTAAGCTGATTTTTTGTGATTTTCGTAAGCCGCTTTAACAAAACCGGCAAATAGCGGGTGTCCATCACGTGGTGTGGAGGTAAATTCCGGATGGAATTGGCATGCCACAAACCAAGGGTGATTTGGCACTTCAATGATTTCCACTAGCTTTTTATCCGCAGATAAACCTGTTACTTTTAATCCGGCTTTTTCAATTTGCGGAAGTAAGACGTTATTCACTTCATAACGATGACGATGACGTTCTTCAATGGTTTCTGCGCCATATAATTCACGTGCACGGCTACCCTCTACCAAATGACATTGTTGCGCCCCTAAACGCATAGTACCGCCAAGATCAGATTTGTCGGAACGCACTTCCGTATTGCCTTCGGCATCTTGCCATTCCGTGATTAATGCTACTACCGGCTGTTCGCAATCACGATCAAATTCTGAAGAATTTGCCTTGGTTAGCCCCGCCACATTACGTGCGTATTCAATCAGTGCAATTTGCATCCCTAAACAAATACCGAGGTAAGGAATGTTGTTCTCACGTGCGTATTGCGCCGTACGAATTTTCCCCTCTACGCCACGATAGCCAAAGCCACCCGGAACCAAAATACCATCGATACCTTTGAGCACTTCTACGCCTTTGGTTTCTACATCTTGTGAATCAATGTATTTAATGTTCACCGATAAACGATTGGTCAAGCCCGCGTGTTTTAACGCTTCATTCACTGATTTATAGGCATCCGGCAATTCCGTATATTTACCCACCATACCAATCGTGACTTCGCCCACCGGATTAGCTTGTTTATAAAGTACTTGTTCCCATTCGGAAAGATCCGCTTCCGGACAATTTAAACGGAAACGATCACAGACAAAGCTATCCAAACCTTGCGATTTCAGTAATGCCGGAATTTGATAGATCGAATTCACGTCTTTTAACGAAATCACCGCACGTTCCGGTACATTACAAAATAACGCAATTTTCGCCCGTTCATTTGGCGGAATCATACGATCGGAGCGGCAAATTAATACATCCGGCTGAATCCCGATAGACAATAATTCTTTTACTGAATGCTGGGTTGGTTTGGTTTTTACCTCACCGGCGGTCGGGATATAAGGAACAAGGGTTAAATGCATAAATAACGTATGCTCACGCCCCACTTGTACGGCAAGTTGGCGTAACGCCTCCAAAAATGGTAAGGATTCAATGTCCCCGACTGTTCCGCCCACTTCCACGATAACCACATCATGCCCTTGTGCGCCGGCAATCACGCGATCTTTAATTTCATTGGTAATATGCGGAATCACTTGAATGGTCGCACCGAGATAATCACCACGGCGTTCTTTACGCAACACTTCCGAATAAATTTTACCGGTGGTGAAATTATTGCGTTTTGTCATTTTTGTGCGGATAAAACGCTCATAATGACCTAAATCCAAATCGGTTTCCGCACCGTCTTGTGTCACAAACACTTCCCCGTGTTGGGTCGGGCTCATCGTTCCTGGATCCACGTTAATATAGGGATCAAGTTTCATAATCGTAACGTTTAAACCACGTGCTTCTAAAATTGCCGCCAATGATGCCGCCGCAATGCCTTTACCTAACGATGACACAACACCGCCGGTGACGAAAATATAATTTGTAGCCATAGGGAACCTAATTCTTTGTTGGGATATAAATGATTATAGCTAATCATCTTGCTAGACATTTCACAAAAGTGCGGTCAGAAATTGAAGAAGATTAGCTATCAAAGACGGGACGATAGTTTACCTGATTTATTGCTCTAACTCAACGGGAATACGGGAATTAAACGTTAGGATTGTCGATAAACTTATAAAAAAATGACCGCACTTAAAGTGCGGTCAAATTTATGATTAGCTAAGAATTTTCCAAGATCTAAATCCGTAGATAGCAATTACTACAAAGCAGACAAGCGGTAGAATAAAGGAGAAGTTCACTGCAGGTAGTCCCATGACTTCACCTTGGTCGATAATCATGCCTTGCAGTGGCGGCATTAATGCGCCACCGACAATCGCCATCACTAAGCCTGCGGCACCGATTGTGGATTCTTCTTTTAAGCCGTTGAGCGCAATACCATAAATAGTTGGGAACATCAGTGACATAAAACCGGAGGTTAAAATTAAGCAATACAATCCCCAGATACCATCAATAAAAATCACGCCAAGAATGCTAAAGAAACCACCGATAGCAAAGAGCATTAACATAAATTCGGATCTGAGATATTTCATTAAACTGGTACTAATGAAACGACTAGCGATAAAAATCCCCATCGCAATAATATTGAAATTTTGCCCTTCCGCTTTAGTAAAACCTAAACGTTCCGCATATTGAACAATAAACGTCCAACACATAATTTGCACACCGACATAAAAGACTTGCGCAATAACGCCCTCACGATATTTTGCTTTTTGTACCAAGCGACTAACGGCTTCTTTAAAGGTAATACGACAATCGCCCTCTTCAACTCTTACTTTCGGCATTTTATAGAGACTGATAATAACCAGCACCGCAATCACCACAAAGCCTAACATAATGTATGGGTTACGAATTTCAGCGAGATCATGTGTACGAATCCCCATTTTTTCCGCTTCTGACAACGTATGGAAAATCAAATTACCGGCAGCATCGCGTTTATCAGACTCAAGATTAGTTAACACCAATTGAGAAGCCACAAACATACCGGTGATTGAACCTAACGGATTAAAAGATTGAGCAAAATTCAAGCGACGAGTTGCCGTTTGCGGATCGCCCATCGCGAGAATATAAGGGTTTGCCGTCGTTTCCAAGAAAGCCAGACCAAAGGTTAAAATATAAAGTGAGATCAAGAAAAAATTAAACTCTTCATATTTTGCCGCCGGCCAGAATAAAAAAGCACCGATAGCATAGAGAATAAGCCCTAGCATAATTCCTGCTTTGTAGCTGTAACGACTGGCGAATATCGCTGCAGGAATCGCCATTGTGCCGTAACCGCCATAAAATGCAAATTGCACCAAAGCCGCTTCGGAAGCCGGAATTTCCATCACGGTTTGAAATACGGCGACCATCGGGTTGGTAATATCATTCGCAAATCCCCATAACGCAAATAAGCTCGTGATTAAAATAAAGGGGACAATAAATTTCTTTTCTAACACCTTGGCACTCATAATATTTTCCTTCTATTAATTAGTAGAGAGAAACATAAAGAATCGCTATTCTTCAATGCGTAATCCATACGTATGGAATTTTCCTAATACCACCTGCATTTGCTCAGGACTTAAAAGTGGAATCTCCAACCCAGTGGCAAGTAATTTCAAATACCAAGAAGCTAACACCTCGACTTCTTGAGCTAGCCACAAAGCCTTATCAAGGTTTTCCCCACAGGCAATTAAGCCATGGTGAGCCAGCAAAATTGCCTTACTTTTTTTGATACCCTCCGATACGTAAGAGGCAAGTTCTTGCGTACCAAATGTTGCATAAGGAACACAAGGAATGTGGTCAGTTCCCCCTACTGCCACCATATAATGAATAGCCGGAATCGGTTTTTCGAGAATGGATAAACCGGCACAATGAAGAGAATGATTATGGACGACCGCATTGGCTTCAGTGCGTGCTTGATAGACAGCCAAATGAAATTGCCATTCGCTGGAAGGCAGTTTTCCCTCCTCGTGTGTACCGTTGTTATCAACATACACGATGTTTTCCGGTGTGATTAAATGATATGGCATACCGGTGGGAGTAATCAGCATACCGTCTTTATAGCGTACGCTTACATTCCCTGCGGTACCTTGGTTTAAACCTAATCGGGTCATTTCAAGGCAAGTATCAATAATTTTTTGTGAAAGTGCTTTTCTATTCATTTTTAGTAACCTCTAACTTGTTATAAAACGGGTGTAACCCCTTTTTTGATAATAATGTTGCCGTATTTGGCTGTTTCTCCTGTGATAACGATGGCATAGGCTTGTTTTGCATGCTGATAGAAATCAAAGCGATCGATACGGGTGAGATTCGGCACAAAACCGACCACACTTTGAATTGCCGATAAATAGCGTTTTTCCACATCAGGATCCAACGTATCGCCTTGCACTGCCTGCATCATGACAAGCGGTGCCTCAACATAAGCATCAAACTCAAATAACGGTGCGATTCCTTGTAATAAGGTGGCAACTGAAATCCCATCAGCACGCACTACATTGCGATGAAGCGAATGGGCGGGAAAATGCGCATCAGCAAGCACGAGTTCATCGCCATGCCCCATTTCGGCTAGAATTTCGAGTAATTTCGGGGAAATTGCCGGATGAATACCTTTTAACATGAGATTTGCTCCTATTGGTTTGCAAAATTAAACTGAGGATAAATACGTTTGCGTTGTGGCTGCATGGCTTTTTGAGCGGTTTCCGGACTATCGTAAATACCAACTCCCACAAAGGTAAACATCGCTGCTCCTAGCACTGTGCTTTCCGTAACATCAACCACATCAATGGGTAAACCCAAAACATCAGCACGGATTTGGTTCCAAAGTGGATTTTTAGAACCGCCCCCGACACAGATCAAACTTTCGGCTTTGAAATGACTGACTTGCTGTAATACGTTCAATCCCTGTTTGAGTTGATTTGCCATGTAGTGGAGTGCGGCACGATAGATTTCGCCACGCGTAGCAAACATGGAAAGTCCTGCAATGTTGCCTTTACCTGATTGGCTAAAAACGCCTTGAAAATCGACCGCACTTTTGATGTCGTTTTCACCTGCCTCATAACCTTCTTGAATCATCTTGGCGTAATATTGGTCTGTGCCATAGACATCGGCGAACAATAATTTACCCAACCACTCCATAATGCCCGAGCCGACCCATTGCACCGCCGGATTAAAGCAATTCGGTTGAACGTCAAATTCCGTCGTTAATCCTTGCGAAATAAAATTAAATTGCGGTTTTGCATATGGCGTACGCACCATTAAAATTTCCCACGTACCGGAACTCAGCACGGGTTGATTTAATGCTGCTCCGGAACCGAATACGGCAAATTGAGTATCATGTCCGCAAGCAATCACCGGAATGCAATTTATCCCCCAACGGGCAGCAAGTGAGTGGGTGAGTTCTCCCACTTTTTCACCGGCATGACGCATGGGTGGAAAATGATTTGGGGTTAATCCAAGCAACTGCAAAATGCCTTCGTCCCAATCACCGCTAGCAAGATTCGTCATCATAGAGGTGCCTGCCATAGTGTGATCGGTTGTCCATTCGCCGGTTAAACGTTGAGTTATCATGGAAGAAATGAACACAAACTTATCCATTTTTTGGAAAATCTCCGGTTCATATTCTTTTAACCAAAGCAATTTAAATAAGGTATTAAAACTGTATTGCCCGATACCATTGCGTTGATAGAGATCTTCAATATCAAGTAACCGTGGTAGGGCTTCCATCACCGGAAGTGTGCGTGGGCATTTCCAAGAGATAATCGGATAAAGCTGTTGCCCCTCATGATCAAATGGCGCGCCATCCACACCAAATGTGGTAACAGAAATGCCAACAATATCGTTTAGATCAATATATTGTTGTTTTAATTGGTTGATCGTGTAATCGACACAATCGGATAACTTTTGCCAGATTTCTTCAAAGTCCCAAATATGATAATCAGCGAATTTGACATCAGGTTGGGTATTGTTCGCAATATGATGGGATGCCAAAATTTCGCCTTTATCACTCATCGCAATAGTACGTAAATTGGTCGCACCGCAATCAAAAATCAGTACGATAGGCATAAGCCCTCCCTAAAATTGAGAAAAAAGTGCGGTTGAAAAAATAAATGAATTTTTGACCGCACTTCAATGTGGGTTCTGATGGAATGGGTGGCAGGCGTTGCAAAGCTCGTGCCAATCATCACTTATTTATAAAGTGGCCCGAAGTTTTTACAAGCGCGATAATCCTGACCTTCTTTATCTTGGCCAAAACCATTCCAAGCACTTGGACGGAATATATTGCCGTCTTCAACATTGTGCATACAAACCGGAATGCGTAACATTGAGGCGAGGGTGATGAGATCTGAACCAATATGTCCATAAGTGGCGACACAATGGTTCGCTCCCCAATTTGCCATGACGGAATACACATCTGTGAATGCGCCTTTGCCTGTTAGGCGAGGAACAAACCACGTTGTCGGCCAAGTTTCATTCGTGCGTTTGTTGAGGATATCGTGGACTTGTTCCGGTAAATCAATTGACCAACCTTCAGCAATTTGCAATACCGGCCCTAATCCTTTGATCAGGTTAATACGATGCATGGTGAACGGCATGCCGCCTTTAGTTAAAAATTGGGAAGATAAACCACCGCCACGGAAATATTCATGTACCGCCGGACACCAACGGGTATGCTCCAAACAACGTTTGCCGTCTTCTTCGGTTACTTCCCAAGCCGGTTTAATCGTGGGTTTGCCATTTCCATCTTGATGTTGCCCAGTTCCATCAAGTGCGGCAGAACCGGAGTTAATTAAATGAATAAAACCGCTTTCCGGTTTCCAACCGGTCACACGTTCAACGGATTCCGGACTCCAGTAAGTACGTACGTCAGCGAAAATTTGTGCTTGACCGGTTAGTTGATGTCCGAACAGCATACATACCGCATTCAAACTGTCATTTTCAGTCGCAAGAATATAGGGTGGACGAACGCCATTCCAATCATAAGTAGAGTTCAACATCGCTTCCATAAAATCACCGTTTGGCAAATGATCCGTCCAATGACGTTGACCTTGGAAACCGGCTGCAATCGCGTTATGACCTAGTGCTTCTTCCGCATAATTTAATTTCGCTAATTTCGGATTCCCTACCATCAAATCACGAGTAATGATGGTCATTTTCACCACATTTTCCCAAAGTTCGGCACGTTCTTCTGCGCTGCGTTGGTTTTCAGGGCTGTTTACATCAATGCCCTCTTTGCAATATTGTTTTACCCAAGAAAGTGCGAGATCCACTTCTTCTTGATCATAAATTTTGCGATCTAAACGACGTTTGATTTCTGTCATATCCACATATTCATTACGCATACCGAGGTATTCTTGGAAAAATTGTTGGTTCACAATGGAGCCGGCGATCCCCATAGAGACAGAACCAATAGACAAATAAGATTTACCGCGAATGGCTGCGACGGTGAGACCGGCACGGGCAAAACGTAAGAGTTTTTCTTTTACATCCTCCGGAATTTCTGTGTCATCTGCTTCTTGAACTTCTGTCCCATAAATTGAGAATGCCGGTAAACCTAATTGGGAATGACCTGCAAGTGCAGCAGCAAGATAAACAGCCCCCGGGCGTTCAGTGCCATTAAATCCCCAAATGGCTTTTGGCATATGCGGATCCATATCAATAGTCTCGGAACCGTAGCACCAGCAAGGTGTGACAGTAATGGTTAATCCTACATTTTCACGTTTAAATTTATCCGCACAAGCCGCAGCTTCCGCAACGCCACCGATACAGGTATCGGCAATCACACAAGTGACAAAAGCACCGTCAGTATGGCGGATATGTGTTTGTAATAAGTCTGCAACAGATGTTGCCATACGCATGGTTTGATCTTCTAACGATTCACGTACGCCCATACGACGACCGTCAATGGTTGGACGAATACCGATTTTAATACGATTGGTTTGGGTAAAAGATGTCATAATAGAGTCTCTCCTATCATTTTTAACATTCATATTGAAATCTCGGATAAGCGGTTTATCTGCTTAACTTGAAATTATTTTTGAATAAAAAAATGAAAGAAAATAGGAGAAAAATGAAGTTGATTTCAAATTTGTGAAAGGGATCACAATAATTGGGTATTTTTTCGGGAAAATAATGCCCGATTATTGCTTATATTTTTAGCAAACGGTAAATTCGGTCATTATTTATTATAAAACGGTCAAAATATCATTTTTTTCACAATATGCCTGAAGTGTTTCGGACAAATCGGAATCAGTAAAAAGAGTATTAATTTCACTCAATTCAGTTAATTGGATAAGGCTTTTTTTCTCAAATTTGGAATGATCCGCCAAAAGATAAGCATGCTCTGATGCTTCCATCATTTTACGCTTTACAGACGCATTTAACTCGTTGGACTCCCAAATGTTTCCTTGATTATCAATCCCGGAACAAGAAAAAATAGAAAAGTTAATATGGAGGCGTTGTAATAAATATTCTGATAACGGCCCATAAAATGCTTCATATTTTGATGAATAAACCCCACCGGTTACAATGGTTTTAATGTTGGGCTTATTAACCAATGCGTTGATATTCAGCATAGAATTAGTTACCACCGTGCAAGGAATATCCGGCATTAAATGCGCAAAATACCAACTTGTAGAACTTGCATCTAATCCAATCACCGCATTTTCATAAAGTAATTCAAGCGCATTTTTAGCAATATAGCGTTTTTCGGTTGCATTAATATATCGCCGAGTCTGAAAAAAAGAGCCAAGATCAGTCGTTTTATTACTTATCGCCCCGCCATGGGTACGATAAAGCAATCCTTGTTTTTCAAGCCGATTAAGATCACGTCGGATAGTTTCAACAGATATGTCGCACTTTTCAGCCAGTTCAATCACACTCGCCTTTCCTTGCTGATTAATCCATTGCAAAATAATGTCATCTCTATTACGCATATTCACCCCAAATCGCTCAAAATCGTCTCATTATAGAGTTTTTTAGAAAAAATAAACAA
Source organism: Pasteurella sp. WM03 (assembly GCF_004570945.1). Lineage (NCBI taxonomy): Bacteria > Pseudomonadati > Pseudomonadota > Gammaproteobacteria > Pasteurellales > Pasteurellaceae > Pasteurella > Pasteurella sp. WM03. The sequence continues at coordinate 213,692 of NZ_SPPO01000001.1, forward strand.
CTTATCATCTTTTCCTTTCTACGCTAAAATATTTCGACTTTTTGATCACAAGAGAGAATTTATGACAAATAAAACATTAAGTGCGGTCATTTTGGCGGCAGGAAAAGGTACGCGTATGTATTCCGATTTACCAAAAGTGCTACACACCGTGGCCGGTAAACCGATGGTCAAACACGTGATTGATACGGCAAATTCATTAGGGTCTGAAAACGTACATTTAATTTACGGACATGGCGGTGAATTAATGCGTGAACGCCTTGCCAATGAAAACGTCAATTGGGTATTGCAAACCGAACAACTTGGCACAGCACACGCCGTGCAACAGGCCGCACCGTTTTTTAAAGACGATGAAAATATTGTGGTGCTTTATGGCGATGCACCGCTCATTACCAAAGAAACCCTAGAAAAACTGATCGCAGCAAAACCTGAAAACGGCATTGCCTTATTAACCGTGAAATTGGACAACCCAACAGGTTACGGGCGTATTATTCGTGAAAATGGGAATGTGGTTGCCATTGTGGAACAAAAAGATGCCAATCCCGAACAATTAAACATTCAGGAAGTGAATACCGGTGTAATGGTTTCCGATGGGGCAAGTTTCAAAAAATGGCTCGCACGTGTCGGCAATAATAATGCACAAGGCGAATACTATTTAACGGATTTAATTGCACTCGCAAACCAAGACGGTTATCAAGTTGTTGCCGTTCAAGCGATGGATAGAATGGAAGTAGAAGGGGCGAATAACCGTTTACAGCTAGCCGCACTTGAACGTTACTATCAACATAAACAAGCCGAACGCTTATTGTTAGAAGGTGTGATGTTATTTGATCCGACCCGTTTCGATTTGCGAGGATCGCTAGAACACGGTAAAGACGTGGAAATTGATGTAAATGTGATTATTGAAGGCAAAGTGCGGTTAGGAAATCGGGTAAAAATTGGTGCCGGTTGTCTATTAAAAAATGTAGTGATCGGAGATGATGTGGAAGTGAAACCTTATTCCGTATTGGAAGATGCAACCATTGGCGAAAAAGCGGCAATCGGTCCTTTTTCCCGTTTACGTCCCGGCGCGGAACTTGCTGCAGAAACTCACGTCGGTAACTTTGTGGAAATCAAAAAATCCGTTGTTGGTAAAGGTTCAAAAGTGAACCATTTAACCTATGTGGGCGACAGTGAAATCGGCTCAAATTGTAATATTGGCGCAGGGGTGATCACCTGTAATTATGACGGCGCGAATAAATTTAAAACCATTATCGGTGATAATGTTTTCGTGGGGTCAGATACACAATTAGTGGCGCCTGTTACGGTTGAAGATGGTGCAACAATTGGGGCAGGTTCAACCATCACACGTAATGTCGCAAAAGATGAGTTAGTAATTACACGTGTGCCACAACGTCATATTCAGAACTGGCAACGCCCGGTGAAAAAGAAATAACAAAAAGGCTCACTTTCGTGAGCCATTTTTTTAATTAATCATGCAACCCTAATTTTTTCTCAAGGTAATGAATATTTGTTCCACCTTTTTGGAAGTTTTCATCTTCCAAAATCATCTCATGTAATGGAATGTTGGTTTTAATGCCTTCAATAATCGTTTCAGATAGTGCGTTTTGCATACGGCGAATCGCCACATCTCTCGTATCGCCATAGGTAATGAGTTTTGCTATCATGGAATCATAATGCGGAGGCACTGTATAACCGCCATACACATGGGAATCCCAACGCACGCCAAAACCGCCCGGTGAATGTAAATGGTTGACTTTGCCCGGTGATGGTAAGAAAGATTTTGGATCTTCCGCATTAATACGGCACTCAATGGCATGACCTTTCACTTTAATATCTTCTTGTTTGAAAGAAAGTGGTAAGCCTGCTGCAATGCGTAGCTGTTCTTTAACCAAATCCACACCGGTAATCATTTCTGTTACCGGATGTTCTACTTGGATACGGGTATTCATTTCAATGAAATAAAATTCCCCATTTTCATATAAGAACTCAAATGTACCCGCACCACGATAACCAATTTCTACACAAGCATTGGCACAACGGGAACCAATATCACGGCGAAGTTCTTCAGTGATTCCCGGAGCCGGTGCCTCTTCCACGACTTTTTGATGACGACGTTGCATTGAACAATCACGTTCTGCCAAATATACTGCATTACCGTGCGTATCCGCCAATACTTGAATTTCCACATGACGTGGATTTTCTAAGTATTTCTCCATATAAACCATATCATTATTAAAGGCTGCTTTTGCTTCCGCTTTTGTCATCGCAATAGATTCTTCTAACGCGTCTTCACTACGGACTACACGCATACCGCGACCGCCACCACCGCCTGATGCTTTGATAATAATTGGATAGCCAATACCTTTTGCGATTTCTTTATTTTTCTTAATATCGTTACCAACAGGTCCATCGGAACCCGGTACACAAGGCACGCCGGCTTTTTTCATCGCTTTAATCGCAGAAACTTTATCGCCCATTAAACGAATCACATCCGCAGTCGGACCAATAAAAGTGAAGCCGGAACGCTCTACTTGCTCGGCAAAATCTGCATTTTCAGATAAAAAACCATATCCGGGATGAATAGCATCAGCACCTGTTACCTCTGCGGCTGCAATAATTGCGGGAATATTTAGATAACTTTTAGCTGAAGGCGCAGGACCAATACAGACGGTTTCATCAGCCAGTAAAACATGTTTTAGCTCACGATCTGCGGTGGAATGTACCGCAACAGTTTTAATCCCTAATTCTTTACACGCACGTAAAATGCGTAATGCAATTTCACCACGGTTGGCAATGACAACTTTTTCTAACATAAGACATTCCATTTGTTAAAAAATGGCGAGTAAACCCGCCATTTGGATAATTGAGAAGATTATTCGATAACGATTAATGGTTCGTCAAATTCAACCGGTTCGCCATCATTGACTAAGATTGCTTTTACCACACCTGCTTTATCTGCTTCAATACGGTTCATCATCTTCATCGCTTCAACGATACAAAGGGCATCACCCACTTTTACGGTTTGTCCCACTTCAACAAAGGCTTTCGCATCCGGACTCGGGCTACGATAGAATGTGCCTACCATTGGAGAACGAACCCGATGTCCGCTTACTTCTTCTGTTGCAGATGGAGCAGCTGGTGTCGGAGTAACTGCCGGTGTCACAATCGGAGTTGGAGTAACCGGCGGAACAGGCACAACAGGTGCGATATGTTGCGTAGCTATCGGAGCAACCGCTGGAGCAGCACGGCTAATGCGAACTGTGCCTTCCTCTTCCTGAACTTCTAATTCGGTGATACCGGATTCCTCAACTAATTCAATAAGTTTTTTGATTTTACGAATGTCCATACGTTCTTCCTAAAATAATGAAATTTTTAACCGCACTTTCATTACAATGCCGGGTATTATGTTGCAAATGCACAAAAACAGAAATTTCAATATGTTATAAGCAGGCACACTCAGTATATCCCTACAAGTATCTGAAAAATGAGCCTTATGCAACTGCCATATAATATTGGAAACATATAAAAGTGCGGTCAGTTATAAACCGATTTTTAATCGCGCAAAGGTTACCTTAAATTGATCTAAATTGCGACAAAATTCTATTAATTTCGGTAAAAATACCGCATTTTATGACTTTCTTGCTAAAAAATCTAAGGCGAATAAAAAGGCAAACTCATAACCTTTGGCTCCTAATCCACAAATCACACCCTCTGCTACATCGCTGAAATAAGAATGATGACGAAATGATTCACGCTTGTGTACGTTAGATAAATGAATTTCAACAAAAGGGATTGAAACCGATAATAATGCATCACGTAACGCCACACTGGTATGGGTATAGGCTGCCGGATTGATTAAGATAAAATCCACTTTTTGAAAACTTTGGTGGATTTTATCAATCAACTTTTCTTCACTATTGGCTTGGAAACAGGTTAATTCAACATTATGCTGCTCTGCCAATACCTTTAGATTCGATTCAATCGTTGCAAGTGATAAACAACCATAGTGCTTTGGCTCACGGGCGCCTAACATATTTAAGTTCGGGCCGTTTAGTAACAAAATTCGGGATTTTTGCGACATTTTCTCTTCCTTTTAAGATTGTGCATTATACGGATTTTTCGACAATCTCTGGTCGAATCAGATAATCTTTGTAATCAACTCAGAATCCAAATCAAGAAGCGGTAATGTTGAGCCTTTCCATGGGCGCAACACTTGATAATCCATTAAGTCCAACGTATCTAACCCCGGTGTCATATTCGGTGTGTATTGTCGGGCAATACGGGCAAGTTGGGTTAAACCAAGGCTACTTTCAATACTTGAGCTAATCACCGATTTTAATCCTAAAGTATGCGCCTGTTTGATTAATTCAATACAATGTTCAAGGGAACCAATTAATGTCGGTTTAATCACAATAGCTGACAAATTAGGTTCTTTTTTAAGCTGAAAATTTGGTTCCCGTAAAGATTCATCCCAAGCAATCGAAATCCCGGTTTGGGCGGCAAATTCACGACTTAATTCAGGTGTTTTGCAAGGCTCTTCCAAAAATTGAATTCGGGAACGATGTGGCGCTTTAACTTTCGCCGCAAACAATAAGGCTTTTTCAAGCGACCAACGGCGATTAGCATCAAGGCGTAATTGTAGATCGGGGATCGCCTCTAAAAACATATCCGCAATCAATCCGTCTCGGTTGGCTTCATACATACCCACTTTGATTTTTGCCACCTTCTCGCCGGAAAGATGAGCTAATGACTCATAAAGCTCATCGGGATCACCATAACACAGGGGGGCAGTATGATAGTTTCCTTCCGTATTGAGTTTGCCCTTGAGTTCAGCCAATGCACAGCTCAAGCCAAAGGCTACGGAGGGATAAAGCCCATCAAACGATAACTTTTCATCACGACTACGTGCCATATCCCAATTGGCAAGCCATTGTATCGCTTGGTTTTCCGCCATTTCTAAGGATTCCGCACTAACCCCCGGTAATGGCGCAATTTCTCCCCAGCCTTCATTATCTTGACACTGGATATGCACGAGTAAACCTTCACGGCGTTTTAGAAAGCGATCCCGCAAAATAAGTTGGCTATCAACGGGAATGGAATAACGATAAAGATGATATTGTCGGATTGTCATAAATTTTACTTACAAAAAGTGCGGTTGAAATTAACCGCACTTTTGGTTGAATAATTAAGGATTACGTCTGAATTTGCTGAAATCCGGCGCACGTTTTTCATTGAAAGCATTGCGACCTTCTTGACCTTCTTCCGTCATATAGAACAACATGGTCGCATTCCCCGCCAATTCTTGAAGACCGGCTTGACCATCACAATCCGCATTTAATGCCGCTTTCAGACAACGCAATGCAATCGGGCTGTTACGTAACATCTCACGACACCAACGCACGGTTTCTTTTTCTAACTCGGCATAAGGAACGACAGTATTCACCAAGCCCATATCTAAGGCTTCCTGAGCATTGTATTGACGACATAAGAACCAAATCTCACGGGCTTTTTTCTGACCGACTAAACGTGCCATATAACTTGCGCCCCAACCACCATCAAAAGATCCCACTTTCGGCCCTGTTTGACCAAAAATAGCATTATCTGCAGCAATGGTTAAATCACATAACATATGTAATACATGACCGCCGCCAATGGCGTAACCTGCCACCATTGCCACCACCGGTTTTGGACAAGTACGAATATCCCGTTGGAAATCCAACACATTTAAATGATGTACACCACTCTCATCTTTGTAGCCGCCGTAATCCCCACGAATTTTTTGATCGCCCCCCGAGCAGAAGGCTTTTTCGCCTTCACCGGTTAATACAATCACACCGATTTTTTCATCAAAACGGGCATTAGAAAACGCATGAATCATTTCTTTAACGGTTTGCGGACGGAAGGCATTACGCACTTCAGGGCGGTTAATGGTGATTTTTGCGATACCGTCAGTGGATTTATGATAACGAATATCAGTATAGCCTTCGCTATGATCGACCCACTCAACGGGCGCATAAAGTACATCATCTTTTGGATTTTGCATGAATATTCCTTTTAATTAACGAAAAGTGCGGTCATTATAGCGGAAGTTTTTCCAATCGGGAAAATGAAAATTTATTTCAATCTTTATCTATTCTATGCTTATTGCTAAAATTTCGACCATATCAATTCATCTCAGGCAACCCAATATGAAACGTATTTTTACACTCGGTATAACACTATTGCTCTGTGCTTGCAGCCTCTCCGATTCATCTCAATCAGCTATTCCGGCAGAATTTGCCGGCGCAGATTATCAACTTTCAGATAAAAATGCGAAACAATGGGCAATTGCCAGTAAACAAGCGGAACAATGTATTTATCCGAATCTCACCCGTATTCAGCAACAACATTTTGCAAAAGAGGATAGCTATATCCACTCTCAATATGTCTTTTTCTATCCATTGGAAAACATTATTGGTGAAGATTATGTGAAGATCATTCAAAATGATGAAAAATCAATGAATTACGCCACTTATCAATTCAAAAAATTCCGCACAATCGTTGGGAATGCAGAACCAATGGATAATCAACAATGTCGGATTTTACGCACCCAAGCACGTGACGATTTAGATGTGGTGAAGGGGCAATATAAAAACGGTATGGTGGATAATTCAAAGATTGAAGAAAACACGACAAATGGCGATGGTGTGGCCACCAATCAAAATAAATTCTTTTTTGACATCATAAAATGGGGGTCAGCGCTGTTACTATAATCTCAAACCGAGCAATCTAAATCTATTTCACCCTAAGTAAGAATCACATACTGTTTTGATGCAATCGATTATATGAATAAAAAATGTTACACAGATCAAATTTTCAATAAATAAGCCTTGAACTTTAATCGTTTTCCGCTAGTCTATCTGCGTATTTCTTTAAACTTAAGAAGGTGAAATTATGGCAACTCTTTTTGATGTAGCACAAAATTGGTTAAACCAAGATCCTGATGCAGAAACTCGTGCAGAATTGACCGCACTTTTAGAGGCAGCAAAAGCTGGCGACACAAAAGCAGAAACAGAATTACGGGCTCGTTTTGACGGTCGTTTACAATTTGGCACTGCCGGTTTACGTGGTCCTTTACAAGCCGGCTCTATGGGGATGAACCGCGTTTTAGTGGCTCAAGCTGCCGGTGGTTTAGCGGACTTTCTGAAAGGCTATGACAAACAACCTTCTATTGTGATTGGTTATGATGGTCGCAAGAATTCCGATGTTTTCGCACGCGATACCGCAGAAATTATGGCTGGTGCGGGGATAAAAGCCTACTTATTACCACGCAAATTACCAACGCCCGTGTTAGCCTATGCCATTCAATATTTTGACACCACTGCAGGTGTAATGGTTACTGCAAGTCACAACCCACCTGAAGATAACGGTTACAAAGTCTATTTAGGCAAGGCCAACGGTGGCGGTCAAATCGTCTCCCCTGCCGATCAACAAATTGCCGTATTAATCGACAAAGTCGCCGCCGGTAATATTCAAGATTTACCGCGTAGCAATGATTATGTTGTGTTAAATGATGAAGTGGTGGACGCTTATATCGCTAAAACGGCCTCACTTGCTAAAGAGCCACAATGTGACATCAACTATGTTTATACCGCCATGCACGGTGTGGGCTATGAAGTGCTAAGTAAAACCCTAGCCAAAGCCGGTTTACCACAACCTCACATCGTTGCCGAACAAGTATGGCCGGACGGTACTTTCCCAACGGTGAATTTCCCAAATCCTGAAGAGAAAGGCGCATTGGATCTTGCGATTAAAGTAGCGAAAGAAAATAATGCAGAATTTATTATTGCAAACGACCCTGATGCCGACCGTTTAGCCGTTGCCGTACCGGATACACAAGGAAATTGGAAAGCCTTACACGGCAATGTGGTAGGCTGTTTCTTAGGCTGGTATTTAGCCAAACAATATCATGCACAGGGCAAACAAGGCATATTGGCATGCTCTTTGGTCTCTTCCCCTGCACTTGCCGAGATCGCCAAAAAATATGGTTTCCAATCGGAAGAAACCCTAACCGGTTTCAAATATATCGGCAAAGTGCAAGGCTTGCTGTTCGGTTTTGAAGAAGCGCTCGGTTATTTAGTAGATCCTGATAAAGTCCGTGATAAAGACGGCATTTCAGCAGCGATTATGTTCTTAGATCTTGTCCGTAACTTGAAAAAACAAGGTAAAACCTTAGCGGATTATGCTGATGAATTCACCAAAGAATTTGGTGCTTATGTGAGCGGACAAATTTCTATTCGCGTCAGCGATCTTAGTGAAATCAGCAAATTAATGACCGCACTTCGCAATACCCCACCAAGCGTTATCGGTGGCGTGAACGTCGCGCAATTTATCGACCACACCAAAACAGATCGACAAAGTGATATTCTCGTATTTGTGCTGGAAAACGGATCACGTTTAATTGCCCGTCCTTCAGGTACCGAACCAAAAATTAAGTTCTACTTAGACGCACGTGGCACAGATCCGAAAAATGCAGAACAAGTGCTTGCTGATTTTGATGAAGGTGTACGAAACATTCTTCGTCAAGATGCTTATGGCAAACAAGATTGCTAGGTTATAAACATTAACCAATTGCTAGGTTATAAACATTAACCAAGTGAAGGAGACGCGTATTTGCGTCTCTTTTTATTTTTAACTCCCCCCTTCTATGAAGGTAGATTTTTACTCGGAATAAGGAATCATCAATGAACCCTTGGATTTTACTCACCATTTCCATCTGCTTAGAAATTGCTGCAACAAATTTATTAAAAGTGAGTGATGGTTTTACTAAACCGATTCCAACCATTTGCTCGCTCACCCTCTATGGCATTTCTTTTTATTTTGTTTCAATTATTTTTCGATCTTTACCCGTAGGTTTGGTTTATGCCATTTGGTCTGGTGTTGGGATTGTCCTTACCGCAGTCGTTGCTTATTTTGCATTCGGACAAAAAATAGATATGGCGGGGATAATTGGAATCGGGCTAATTATTGCTGGTGTATTGGTCATTAATCTCTTCTCAGCAATTTCCCATTAGAAAAAATGAGGGAATATTTCGGTATTATGTAACAGTTGCACAAATCTGGGGGTAGCTTGTAGGGACACACTGCGTGTGTCCGCTTATAACATATTGAAATAACCTGATTTTATAACGGACACACGCAGTGTGTTCCTACATATCGTTGAAATTTCTATTTTTGTGCATTGGCTACATAATACCACGCCATTCCTTGGGGCTTTCATTGAAGAATAACCACATCACCTCACTACCTTCAAAGTTGATATAAAAGATAGGGAATCCTTTAATAGCGATATTTATTTAATTGTTCAAAAGAAAATCCAGTAGTTCTATTAGGTTTGAAAACAATTAGAAAAACAACCGCACTTTGCTTCTCTATTTTGCAAAATACCATTTCGCTAACAAAATTCCACTATTGACAGCAATATTTAATCCGTTTTTCAAGGGACTATTTAAAGATAAACGAACATGAATATCTTTCTTCTCATACAAGTCTGTTGTGCTTGTTTCACTGAGTAAAAATACCACTTTCCGATTAAATTGCACCTGATCTAGGGGAATCCCTTCTTTTCCTTGTGCAATGTGCACCACTTGATAACCTGCTTGACGAAGTTGTTGCAATGCAGATTCGGTATCCAAACATTCCAATAAACGGATATGTTCCGCGCCGCCTTCTGCAACACGCATAGCCGCCGCAGAATATAGCTTGTCTGCATTATTAGTTACCACATTTTTCACACCATAAAATGCACAGGTACGCAATACGCCACCAATATTTTGCGCATTATTTACTTTATCCAACAATACTAAAACATCCTCTGTATGAGGAATATCCAAATAGCCTTGTAAAGTAAAAGGACGTTGTTTTTTTACCAACATACAAATACCACCGTGATGTTCGGTGCCACTCACAAGGGATAATTCTTCATGATCTACAATATGATAAACCTTTTTATTTGTCGCTAAATAGCTCAATATTTCACCCATTTTATGGGACATTTGTACGGTTGCCCAAATACGTACAATGTTCTCCGGACGCTGGGCAAACAATTCTAGGCAGGCATTTTCACCATAGACTTTCATTTCTTCCGCACGATTTTTCTTAATTTTTTCCGGAGCCCGTGGTGAAAGGGCACCGCTTTTCTTTTCTTTGGGTTTATAGGCTACACCGGTGCTTTTTACTAATACCTTTACACAGCCTTTCGCTCCGCCACTTTTATTTAAAGAAAGCTCGGCAATCTTTGGTTCACGCACGGCCTGTTGAAAACGAGGTTCGTTTTTTCCTTCACTATGTTTTTTCTCAAAGTGCGGTCGATTTTCACGATATTTTTGCTCATGAAAACGTGGAGAAACATCCCGTTCAGAATGTTGTTCTTGAAAAGATTTACGGGAATTTGTTTGAAAAGTCGGTTTGCGGGAATTGTTCATAAGGAGATTCTCAAGAAAAATTGGATAATAATTCGCCAAAAAAAGCGGAAATTTGTGAGCATTATAGCGAAAAAAAACCTTTTTTCTATTAATCCTCAAAGGAAATATTGTAAACTAGCCCATCCCTAGAAATTGCAGAGACAGATTATGTTAATCAATAAATTAAAACGTACTGAGCAAACTCTCCAAAATCTGCCCTTTTTGTCTTTAGAAAAAGCACAGGTTGAGTTTTTGTTTAGTCCGATTGAATTTAAAACTCAACTTATTGAATTAATTAGAAATGCAAGAAAACGCATTTATGTAACCGCACTTTACTGGCAAAAAGATGAAGCAGGGCAAGAAATTCTTGATGAAATTTATCGTATAAAACAGGAACACCCTGAATTAGATGTCAAAATCCTTGTAGATTGGCATCGGGGGCAACGTAATTTATTGGGGGCAGAGAAATCTGCCACGAATGCTGATTGGTATGTGGAACAGCGTCAAACTTATCAGCTTTCGGATGACCCGAATATGTTTTTTGGTGTGCCGATTAATACTCGTGAAGTGTTCGGTGTTTTGCATATCAAAGGGTTTATTTTTGATGATACGGTGCTTTACAGTGGTGCGAGTATCAACAACGTGTATTTACAACAAGACGATAAATATCGCTACGATCGCTATCAAAAAATTACAAATACCGCATTAGCTGACTCAATGGTCAATTTTATTAATGATTATTTATTGGACATGAGTGCCATTCATCCTCTTGATATCGCAAACCGCCCTCGTACCAAAGAAATTCGTTCGGCTATTCGTGCTTATCGTAAAAATTTAGCCAATCATGCGGAATACAGTTTAGAGAGTGCGGTTGGTTTTTCCGATGTTTTAAGTGTTTCGCCATTATTTGGTTTAGGCGCGTCAGGCAATGAATTAAACCAAATCATTGAAGATTTATTTTCACAAGTGCAGGAAAATTTAGTGGTTTGTACACCTTATTTTAATTTTCCTCGTACTTTACAAAATAAAATTACTACATTATTGGAAACAGGGAAGAAAATCGAAATTATCGTAGGCGACAAAGTGGCAAACGATTTTTATATTCCACCGGAACAACCTTTCAAAATGGCGGGTGCCTTACCTTATTTATATGAAAGTAATCTCCGCCATTTTTGTGAAAAATTCCAACAAGATATTGAACAGGGTCGCTTAACGATTCGCTTATGGAAAGACGGTGATAACACTTACCACTTAAAAGGGGTGTGGGTGGATAATCGCTACATTTTACTGACAGGTAATAATTTAAATCCACGTGCTTGGCGTTTAGATGCGGAAAATGGGTTGTTGATTCACGATCCGAAACAAGAATTACGTGATCAAGTTGAGAAAGAATTAAATCATATTCGTCAGCATACCACCGTATTGAGCCATTATGCCGAATTGGAAGAATTGTCTCAGTACCCTGAACCGGTTCAAAAATTACTGAAAAAGTTTGCCCGAGTTAAAGCGGATAAATTAGTAAAAATGATTCTTTAGTAGGAAAAGGGGAAATCGTGAATATTTCCCCTTGAGCTTCCCAATTATTCTAACTAGACTACCCCATCTTTTTATCAACCCAATATGATTATGCGTGTTTCTGATTTCCACTTTGATTTACCCGATGAACTTATCGCTCGTTATCCTAAAGCAGATCGTTCTTCCTGCCGCCTTCTCACATTAAATGGTGAAAATGGTGAAATATCTCACCGCACTTTCACCGATGTATTAGATCTCATTGATGAAGGTGATTTGTTAATTTTTAACAACACCCGTGTTATCCCTGCACGAATGTTCGGTCGCAAAGCCAGTGGTGGAAAAATTGAAGTGCTGGTTGAACGTATGCTAGATGAACACCGCTTTCTCGCTCACATTCGCTCCTCAAAATCGCCTAAGGAAGGCACCGAATTATTTTTAGGGGAAAATAAACTGGGCGAAAATAAAGGTATTCAAGCAGTGATGACTGCACGTCACGATACACTTTTTGAAGTCGAATTAACCGATAAATCCACCTCACTTTTAACGGTGTTGCAACAAATAGGCCATATGCCGTTACCGCCTTATATTGATCGCCCCGATGAGGAGGCGGATCAAGAATGTTATCAAACAGTTTATAGCAAAGTACCGGGGGCAGTGGCAGCACCGACAGCCGGTTTGCATTTTGATGATGAACTATTGGCAAAGCTTCAAGCCAAAGGCGTCAATTTTGAATTTGTCACTCTCCATGTGGGCGCAGGCACATTCCAACCGGTTCGAGTGGAAAATATTGAAGAGCACATTATGCATGCGGAATATGTAGAGCTTTCACAGGAAGTCTGCAATGCCATTATTGACACCAAAAAAGCCGGAAAACGTGTGATTGCTGTAGGAACAACCTCCGTTCGTTCCATTGAAACCGCCGCTTTATCCGCAGAGGAAAACGGCAATCCGGATTTGATCGAGCCTTATTTTTCCGATACCTCAATTTTTATCTATCCCGGTAAAAAATTCCGTGTAGTGGATGCGTTAATCACCAATTTCCATTTACCGGAAAGTACCCTCATTATGCTGGTTTCGGCCTTTTCCGGTTTTAATCACACGATGAATGCTTACAAAAGTGCGGTCGAAAATCGCTACCGTTTTTTCAGTTACGGCGATGCCATGTTTATTACGAAAAATACCCAGGTGAAGGGATTGGAATAAGTGGTTTGACTTAAATAAAGGCAACACCTACAATACCCGACCACCCAAAGAATGAAGCCTGTTTGCGCAAACAGGCTTTTTTACTGATATCTTCGAACTGTTTATTCGTTGAGGAAATAAAAATGAAATATGAATTAGACAAAACAAGCGGTAACGCACGCCGTGGTCGGTTAGTATTTGAACGCCCACAGGGGACGTTTAAAGTAGAAACACCTGCATTTATGCCGGTGGGCACCTATGGCACGGTAAAAGGCATGACACCCGAAGAAGTACGTGCAACCGGTGCTGAAATTTTACTTGGCAATACCTTCCATTTATGGCTACGCCCCGGACAGGAAGTGATGCGTAAACACGGTGATTTGCACGATTTTATGCAATGGCATCGTCCTATTTTGACGGATAGCGGTGGTTTCCAAGTATTTAGCCTTGGTAAATTACGCAAAATCACAGAGGAAGGCGTAAAATTCCAAAACCCGATTAATGGTGAACGAATCTTCCTTTCGCCGGAAAAATCTATGGAAATTCAATACGATCTTGGTTCGGATATCGTGATGATTTTCGATGAATGTACCCCTTATCCGGCAACCTTTGACTATGCCAAAAAATCCATGGAAATGTCTCTTCGCTGGGCAAAACGCAGTCGTGATCGCTTTGATGAGCTTGGCAATAAAAATGCGCTTTTCGGTATCATTCAAGGGGGCGTATTTGAAGAATTGCGTAAAATATCTTTGGAAGGCTTAGTTAATATCGGCTTTGATGGTTATGCGGTAGGCGGCTTGGCCGTTGGCGAACCAAAAGAAGATATGCACCGCATTTTGGAATACATCTGCCCACAAATTCCTACCGACAAACCGCGTTATTTAATGGGCGTGGGCAAACCTGAAGATTTGGTTGAAGGCGTGCGCCGTGGCATTGATATGTTTGATTGCGTCATGCCAACCCGCAATGCCCGTAACGGTCACCTATTCGTCACAGACGGTATTGTAAAAATTCGTAATGCGAAATACCGTGATGACACCACTCCGCTTGATCCTCATTGTGATTGCTACACCTGTAAAAATTACACGAAAGCCTATTTATATCATTTAGATAAATGTGGCGAGATTTTAGGCGCACGTTTAAATACCATTCATAATTTGCGTTATTACCAGCGCCTCATGGCAGAAATTCGTCAGGCTATTGAAGAAGATCGCTTTGATGATTTTGTGGCCGAGTTCTATGCGAGAATAGGGAAACCTGTGCCACCCTTGCAAAAGGGATAATGGGCGAAAAATGAGTAAAAAAGTGCGGTTGATTTTTAAAAAGTTTTCTAAAAAATGAAAAAATCAGACCGCACTTTTTATCTTGTGAGCCGGGGTAGGGATTTATCGCTCTCAAGATGCGATTCTCTTCTCTATACAATAGCCCCCTCTGACTAAAATCACTATAATATCCGGTGTATGCTTTTAATCTAAAGAGAAAAGAATATGAAAAATTTAAACGTGATTTTCGGTTTACTTTTGATATCGGTGATTACGGCAATTGCTGTTTTAATTGGAAATAATTCGTTAGTAGAGAGACTTAATATCAGCGCATTAACGTTGGCGATTGTCATTGGTATTCTATGCGGCAATACGTTTTATCCTAAAATCGAACACGTTTCCCATCTCGGCGTGGCTTTTGCTAAAGGAAAATTGCTACGCCTCGGTATTATTTTGTACGGTTTTAGAATTACTTTACAAGATATCGGGCAAGTGGGAGTGAATGCCGTATTAGCCGATGCTATTATGTTGATATTGACATTTTTGATCACCTGCTGGATTGGCATTAAGATCTTAAAACTTGATAAACAAATCGTTTTTCTTACCGGTGCCGGATGTAGCATTTGTGGTGCGGCGGCAATTATTGCGAGTGAACCTGTTGTAAAAGCTCCCTCTTATAAAGTGTCTGTTGCTGTTGCTTTAATCGTGATTTTCGGCACTGTTTCTATGTTTTTATACCCCTTTCTTTACCCTCTTTTAATTGACTACATTAACCCATATCAATTTGGTATTTATATTGGCTCTTCCGTGCACGAAGTTGCCCAAGTTTATGCGGCAGGGAGCAATATTAATCCCGTTGTCGCTGATATTGCAGTGGTGTCAAAAATGATACGGGTGATGATGCTTGCGCCTTTCTTACTTATCTTATCTTATTTTCTACACAAAGATGAGAAACAAAAACACGCTATTTCTATACCTTATTTTGCCTTGATATTTATTCTCGTTGCTGTGTTTAACTCTTTTAATTTATTACCGGCTGAATGGGTGAATCTACTGGTTCAAATTGATACCATTCTATTAATGGCGGCTATGGCAGGGCTCGGATTAACTACGAATATAAGCACAGTGAAACAAGCCGGGTTAAAGCCACTTTTATTGGGGGCATTCGTCTTTATATGGCTAGTTATTGGGGGATTTGGAATAAACTTACTGCTTTATCATTTATTGGGCTGATTTTTCCAAGATTATGTAGTAGCTGCATAAAGTCAGTTTTTCTTCGCTTATTAGAGATACACTCAGTGTATCCGACATTTTATTGAAATTTCGTTTTTTACATCAGCGACATAATACTGGATTTTTCTCTCTAAAAAGTAGTGAAAGTGTTGATATTAAGCGGATTTGAGATAGCCTTTCAGATCTAAGCATGAAAGATATTGAAATGTACAAATAAGGTAATTGAGAGGGACGATATTTAGTAAATTACATAAGGGGGTTAATATACTTTTCACATTTTGTGCGATTTGTGATATTTTATCGCCCAATTTTCAACTTTAATTTTATAAGGAAAACATCAAATGGAAGCTCAAAGTCCAATGTCCACGTTAGTCATTTTCGTGATTTTCGGTTTAATTTTTTACTTTATGATTTATCGTCCACAAGCGAAACGTAATAAAGAACATAAAAAATTAATGTCTGAATTAACCAAAGGCTCAGAAGTATTAACTACCGGTGGTCTAATGGGGAAAATTACCAAAGTGATTGAAGACAATAACAGCGTGGTAATTGCGTTAAATGAAACAACAGAAATCACGATTAACCGCAACTATATTGTAACTATCCTTCCAAAGGGCTCTGTTAAAACGCTTTAATCTTTTATTCCTAAAGGGACAACTATGCTAAATCGTTACCCATTGTGGAAGAATCTAATGGTGATCCTTGTGGTCGCCATTGGTATTTTATACTCTCTTCCAAATATTTATGGTGAAGATCCTGCGGTACAAATTTCAGGTACTCGAGGACAACAAGCCTCAACTGTGACATTAGGACAAGTTCAAGAAGTCTTAAAGGCCAATAATCTTTCAACAAAATCTATTGTTCTTGAACAAGGCTCTATTTTAGCCCGTTTCAACAATACGGATGATCAGCTCCTTGCTAAAGATAAAATTGCCGAAAAACTCGGTAATAATTACACCACAGCATTAAATCTTGCACCGGCAACACCTACTTGGTTAAGCAGTGTTGGAGCAAACCCGATGAAATGGGGCTTGGATTTGCGTGGTGGGGTACGTTTTTTAATGGAAGTGGATATGAATTCTGCGCTTGCGAAACGTCAAGAGCAATTGCAAGACACGCTACGCAATGAACTTCGTAAGGAAAAAATTCAATACACTGGGATTAGAAATGCTGAAAATTTTGGTACAACCGTAACCCTTGCTAATCCGGAACAACTTTCAAAAGCGTCACGTATTATTCGTCAATCTCATCCGACATTAGAAGTCACAAATGCGGAGAACGATACGTTAAATTTATCGCTTTCCACAACCGCACTTAATGAAGCTCGTGATTTAGCGATTGAGCAAAACTTAACAATTCTGCGTAAACGTGTTTCAGAATTAGGGGTGGCAGAAGCTGTAATACAACGTCAAGGTGCAGAACGTATCGTAATTGAATTGCCGGGGGTTCAAGATACCGCTCGTGCTAAAGAAATTCTTGGGGCGACAGCGACCTTGGAATTTCGTATGGTGAATCAAACCGTCAATGCTGAAGCTGCGGTACGTGGCATTTTACCGGCAGATTCTGAAGTGAAATATAATCGCGATGGTCGTCCGGTAGTACTTTTTAAACGTCCGTCTTTAGGTGGTGAACATATTATCAATTCAAGTGCTGCTTTGGATCAGCAATCAGGTACACCACAAGTGAGTGTGACATTGGATAGTGAGGGGGGAGAACAAATGTCTCAACTCACTAAAAAGTACTATAAAAAACCAATGGCAACTCTTTACGTTGAGTATAAAGATAATGGTAAGAAAGACGAGAACGGTAAAACCATTCTTGAGAAAAGTGAAGAAGTGATTAATGTGGCGACTATTCAGGCCCGCTTTGGCGCAAACTTCCAAATTACCGGGGTAGATAGTATGGCAGAAGCACATAATCTTTCGACCTTGTTGAAATCCGGCGCATTAATTGCACCGGTACAAATTGTGGAAGAGCGTACAATCGGTCCGTCATTAGGTGCGCAAAATGTCGAACAGGGCTTGAATGCAAGTTTCTGGGGGCTTATTGCTGTCATCTTATTTATGCTGTTCTATTATAAGCTTTTCGGCATTATTGCAAGCCTTGCAATGGTCATTAATATTGTCTTGCTGGTTGGTTTGATGTCTATTCTTCCGGGGGCCACCTTATCCATGCCGGGGATTGCCGGTATCGTTCTCACATTGGGAATGTCAGTAGATGCCAACGTACTGATTTTTGAACGTATTAAAGAAGAAATTCGCAACGGTCGTCCGGTTCAACAAGCCATTAATGAAGGTTATAACGGTGCATTTACTTCTATTTTTGATGCGAATTTAACCACGATTCTCACGGCAATTATTCTTTATGCGGTGGGAACCGGCCCGATTCAAGGTTTCGCAATTACCCTTTCATTAGGTGTTGCAATTTCCATGTTTACTGCCATTACCGGAACGCGTGCGCTTGTGAACGCAATTTATGGTGGCAAACGTGTTGAAAAACTTTCTATTTAATTGAGGTGACTATGGCACTTTTTGCAAGAGATAAAAACGGACATCTCATCAAAGAAATTAACGGAATTAAACTCCCGTTCCCGTTGACCGAGTTTATGAAAGTTCGTAAATGGGGATATATTGTTTCAGCACTACTGATGGCGATTTCACTATTTTTTATCGTCACAAAGGGCTTTAACTGGGGGCTAGATTTTACCGGTGGGGTCGTCTTTGATACCCGTTTTTCACAAACGGCGAATCTTGAACAAATCCGTGGTAAGTTAAAAGAAAACGGTATTGAAAGCCCTATTGTGCAAACAACGGGTTCTGTTCAAGATGTGATGATTCGTTTACCTGCAGCGGATAATGATTCTGGAATTGGTGATCGTATTAAATCCATGTTGGTTGAATTGGATTCGGCTATTCAAATTAAAAGTATAGAGTTCGTAGGCCCCAATGTTGGTGAAGAATTGGCTCAAGGTGCGGTGTATGCGACTTTAGCAACCTTGGCGATGATGTTAATTTACATCGGTTCCCGTTTTGAATGGCGTTTGGGCTTGGGAGGAATTGTTTCTCTTGCCCACGATGTTGTGATTACCCTTGGGGTTTTCTCAGCGTTACAAGTAGAAATGGACTTAACGTTTGTTGCCGCTATTCTTTCAGTGGTGGGATACTCCATTAACGATAGTATCGTTGTATTTGACCGGGTTCGTGAAAATTTTCGCAAGATCAGACGATTGGATACCATTGATATTATTGATATTTCCCTCACACAAACGTTATCAAGAACCATCATGACCTCTGCGACAACATTGATCGTTGTGATTGCGCTCTTTTTCTTTGGTGGACCGTCTATTCACAATTTCTCCCTTGCTTTATTGGTAGGGATTGGCTTCGGTACTTATTCTTCCATCTTTGTGGCCATTGCCGTCGCTTATGACGTAGGTTTAAGACGTGAACATATGATCCCGCCTAAGGTAGAGAAAGATGGGGATGAACTTCCTTAAAGTACCGGCATTGTGTCGCAGTTACACAAATCTAATTTAAGCTTTATATAAAAAGTGCGGTTAATATTGACCGCACTTTTTTATCGCTACAAATATGCTGAATCCCTATAAATTCAGCACAAAACCCAGTAAAATACGCCGGTTTTTTTTATATTGTTTTAGGAGTGACTATGGCAGCGGAAAGTTCAGGTGATTTAATTCGAGTGGTGGCATTGCTGGGTGCCGCAGTGGTGGCGGTGCCATTATTTAAACGCATAGGATTGGGATCGGTGTTGGGGTATCTCGCTGCCGGATTGGCTATTGGCCCCTATGGTTTACAGGTGATTGGTGATCCTCACGCAATTATTCATCTGGCTGAATTTGGTGTCGTGATGTTCTTATTTGTGATCGGGCTTGAAATGAAGCCTTCACACCTTTGGGGATTACGTCGTCAAATTTTTGGACTAGGCAGTATGCAAGTGATCATTTCTGCCATTTTAATGACCATTGTTGGTGTGCAGTTTGGCGTATCATGGGAAGTGGCGTTTGTCTCTTCCGCAGGTTTTGTATTGACATCCACCGCAATTGTGATGCAAGTATTAGGTGAACGCAAAGAACTTTCTACAAAACGCGGTCAAAAAATCGTCTCAATTTTATTATTTGAAGATCTTCTGATTGTCCCATTACTTGCTATTGTCGCTTCCCTCTCTCCTTTTGAAAAAACTGAAGCTTCCATGCCTTGGTGGCAATCTGCGGGCATTGCTATGCTCGCCTTAGCGGTATTAGTGTTTATTGGCCGTTTCATTTTAAATCCGGTTTTCCGTATTTTAGCGAATGCTAAAGCCCGTGAAGTCATGACTGCTGCTGCACTTTTTGTGGTATTGGGGGCCGCATTATTAATGGAAGAAGCCGGCTTATCCATGGCAATGGGCGCTTTTGTAGCAGGTGTAATGCTTTCCGAATCTGCCTTCCGCCATCAATTGGAAGCGGATATTGAGCCTTTCCGTGGTTTATTGCTGGGGCTTTTCTTCCTTGGCGTGGGAATGGCGTTAGATTTAAAAGTCGTTGCAGAAAACTGGCAATTAATCCTTTTAGGCGTGATTGTATTAATGCTTACCAAAGGTGTCTGTATTTATGTTGTAGCACGAGTTGCTAAAAGTACTCATAAAACAGCATTAGAACGAGCACTCTTAATGGCGCAAGGTGGGGAATTTGCTTTTGTGCTTTTTGCGGCAGCCCTGTCAAAAGGAGTGATTGATGAAACGGTAAATGCCAATATGACGGCAATTGTTGTGCTTTCTATGGTGATGACACCGCTCATTCTTGTGCTTTATGAAAAATATGGATCGAAAGAAATTGCAGAAGAAATTGAACCTGATGAAATTGATGAACAGCATCCGATACTTATTATCGGTATGGGACGTTTTGGACAAATCGTAAATGACTTGCTCCGTTTAAGTGGTTATGCCACAACAGTGGTAGATCTTAATCCAACGATGATTAAAGGTTTTAATGAATATGGTATTAAATCTTATTTTGGCGACGCTTCCCGCCGTGAGTTTTTAATTGCAGCAGGATTGGAGCAGGCTGAAATGCTTGTTGTGGCAATTGATAATAAAGCACAAGCCTCCGATATAGTGCACTTTGCCCGTGAAGTGAACCCGAATATTAAAATTATCGCCCGTGCTTATGACCGTTTTCATACTTTTGATTTATATAATGCAGGGGCTGATGACATCGTGCGGGAAACTTTTGATTCAGCGGTACGCACCGGTCGATTGGCATTAGAAACCTTAGGTATGGAAACTGAGGTTGCAAAAGAAATTGCGGAATATTATTTCCATGCCGATCGTCACGAAGTGGAATTAATGTCTCAAGTGTATGATCCACAGGCACAATTCTTTAAAAATCCGGCATTACAAGATATTGCTCGAGAATGCGACCAAAAAATGGCAGCAGAGATTCAAGAAATCTTGCTAAGAGCGAAAGAAAAAGAACAAGAAGAAAATTAAAAAATTTGATAAAAACGACCGCACTTTTAAGCATTAAAGTGCGGTCGTTTCTTTTCATTTTTTTGCATTAATAGCAGAGCCAATTTGAGGGGCATTTGTAGGGACACACTGCGTGTATCCGTTTAAAATCAAATTATTTCAATACATAGGACACACGCAGTGTGTCCCTACCTTTCGTTGAAATACCGGTTCTTATTATACGCTCAATTTTGCCTTTAATTCTTGCAACGCACGTGCACGGTGAGAGATTTTTTTCTTTTCTGTTGTTTCCAGTTCTGCAAAGGTGCAACCTTGTTCTGGGCTGAAGAATAAGCTGTCGTAACCAAACCCATTTTCCCCTTTTTCCTCAAAACCAATCATACCGTGGCATTCCCCTTCTGCAATGATAGGGGAAGGATCGGTTGGGTGACGTAATAACACTATACAGCTCACAAATTTTGCGTGGCGTTTTTCCTTTGGTACATGGGCAAGTTCTGCCAATAATTTTTGACGATTTTTCGCATCATCGCCTTCTTCGCCGGCATAACGGGCGGAATATAAACCCGGTGCGCCGTTAAGCGCATTAACGACTAATCCCGAATCGTCCGCAATTGCCGGCAAACCTGATTTTTCTGCGGCATAACGGGCTTTTAATAACGCATTTTCCACAAAAGTTAATCCTGTTTCTTCGGGGCTTTCGATGCTTAAATCCGTTTGAGCGATCACGTCGAATCCAAATGTTGCCAACACATCTGCCATTTCTTTCACTTTTCCAGGGTTACCGGTAGCCAGTACAATTTTTTGCATGATTATTTATCCTTTTTGTTGAAATTTTGATGATAACCGAGCATTAATTCCGCCCAGTTTTGTTCCGTAAATTGGATTTTCATTCTTTCGGTTTCTTTTGTAAAAGAGCGGTGCAAACGGGTTAAGTTTTCTTCTTTCCAAAAATCTCCTGATTTTTCACCGCACTTATCAAAATCAAGTAGCCAACATTTTTGTTCCGATTCAGTGTGTTGAACAAGAATATTGTGAGCATTGAGATCTGTATGGCAAATTTGCAGATCGTGTAATTGACGAATTAGCCCACCGATTTGTTGCCAAACCTCATTTGTTAGTCTTTGGGTTTGCAAAAGTGCGGTCAAATCCTGTGCATTTTCGATTTTTTCGGTGAGAATATCCGCTTGATAACAAAAACCGAATTGTCCTTTTTTTACCCGTGCGCCGATAGGTTTTGGAACGGGCAAACCCGCATCATACAAGCGTTGTAATAAAAAAAATTCTGCGAAACTACGAGTTTGGGAAAGAGATGAGAAATAATAACGATCTTTATTGAATTTTCCCCATAAACCACCCCGATAATAATGACGAAGTGCACAATTGACCCCAAACCAATCTTGTGTTGCCAAAAAATAAGTCGTTCCTCGTCCTTGTGCTGAACCAAGAATACGCTGTTGTGTTTGCCAATATTGCGGATCGAAAAACTGATGTGGTTGGTCAAAAGTGCGGTCAAAATTAAAGAGAAAAAATTGGTTATCCTGTTGGAACTCAAACATTTTATGTGGATTGAATGATAGAAAATGCCCTCATTCTACTTTAAAATAACGCCAATTTAAACGAGAAAGGAATCGCTATGCCGCTTTTTACCGACGCGCCAACCACGCTTTGTATTCTTCGCCTTTCTGCGGTGGGGGATGTGTGTCATGCCCTTGCGGTGGTACAACGCATTCAGACGTATTATCCACAAACCAAAATCACTTGGATTGTGGGGAAAACGGAAGCCACATTGTTAGAGGGAATACCTAATGTTAGGCTGATTTCTTATGATAAGAAAACGGGTTGGAAAGGGATTTTTTCTTTATGGCAGCAGCTTAAAAATACCCATTTTGATGCGTTATTAAATATGCAAACGGCATTTCGAACTTCCATCCTTTCTTTAGGTATTAAGGCAAAATATAAAATCGGTTTTGGTAAAAAACGTTCCCGTGAGGGACAGTGGCTTTTTGTGAATCGCCGTGTGAACGATCCCATATCACCTCATGTATTAGAGGGTTTTATGGCGTTCGCCGAATATATTGGTGTACCAAAAGGCGAACTCAATTGGCAGCTTGTGATTTCTGAAGAAGATAAACAATTTGCACAACAATTTATTGATCCGACCCGTAAAAATTTATTAATTTCCCCTTGTTCCAGCAAAGCTGAAAAAGATTGGTTGGTGGCACGTTATGCAGAAGTGGCAAATATTGCGAACCAACATAATGTGAACGTGATTTTTTGTAGTTCACCGGCAAAACGGGAGGTGGAAATGGTGGAGAAAATCACCGAACTCTGTGACTTCACGCCTACCAATGTCGCAGGAAAAACGAGTTTAAAACAACTTACCGCATTGATTGCTAAGGTTGATCTTGTGCTTTCGCCGGATTCCGGTCCTGCTCATATTGCCACAACGCAAGGCACACCGGTCATCGGATTGTATGCCTATCACAATCCATTGCGTACTGCGCCTTATAATAATAGAGAAAATGTGGTATCGGTGTATGAAGAAAATGTGCAAAAGGAATTTGGCCGACCTTCCTCTGAATTGCCTTGGGCAACTAAATTGAAGGGGAAAAATTTAATGGCGGAAATTCAAGTGAAAGAGGTGATTGCACAGATGGAAAAATTGAATTTATGGTAACAAAAAAGGCGTTCATTGAACGCCAATAGGGATAATATGATAAAGATTATTCCCCTTTTTGTACATTAAATGCTTCTAATGCACGTAAGGAATAGGTATAAGCCGCACCGGCATTGAGTGCGATAGACATTGCCAATGCAGCAGAAACTTCGGCTTCAGTCGCACCGGCTTTTACCGCTTCTTCCGCATGAACGCTAATGCAGCTTTCACAACGAGTGGTAACTGCCACCGCAAGGGCGATTAATTCACGGGTTTTGGCATCAAGTATATTACCTTCAGCCGCTGCGGCACCTAATGCTTGATAGGCTTGCAACATTTTAGGGTGTTTTTTGCCAAGCTCGCCAAATGATTTTTTTACATGTGAAGTGTGTTCTTTCCAATCGGTAAACATAATGTTTTCTCCTAAAATATGATTGTGTAATGATGATTAATTTCGGGGCAAATTATAGACCGTTTGTGCAAACATACTTGCCAATTTGTCTCAACTTATATGGTTGGAGTCTCATCATGGATTACTTAGATAAACTGGTTCAATTTGCTCAGGTTAGGGGAGAAATTAACATTCGTTGCGAATTTCAGGGCGAGTGGCAAGTGGAACATAATAAACATTCAAATAGCAAAGGGATTTTTCATTTGATCGAAGAAGGGGAATGTTGGCTTACTCTTGAGGATCAACGATTTCATTTAACACAAGGCGATATCTTTTTTCTTCCACAAGAACGACCGCACTTAATGGGAAATCTGCCGGAAAACAAGGAAAACACACCCTCTCATAAAAGCAAGTATGGGGTGTTTGAAGTGCAAAAAATTGGGCATGGGGCTGCAGATTTAAAAATGTTTTGCGGGGCATTTTATTATCAGAAAAATGCACTACTCACAACATCCTTACCTGATTATTTACATCTGAACTTGCGTAATACCTCAATCCAACCTCTTGTGCAATTATTTTTGCAAGAAGCAATGAAACAAGAAAACGGTAATCAATCCGTGATTGATGCATTGGCCAATGTGTTATTTATTTATATTATCCGTCACGTCATCAGTTTTGGGATGATGGGGCAAGGTGTACTGTATGCGCTTCAAGATAAACGGCTCAATCCTGTGATCCTTCGGCTTTTACAATCACCGGCACAAGATTGGTGCATTGAACAACTGGCAGAGCTGGCGTCAATGTCTCGTGCTAATTTTATCCGTGTATTCCAGCAACAGATTGGTATGTCCCCCGGTCGATTTCTTACCAAAGTGCGGTTAGATTTGGCGGCATTTTTATTAAAACAGTCGCAAAAAACCGTCTTGGCAATTGCCTTAGAAGTTGGTTATCAATCAGAGGCTCATTTCAGCAAGGCTTTTAAAAATACCTATCAAGTTTCCCCAAGTCTTTATCGTAAAGTGTAAATTTCGCTCACTGTAATTTGAGGGATTTTTACGCTATAATGCGCCATTTCAAAGGCAGCCTTATGTTGCCTTTTGCTTTTTTAAGGAAATCTTATGTTCGATAAAATTTTTTCATGGTTTGAAAACCGTTTAAATCCTTATCCGGAAAGCAATCCGACAACGCCGGAAAAAGGACTGTTCCGTTTTATATGGTCGAGTATTGACGGAATGAAAGGCTGGATTTTCTTGCTGGCGATTTTAACGGTTGGAACCGGCATAATGGAAGCATTACTATTCCAATTTATGGGGTTGCTCGTGGATTGGCTTGGCGCTTATACACCGGCAACCTTATGGCAGGAAAAAGGGCATTTACTTATTGGCATGGCAGCACTGCTTTTATTGAGTATTGTGTGGTCTTTTATTGGGGTGAATGTTCGGTTACAAACCTTGCAGGGGGTATTTCCGATGCGGCTGCGTTGGAATTTCCACCGTCTGATGCTTGGGCAAAGTTTGAGTTTCTACCAAGATGAATTTGCCGGTCGTGTTTCTGCAAAAGTGATGCAAACTGCTCTTGCTGTGCGTGATACAGTGATGACAATTGCGGATATGCTGGTTTATGTGGCGGTGTATTTTATCACCTCAGGTTTGGTATTGGCGGCGTTAGATATTTGGTTCTTATTGCCCTTCGCTATTTGGATTTTCCTCTTTATCACAATCTTGAAATTGCTGATTCCTCGTTTAGCGAAAACGGCGGAGCGCCAAGCGGATGCCCGTTCTTTGATGACAGGACGTGTCACCGATGCTTATTCCAATATTGCGACAGTAAAATTATTCTCTCACGGTTCACGTGAAGCGGCATATGCAAAACGATCAATGGAAGAATTTATGGTAACAGTACATGCGCAAATGCGTCTTGCCAGCTCCCTTGATACCTTAACTTATGCCAGCAATATTTTCTTAACCTTAACCACTGCTATATTGGGCGTTATTTTATGGCAACAAGGGCAAGTGGGTGTCGGGGCGATTGCCACAGCGACTGCAATGGCATTGCGTGTGAATGGATTGTCTCGTTGGATTATGTGGGAATCGGCACGTTTATTTGAGAATATTGGTACTGTAAATGATGGAATGGCAACCCTGACAAAACCGCACACGATTGTTGATAAACCGAATTGCCCACCATTACAGGTCAAGCAAGGGGAAATTAAATTTAATGATATTACCTTTGCCTATGATCCGACAAAACCGCTATTAAATCATTTTAATCTCACCATCAAACCGGGCGAAAAAGTCGGGTTAATCGGGCGTTCCGGTGCGGGTAAATCGACCATTGTTAATCTCTTGCTGCGCTTTTATGAGGCACAGCACGGTACAATCACCATTGACGGACAAAATGTCTTGGATGTGCAACAAGAAAGTTTACGTAGTCAAATTGGTTTGGTGACACAAGATACCTCACTATTACATCGTTCCGTCCGTGACAATATTATTTATGGTCGCCCAACTGCCACAGATGAAGAAATGCAATGGGCAGCAGAACGGGCTGAAGCCGCGGATTTCATTCCGTTCTTGACGGATGCACAAGGACGAAAAGGTTATGATGCACACGTGGGTGAGCGAGGCGTTAAATTGTCCGGTGGTCAGCGCCAGCGTATTGCCATTGCCCGTGTGATGTTGAAAGATGCACCGATTTTGTTACTGGATGAAGCGACCAGTGCGTTGGATTCTGAAGTGGAAGTGGCGATTCAAGAAAGTCTTGATAAAATGATGGAAAATAAAACGGTTATTGCGATTGCCCACCGTCTCTCTACCATTGTGGCAATGGACCGTTTGATTGTGTTAGATAAAGGTCAAATTGTGGAGCAGGGCACACACAGTGAATTGCTTGAACAAAATGGCTTGTACGCAAAACTTTGGAAACATCAAAGTGGTGGTTTTTTAAGTAGTCATGAACATTTAGATTAATACGGAAAATAGCAGTATTACGTGGCTGTTGCACAAACTTTATTTTGTTTTTTGTAGGGATACACAGCGTGTTGCTTATAACAGTTGAAATAATTTGGTTTTATCATGGACACACGCAACATATCCCTACATTTTAAAGTAACCGCTTTTATGCATTTCTCCATAACAGCGGAAAATAGAAAGAGAAACGACCGCACTTTGAGAAAGAGCGGTCGTTTTTTATGGCATTTTTGAACTAGTTAAGCCAGAAAAAATAACCGAATGTTGCAATCACGAAGACACAGACAATATTGAGTACAACACCAGCACGCACCATTTCACTTTGTTTGACTTGACCGCTACCAAACACAATAGCATTTGGTGGTGTTGCC
Organism: Pasteurella sp. WM03; assembly: GCF_004570945.1. Taxonomy (NCBI): domain Bacteria; kingdom Pseudomonadati; phylum Pseudomonadota; class Gammaproteobacteria; order Pasteurellales; family Pasteurellaceae; genus Pasteurella; species Pasteurella sp. WM03. The sequence continues at coordinate 241,179 of NZ_SPPO01000001.1, forward strand.
ACCGGCAACATAAATGCACAGGATGCTCCCAAACCGATAATTAATGCAAGACCAATTTCTGGGATTCCTAAGGACTGGGCGATAGAAATAAAGATTGGTACGAGCAAGGCTGCACTAGCTGTATTGGAGGTAAATTCGGTTAAGAAAATGATAAATGCCGCAACGAGTAAACCAATTAAGTAATAATGTTGCCCTTGAACTAAGAAGACAATGCCATCAGCGAGAATCTTACTTGCACCGGAATCTTTCAATACTGCACTTAATGTTAAACCGCCACCAAAGAGCATTAACACGCCCCAATCGGTATTGTCTTGGATTTGTTTCCAACTCGCCACGCCAGTTGCACAGATAATAATTGCCGCAAGTAACGCAACTACACTATCAAAGCTCGCAATGTTTTTTGGTAACCCCAATAAGCCTGAAATGAGCGGATTAATTTTGCTACTAAATACCCAACAAAGTGCGATAAATACAAAGATCAGCAAAGTTAAAATCCGTTGTGGATTCATCTCAATTTTATCAAAAGATTGTTCAAAGTGTTTATTGAGTTTAGGTTTGAATACGATGAAAAGCGTACCAATCATTAACGGCAATAAAATTAACATAATCGGTAATCCGTACCATAGCCAATCTGAGAACGTGAGGTGTAAGTTGCTCGCCACAATCGCGTTTGGCGGACTACCAACTAAGGTTCCCATTCCGCCAATACTTGCGCTATAGGCAATTCCCAACAAGACAAATACATAAGTATTATGCTCTTTTTCACGATCCATATTGCTTAAAATACCCATTGCGAGTGGTAACATCATTGCCGCAGTCGCAGTATTACTCATCCACATTGAAAGAAAAGCGGTGATCAAGAAGAGATAAATTACTGCGACAAAAAGATTACCTTTAGCGAGTGCCATAATTTTATTGGCAATCATTCTATCCAGTTTTTGCATATGTAATGCTGTTGCTAATGCAAACCCACCGAAAAATAAGAATATTGTGGGGTCAGAAAAGGCTGCAAGAGCCTGTTTTGTTGAAACTAAGTCTAATGAAACGGCAAGCAATGGAACAAGTAATGCCGTAATGGTAACGTGTAATGCTTCGCTTAACCAAAGCACTGCAATAAAAGCCAATAATGCAAGCCCAGCGTTTTCCTTCGGGGCAAAGGGTAGACATTTTAATAAAACAAAAAAGAGAAGAATATCCGCAAGGAATATCATTCCGTTTTTATGGTTTTTGAGTGAAGATGTTGTGTTCATAGAACCCTCTACATTTTTAATCAAATGAACAGGATCTTATGTTAAAGGAATGTTACTAACTTGCAATGAGCAAAATTCAAAAATGTGATCAAGAGCAAACATTTTGACAAAAAAAGTGTGGTTAAAACTTCCGACTTAGGAAGTTTATTGACGACATCCCCTTATAGCCGATAACGTATAGGCTTTCTTCCTATTGATGAGAAAACAAAAATGCAGCTTAACACAGTAATAGCCCAAAAAATTGTGAAACGAGCAATGAAAATTATCCATTATTCCGTAAACGTGATGAATGATAACGGTGTGATTATTGCTTCCGGTAATCCTGAGCGTTTGTCGCAACGACATACCGGAGCGGTGTTGGCGTTACGGGAAAATAGGGTTGTGGAGGTAGATCAACGCTTAGCGCAAAAATGGAATTTCGAGGCTCGGCCGGGGATTAATCTACCTATTCATTATTTAGGAAAAGCGATTGGAGTTGTGGGAATTTCCGGTGAGCCTACGCAGGTGAAACAATATGCGGAATTGGTGAAAATGACCGCGGAATTGATTGTAGAGCAACACGCATTATTGGAGCAAGAAAGTTGGCGCCGCCGTTACAAAGAAGAGTTTATTTTGCAGTTATTGCGTGGAGATTTGAATTGGCAAGAAACCGAGCAACAAGCCAAATTTTTTGCTTTTGATTTAACCCAATCCCGAGTGGTGATTTTGATTAAATTGTTATCCCCGAATCCTGATTCCTTACAGCATTTGATCAATTATTTAGAGCAACCTGAATTTGCGCAGGATGTGGCGATTTTATCGCTCGATCAAATTGTCGTATTAAAAACACTGTCGATTTCAACCGCACTTTCTCAGCAAATAAAAACCTTACTCCCGAAAGATTACACAAAACAGAATTATAAAATTGCAGTCGGTGCAAGTTTGAATGTGCCCTTATCCGAACAACTTCCCCTTTCTTTTCAAAGTGCCCAAAGTACCTTGGCTTACGGTATGAAATATCATCCGAGAAAAAATCTTTATCGTTTTGAGGAATATCGTTTGCCGGTGCTGTTGACAGGGCTATCCTATTCTTGGCAAGGTAAGGAATTGTTAAAGCCGATAACGCCCTTATTTGCTGAGGAAAATGCCACGCTTTATAAAACACTACAACAGTATTTTTGGGCAAATTGCGATCTCCATCTCGCTGCCGAAAAATTGTTTATTCACCCCAATACCCTACGTTATCGACTTTCTAAGATTGAACAAATAACTGGGTTGTCTTTCAATAAGATAGATGATTCATTGAGCCTTTATTTGAGTACGGTATTAGTTATAAATGGTAAGAATGATTAAAAAACAAATAAATTTAACTGTACTTTCTATTTATTTTAGACAAATTAAGAATAACTTTTTAAGTGATGATGTCCTTTAATCAAAGAATAAATAAAAAAGAGAGAGGAAATACTTATTACAATAATATTCACCCATTGCCACCCATTTGGAAAGGCTAATGTAAATCCTGCGAGAAAGGAAAAGGTTAAATTACCGGAATAGGTGAATATTGAACTCACACTTTGTAATTTATGCTTAATGCTATGATGGATTTCATTAAGATAAAATGTCCCGCCACTAAACATGAATGCCCAGCCTATCCCGGCAAAAAAGAGAGAGATAACGTAACCATGCTGTGGAGATAGTAAAAAAATACTGATTGATCCCACAATAAAACATAAACTCCCAAATAAAATTAGAGTAGCGGTTTTAATTTTTTCAATTAAAAATGGGATGAATAAAGCCGGTGCATACATCCCAATAAAATGTAGCTGCAATGCGAAGACATTTTGTGATATAGGATAGTGATTGTTATACATTGATAAGGGTGCCGAGTTCATAATTAAAGTCATTAATGAAAATCCAATAGTACAACTTAGTGTTCCAATAATAAAATTGGAGCGATATATATGTGTTGTATTTAGTAAACTTGTAGAGTTAGATAGGGGTACTTCTTTTTCAATAAAAATAAATAATTGGCTAAAAATTAAGAGAGAAAATATGATGATAATAAAAATGAAATTGCCCATTAGCTCATAATTTGAAATGAAATTACCCCCTTTCCCTGCAAGAAAAGGACCTAATATTCCTCCAATAATTCCGGAACCAATAACTAAGGAAGTTGATCTTTTCTTCCATATTTCATTATCAAAAATCTCTGCTGCTGCAAATCTGTAAAATTGATTAAATATAGCCGCATTACCAAGAATAAATGTTGAAAATAGAAAAAGCATAAAGTGCTGATAATATAACGCAAATATAGCTAGGATTGCGCCAGAAATACCAATAAAACCACTAATGACAAATGATCTTCTTCGACCGTATTTTTTCATTAATAAACTTGCATAATAAATCATACAAAATGAACCTAGAACCGTCATTGTCATAGGAAGGGTTATCAATATTTCTGTCGGCGCTAGAGATTTACCGACAAGAGCAGAGGTTAATGTCAGTAAAGAAATTACCGTTCCGCTTAAACCTTGACCTAAACAAAGTGCTATTAAAGTAATATATTTTTTCATAAATATACCCCTAATTTATTTTTGGCTATCAATTATTCTAGTTCATATGATTGAGCTTTATTTTGATGAATGATCGAAGAGTTTATAGAAAGTTTATTTTAGTTAATAAAATTACAAAAAAGCAACAAAATAAAAACAATTATTCAAGAGCGGAAAAAACTTTATTTTAAAACTGTGATCGTCCTCACATCGCTGAAAAACTATTTATTCACCTCAATACTCTACGTTATTGACTTGCTAAAATTGAATAAGTCACAGGGTTATCTTTCAATAAGATAGATGATGTATTGACCTTTATTTAGAGGCATTGCTAGAATATTGATTTGTTTAAAATCACAAAGTATGGCAGATTTGACCGCACTTTTTTGTTCATATGAATAAAGCAATTTTTTGTTAAACAAGAAATAATCTTTCCGATCTTATCATTTAGGAGGAGAGAAACTATGACAACCGTATCTGCTTTTGGGGCATTGGTGGCGTTAGTCGTCGCCATTTTTCTGATTTTGAAAAAAGTACCGCCTGCTTATGGAATGTTAGTGGGGGCATTGGTGGGAGGCTTGGTTGGCGGTGTGGATTTATCGCAAACTGTGACCTTAATGATCGGTGGCGCACAAGGGATCACCACTGCCGTAATGCGTATTTTGGCTGCCGGTGTGTTAGCCGGTGTATTGATTGAATCCGGTGCGGCAAATAGTATTGCAGAGAGCATTACCAATAAACTCGGTGAAACCCGTGCCTTATTGGCGTTGGCATTAGCCACAATGATTTTAACGGCAGTCGGAGTATTTGTGGATGTAGCGGTGATTACCGTTTCGCCGATCGCCTTAGCTTTGGCTCGCCGTACCGATTTATCCAAAGCAGCGATTTTATTGGCGATGATTGGTGGGGGGAAAGCGGGCAATATTATGTCACCAAACCCCAATGCCATTGCGGCGGCGGATACTTTCCATTTACCACTGACCTCTGTGATGATGGCAGGCGTTATTCCGGCAATATTTGGGTTAATACTCACTTATTTCTTGGCAAAACGACTTATCAATAAGGGATCAAAAGTGACGGATCAAGAAGTGGTGATGGTTGAAAGTCAAAATCTTCCTTCATTTTCTACCGCACTTGTCGCACCGTTGGTGGCGATTTTATTACTTGCCCTTCGTCCTTTGTTTGATATTAAAGTGGATCCCCTTATCGCCTTGCCGATAGGTGGCTTAATCGGTGCGCTTTGTATGGGAAAATTGCGCCAAGCAAATAGCTATGCTATCAGTGGTTTAGGTAAAATGGCTCCGGTGGCGATTATGTTACTTGGCACGGGCGCATTAGCAGGCATTATTGCCAATTCCGGTTTGAAAGATGTGTTGATTCAAGGATTGGAACATTCCGGCTTGCCTTCCTACATTCTTGCACCGATTTCAGGGGCATTAATGTCGCTTGCCACTGCTTCTACTACCGCAGGGACAGCGGTTGCCTCTAATGTCTTCAGCAGTACCTTATTGGAACTTGGCGTGAGTAGCCTTGCCGGTGCAGCGATGATTCATGCCGGGGCAACAGTGTTTGATCATATGCCTCACGGCTCTTTTTTCCACGCCACCGGCGGCAGTGTGAATATGGAAATGAAAGAGCGTTTAAAACTTATTCCTTACGAAAGTGCGGTCGGTTTGATTATGACCATTGTTTCAACCTTAATTTTCGGTGTATTTAACTTATTCTAATCAAGGAGTTCAAAATGAAAATTGTGATTGCCCCCGATTCTTTTAAAGAGAGTTTAACTGCACTTGAAGTGGCAACCGCCATTGAAATCGGCTTTAAACGTGTTTTTCCTGATGCGGAATATGTGAAATTGCCTATGGCGGACGGTGGAGAGGGAACCGTCCAATCTTTAGTGGATGCCACACAAGGTAAAATTATCGAAGCTGAAGTCACCGCACCCTTGGGGGAAAAAATCAAAAGTTTCTTTGGCTTATCCGGTGATGGTAAAACTGCCATTATTGAAATGGCGGCAGCTTCCGGGTTGCATTTAGTGCCACCGGAAAAACGTAACCCATTAATCACCACCAGCTATGGTACCGGAGAATTGATTAAATATGCCCTTGATCTCGGTGTGGAAAAATTCATTCTTGGTATTGGCGGCAGTGCCACCAACGATGGCGGTGTGGGAATGTTACAAGCCTTAGGTATGCAGTGTTTAGATGCGCAAGGCAAACAAATTGAATTTGGTGGTGCACAACTCATCAACCTCGCCAGAATTGATGCGAAAGAGTTAGATCCACGTTTGCAAAATGTGCATATTGAGGTGGCCTGTGATGTGAATAACCCTCTTTGCGGTGAACGTGGTGCTTCGGCGATTTTTGGTCCACAAAAAGGGGCGACAGCGGAGATGGTACAACAACTTGATTGCGCATTAGCCCATTTTGCGAAAATTGCCAAACGGGATTGTGGTAAGGATATTGCAGAGCAGGCAGGCGCAGGAGCGGCAGGCGGCATGGGCGGCGGATTGTTGTTATTGCCGAATGTGCAACTTAAAGCCGGCGTACAAATTGTATTAGAAAATTTACGGCTTGCCGATTACGTGCAAGATGCCGATTATGTCATTACCGGCGAAGGGCGAATGGATGCGCAAAGTATTATGGGCAAAACCCCTATTGGCGTGGCACGGACGGCGAAACAATTCAATAAAGCGGTGATTGCCATCGTAGGTTGTTTGCGTGAAGACTACGATGTGGTTTATGCCCATGGTATTGACGCGGTTTTCCCGATTATTCGTCAATTAGGCACATTGCCTGATATTCTCAAACAAGGCGAACAGAACTTAATTTCAAGCGCCCAAAATGTAGCGAGATTGTTGGCGTTGAAGTAGTTTTGTGAGATGTCACCATGGTGATGTTGGGGTGTTATTAGCAAATGCACAAAAACAGAAATTTCAACGATATGTGGGGACACAACGAGATGCCGATAACGGCTTGTATTGTTGAGTATAACTGAATTTAGATATACATGGGACACACTGCGTGTGTCCGCTTATAACATATTGAAATACGGACACACTCAGTGTGTCCCTACTTCAAAAACAGGTTTGTGCAACTGCTACATAATACCCTGATGTAGCAAAAGTGCGGTGATTTTTAACCGCACTTTTTTAGCCTCTAGGGTGGAATCGTTCATGCAAGCGTTTCAAACGTTCTTTCGCCACATGGGTATAGATTTGTGTAGTGGATAAATCACTATGTCCGAGTAGCATTTGTACCACCCGTAAATCTGCACCGTGGTTCACTAAATGGGTGGCGAAGGCGTGGCGAAGCACATGTGGCGAGAGTGCATTACTATCAATATCGGCAAGCACGGCATAATGTTTAATACGATGCCAGAAAGTTTGGCGGGTCATTTGTTGTGCCCGTTGGCTAGGGAACACAATATCGGAACTTTGTCCGTTTAATAAAACGGGGCGGGCATAAAGCACAAATTGGCGAATCCAATATGCCGCTTCTTCCCCCATCGGGACAATACGTTCTTTGTTCCCTTTGCCGATGACCCGCACAACACCTTGTTGTACGCTCATATTTTCAATAGTGAGCGAAACTAATTCTGTTACACGCAAACCTGTGGCGTAAAGCAATTCTAACATTGCTTTATCACGCAATTCTAAAGGTATTTCTACATTAGGCGTATTGAGTAAGTCGGTAACTTGTTGTTCGCTTAAATATTTTGGCAGACGGCTTGGTAATTTGGGCGAACTCAATATTGCGCTCGGATCATCCGCACGATATTTTTCACGGTATAAATACTGGAATAATTTTCGCATGGCACTTAATAGCCGTGCAGTACTGGTCGCTTTATAGCCTTGCTCGACCCGCTCTCCAAGGAAATGCTGTAAATCCACTGCATCTAAGGTTTCCAAAGAAAGATTGTTTTTATCTAACCAATCACAAAGTGCGGTCAGATCCAGTCGATAAGATTGCACGGTATTTTCAGAAAGCCCTTTTTCAATCCAATATTCATTGAGGAATAAATCAACTAATGCTGTGTTTTTCATTGTGTAATGTTTATAGGGAATAGGAAAATGTTATCTTGTTGTATTCAAAATATAGTTTTATCTATGTTTTTTGATTAATTTATTCTTTTTATCTTACTAAATTTAAATGGTCAGTTACCGATTGTCAAAAGAAAGGATTTTTGTATACTCGTTATTCGTTAAACATAAAGTTGATAGAAAATCTTTGATTTGAAGAGTTCACCTATATTTAACAATATGATTTTCATCTTTTTTGTAAATAGTATTTCTTCTATTCTAAATTGTAAGCGATTTTTTGCCTGCCCTCTTTAATATGAGTTTTAATGATACTCTGCTAATGCTAATGCTAATGCTAATGCTAATGCTAATGCTAATGCTAATGCGAGAGGATGTAGGCTATCAATCGCAATTTTAAGGGCTGAGTTAGACTTAGTTTAAAATCCGACTTAGATCAGGTTTTAATTAACAATCAATAGAAATCTACTATTGATTATTAAAAACAGATTCGATAACTTCTTTTTAATATTTTTTACTGATAAAATCGCGCAGAATTTATACCTGCCTATATATTAAAAGGAATCCAAATGGCAAACTCTCTGCGTGTCGTTCATCACGGCGAAGTAATAGAAATTACTCTTTCAACCACTGAAACTCTCCACTTAGCTGCTCAACCAGATACCCAATATCAACTATTTGATGAGAATGGTCAACTTATTCAAGAAGTGAAATCAGAACTGATTGATGGTGATTTAAAGATCTATGTTGAAGGTGATACGCCAAACTTAATTTTAGACAACTATCAGTCTGCTTATCCTATTGAGAGTAAGACTTATTTAGCAGAGATCAATGCGACTTTTGCAACGGCTGAAAATGCTTCGCAGGCAGCCTTTTACTCTCAATCAATTCTTGCTAGTGAAGTGATTTCACCCTCGATGAAAAATTTAGCAATTTGGGGATTAGGGGCTGTGGGTATTGCTGGGGTGGCTGCTGCTACGTCAAATAAACATAAAGGATCATTAATCAAGCCAAGCTTACAGCAATCAAAAGAAGAAGTAGAAACTCCAATTAAACCAGAAGAACCTGTTCAACCAGAACCTGAAAAACCTGCTCAGCCAGAGCCGGAAGAGCCGGATCAACCAGAACCGGAAAATCCTGTTCCACCAGAACCTGAAGAGCCGGTTCAACCAGAGCCGGAAAATCCAGCTCAACCAGAGCCAGAAGAACCGGATCAACCAGAACCAGAAGAGCCGGCTCAACCAGAACCTGAAAAACCTGCTCAACCAGAGCCAGAAGAGCCTGCTCAACCAGAACCGGAAAAACCTGCTCAGCCAGAGCAGGAAGAGCCAGTTCAACCAGAACCGGAAGAACCTGCTCAGCCAGAGCCGGAAGAACCAGCTCAACCAGAACCTGAAAAACCTGCTCAGCCAGAACCGGAAGAACCGGTTCAACCAGAACCTGAAAAACCTGCTCAACCGGAGCCGGAAAATCCTGTTCAACCAGAACCGGAAGAGCCGGTTCAACCAGAGCCAGAAAATCCTGTTCAACCAGAGCCCGAAGAGCCGGTTCAACCAGAGCCGGAAAATCCTGTTCAATCAGAGCCGGAAAATCCTGTTCAACCAGAACCGGAAGAGCCAGTTCAACCAGAACCTGAAGATCCGGTTCAACCAGAACCTGAAAAACCTGCTCAGCCAGAACCGGAAGAACCGGTTCAACCAGAACCTGAAAAACCTGCTCAACCGGAGCCGGAAAATCCTGCTCAACCGGAGCCGGAAAATCCTGTTCAACCAGAACCGGAAGAGCCGGTTCAACCGGAGCCGGAAAATCCTGTTCAACCAGAACCGGAAGAGCCGGTTCAACCGGAGCCGGAAAATCCTGTTCAACCAGAGCCAGAAGAGCCAGTTCAACCGGAGCCAGAAAATCCTGTTCCACCAGAACCTGAAGAGCCGGTTCAACCGGAGCCGGAAAATCCTGTTCAACCAGAACCGGAAGAGCCAGTTCAACCAGAACCGGAAGAACCCACTCAACCAAAACCGGAAGAACCGGCTCAACCAGAACCGGAAGAACCTGCTCAACCAGAACCTGAAGAGCCTGCTAAACCAGAACCGGAAGAACCAGTTCAACCGGAGCCTGAAGAGCCTGCTCAACCAGAACCGGAAGAACCAGTTCAACCGGAGCCGGAAGAGCCTGCTCAACCAGAACCGGAAGAACCAGTTCAACCGGAGCCTGAAGAGCCTACTCAACCAGAGCTGAAACAGCCTAACATGACCTTAAATAATGTAACGGAAGATAATGTTATCAATCAGGCAGAGCGCGAATCGGTGATTAATTTGTCCGGTACAACGGAAAATGTACCGGATGATACGTTGATTCGTATTCAAATTGGCGCAGAAACAGTAACCACTAAGGTGAAAAGTAATGCTTTTAGTAAGGATATTGACGGTTCTATCTTAGCTGCCAATACCAAAATCACCGCAAGTGTTGAGGTGAGAGATACAATAGGCAATGTAGTTTCTGCTCAGGTGGAAAAAGATTATATTGTGGATGTGGAACCACCAAAATTAGATGTTACGATTGATCCGATCAATCAGGGTAAGATTCTAAACTTGGACAATGCAGAAAGTGGCTTAGTGTTAAGCGGAACAATCAGTTTTGAAGAGAATGTCATCGTTGAAAAGGTTGAGGTACGTTTTGGTCAGCGTAACGAATCTGCTGTGATAACAGGGAATAAATGGACCCTAAATGCCTTTGGTGGTGATCTTATTGACTCAGAAGATAAACAGGTTAGTGTTGAGGCGTTCGCTCGAAATTTGATTGGTAATACCGCTTCTGCTAGCAAATCTCAAGATTATTCGGTTGATATTACCCCACCAACAGTGACACTCAGCCTAAATGATTTGACTGATGATAACATTATCAATATTCAAGAAAGCAAAGGAAAGATTACTCTTTCCGGTAGTGCAAAGGGTGAGTTTAATGTCAATGATGTTGTGACATTAAGTGTAGGCGAACAGGTGATTGGTTCGACTCAGCTATCTGCACAAGGTGAGTTTAGTCTTGAGGTTGATGCAAGTAAACTCGTTGCTGATCGTGAAGTTAAAGCAACCCTAACAACGCAGGATGAAGCAGGAAATTCTGCTAGTGTCACAACAACTAAAGCCTATGATGTGGATTTGCATATTTCTCAGCCAGTGATTGTCCTTGATCCTATTGCCAATGATGACTTCTTAAATGTAACGGAAGCCAAAGAGAAGGTGCTTATAAAAGGAAGTGTGACAGATGCGATAGATGGTACCGTAGTGAATATTGTCATTGGTTCATATCAAACTACAGCCGTCGTGACAAATGGGCGTTTCAGTACTGAGGTAGAGGGTCGAACATTAATCGAAAATCGTACCGTCTCTGCTAATGTTTCTGTAACTGATCAGGCAGGAAATTCGGCTGAAGGTTCAGTGAGCCGAAATTATGATGTTGATCCAAATCTAAGTGCAAGCATTGATATTACGCATATTGGTAATGCATTCAATACAGAATTGGCTCAAACCAGCCGTATTAGTGGAACTGTTGAATTCGATGGTCTTTATGCTTTAGGGCAAAATGCAAGAATGATTCGGGCCGTGAATATTGTAATCGGTGATAAGACTTATACGACGGGATTTGACGGTAAGAACAAGTCATTCTATATCGATATCCCAAATTCAGAATTGGCGGCGTTAAATGGTCAAACGGTAAGTATTAACTTCTTGAACCGAAAAACACAAGCAGAATTGCCTTATACCATGATTTCAGATAACGATCCTATTAATTTATTTGAAGTGGTTTACGATTTAACAAAAAATGACGATGGTAGCTATACGATGACGCCTAAGGGTGAATTCTATGGCGGGGTCAGACCTGAAATTAAGGTAAAAAATGTTGTATTCGATAGTGAAGTGCTTGAGGGTGAAACAGTTGGTAAGCAGGCTGAAACAACAGAAATTCGTGGTAAGGTAGATGGCAGTGCAAAAGCCGGTGATACTGTAAATATTAAAATCGGTAATGATGTGCTTGAAACGACTGTGCAAGCCGATAATACTTTCTCAGTAAATGTTGAAAATGAAAAACTCCTTGGCAATAGCCGAGTTGTTGCGACACTGAAAACACAGGATATTGCAGGTAAACAAATTGAGGTAACAGATAGCGAAATCTATATTACCCCAAGTGCGGTCAATTCTGAGTTTGTTTCTCAACACCAAGATCTCGCAAAATCAGCGCGTAAAATCGATCATACAAAAGAGGAATATAATTTCCCTTATTTTATTGATGGTATTCTGTCATCTACTAATAATTTAGGATTTAATCGTTCCTATCCTGTAGGTGGCACGAAAGAGCCTCTTACTATTCGTTATTATTTTATGACAGCTGACGAAGCTAAAAGCATGCCTCTTGAGGGAGAAAATTATATTTCAAGTTATGAATCGGATTATACAGATGTAGAAAAAGAGACTATCCGCTTCTCTTATCGACAAATTGAGCAATATACTAATATAAAATTTGTTGAAGTTGATAGTGCCGACAAAGCCGATTCAAGGATTTATAAAGCGGCTATGAAAAGTTTAAATGGCGGTTTGGTAGGTGGAATAGCTAACAGCGGTGGACATCTTGCACTAAATAGTGCGCCATTAGAGGAAAATCAAAATAATCCTAGACTTAAAGCTGATATCTATTATACGAATACTCACGAAATTGGTCATAATCTTCAATTAGAGCATTCTGCTGGTCGAAATGGTTTTAATTATGAAGATACGGCAGAATTTACCGTGGAATCATACAAAACCGTGGCTGAAGGCATACAAGGCGCCATTGTCTCTCGTTATAGCTTCCCACGCATATTTGATTTAGCGGCATTACATTATCGTTATGGCGTAAATCCTGAAGCCCGTAAAGGTAATGATGTTTATGGTTTCAAAGATTACAATGCGTTAGAAAGTGATGGGGCATTGTATATTTGGGATGGGGCCGGAGTGGATACCTTTGATGCGTCTAATGAGAAAATGGGGGTTAATGTGAATTTAACACCGGGTTCATGGATTTATCGTGGTGATAAGTTAAATGCATTTTTGGTGGCTGAAGGAAAAGAAAGTATTAGTAAGCATCAGTATTTTGGATTGGACGAAAATACAACAATAAATGGTCAATTTGTTCATGATCTACCTTTCAAAGAGGGGGTATCATTAGAGTCTCTTGAAACTTGGCTAACAGGATTATCATTACAAGGTGTGCCTAAAGAGACGATTGATGCAATAAGAAAGCAAATATTTTTGACTGAGAAAGAGTTCATGCAATATACCAAAGATCAAGCGTTTATTGGATTTGGTACCCAAATTGAGAACTTGGTTGGATCCGATTATGACGATGTGCTAACAGGTAACAATGCGGATAATAATATCCAAGGTGGTAAAGGCAATGATAGGATCCATGGAGGAGATGGTAACGATTTCTTAGATGGTGGTTTGGGGGACGACACGCTGTATGGCGGCACAGGTGATGATACTTATGTTGTCGCTCAAGCGGGTGATCAGGTCATTGAATTACCAAATGAAGGAACGGATACGGTATTCAGTCATATTGATTACGTCCTACCGGACAATGTGGAAAACCTCACCTTACTTGGTACAACCGCAACCAGTGCCTCAGGTAATGGCTTGGATAATGTGATTACCGCCAATAATATTGGTAACACTCTCAATGGTGGGGCAGGTAATGATCGCTTAATCGGTGGCTTAGGTGCCGATACCCTTACTGGTGGTGAAGGAAGTGATACTTTCGTTTTCCAAACCGCGCTCAATGGCAATGTGGATACTATCACCGATTTTGGTGCAGGTGACAAAATTGTACTTTCTAGTGTTATTTTCACTGCTTTGAAAACAGGTAGTATCAGCGATCATATCAAATATGATTCAGAGAGCGGTAAACTCTTCTATGATGAAGATGGTAGTGGTATCAAAGATGCGGTACATTTTGCCACGCTGAATAAAGGGTTGAACATTGAACAAACTCAATTTGAGATTGTATAGTTCAGTGTAAATAGAAATGAGGCTTTGTTAGCCTCATTTTATTGACAGCGTTGTGGAGAAGCGTTTTAGTCACTTTAGTGTCTTTCTCCAAAGTTTAAACTTATTATTTAAGGACTGAATCCGATAGGTTGTTGGATTCAGTCCTTTCTTTTGGTTTTCATCTCGTGCTTTTGCACTATGGTGAATCTTTGAATTGTTCGTTGATCTTGTGTACTTTGTTATCCTCTCCCTACCAATTTATGCTGTTTTACGGTATTCTATGTCGCGTTTTATAGGGTAAAAATGCCGCTAAAAGTGCGGTCAAAATTTAAGGTGATTTTATGCAAGAACAATATCGTCCCGATATGATCGAGCCAAAAGTTCAACAATACTGGGCAGAAAATAAAGTCTTTAAAGCGATTAAAGATGTAAATAAAGAAAAATATTATTGTCTTTCTATGTTCCCGTATCCATCAGGTCGTTTGCATATGGGGCATGTGCGTAACTATACGATTGGTGATGTGATTTCACGTTATCAACGTATGAACGGCAAAAATGTATTGCAACCGATTGGTTGGGATGCTTTTGGTTTGCCGGCGGAAGGGGCTGCAATTAAAAATAAGACGGCGCCGGCAAAATGGACATATGAAAATATTGAATATATGAAAAACCAGCTCAAAATGTTGGGCTTTGGTTATGATTGGGATCGTGAAATCGCAACCTGTAAACCGGAATATTACAAATGGGAACAATGGTTTTTCACCGAGCTTTATAAAAAAGGTTTAGTGTATAAAAAAACCTCAACCGTAAACTGGTGTCCGAATGATGAAACCGTACTTGCCAACGAACAAGTCCATGAAGGTTGCTGTTGGCGTTGTGATACGCCTGTGGAACAAAAAGAAATCCCTCAATGGTTTATTAAAATCACGGATTATGCCGAGCAATTATTAGGAGGTCTGGATAATCTTCCGCAATGGCCGGATATGGTGAAAACCATGCAACGCAACTGGATCGGACGTTCCGAAGGGGTAGAAATTACCTTTAATGTAAAAGATAGCGATGAGAAGGTGGCTGTTTACACCACTCGTCCTGATACTTTTTACGGCGTAACTTACATGGCCGTGGCGGCGGCTCATCCGCTGGCGACACAGGCGGCAGAAAATAATCCTGAATTAGCAAAATTTATCCAAGAAATCAGAAATGTTAAAGTTGCAGAAGCAGAGCTTGCAACGATGGAGAAAAAAGGAATGGCAACGGGCTTGTTTGCTATTCACCCCATCACAGGAAAAGAAATACCAATTTGGGTGGCAAATTTTGTATTAATGCACTATGGCACGGGAGCCGTCATGGCGGTACCTGCACATGACCCACGTGATTATGACTTTGCCAGCAAGTATGATTTACCGATTTTACCGGTGATTGAACCCTTTGATGGCAGCAAGTGGGATTATAGCCAATCCGTGTTTGCTGAGCACGGTATATTGATTAACTCTGAGGAATTTAATGGATTAGCGTTTGATGCTGCATTTAACGGCATTGCCGATAAATTGGAAGCAATGGGCGTGGCAAAACGCCAAGTGAACTACCGCTTGCGTGATTGGGGGGTATCCCGCCAACGTTATTGGGGCGCACCAATCCCAATGCTGACTCTTGAAAATGGTGATGTGGTGCCTGCACCGTTGGAAGATTTACCGATTATTCTACCTGAAAATGTCGTGATGGATGGGGTGAAAAGCCCGATTAAAGCCGATCCAAACTGGGCAAAAACCACCTTTAATGGTGCACCGGCGTTAAAAGAAACGGATACCTTTGATACCTTTATGGAGTCTTCTTGGTATTATGCCCGTTACACCTCGCCAACCTTTGCAGAAGCCATGTTAGATAAAGAGGAAGCGAATTACTGGTTACCGGTGGATCAATATATCGGCGGTATCGAGCACGCCACCATGCACTTGTTATACTTCCGTTTCTTCCACAAACTTTTGCGTGATGCCGGGTTTGTCACCTGCGATGAACCGGCAACCAAATTATTATGTCAAGGTATGGTGCTTGCCGATGCCTTTTATTACACCAGCCCGACTAACGAACGTATCTGGGTCAGCCCAACGCAAGTTACCCTTGAACGTGATGAGAAAGGTCGTATTATTAAAGCAACAGATCCAGAGGGGCGTGAACTGGTGCATTCAGGTATGACCAAAATGTCGAAATCGAAAAACAATGGTATCGACCCGCAAGAGATGGTAGAAAAATACGGTGCGGATACGGTTCGCTTGTTTATGATGTTTGCTTCTCCGGCAGAGATGACACTTGAATGGCAAGAATCCGGTGTGGAAGGAGCGAAACGTTTCTTAGGTCGTGTGTGGAACTTGGTGTATCAATACCAACAAAACCCAGCAAAAACGGCATTAAATGTGACCGCACTTTCAGCGGATCAAAAAGCCCTTCGTCGTGAAGTGCATAAAACCATTGCCAAAGTAAGTGACGATATTGGCCGCCGCCAAACTTTTAATACTGCGATTGCAGCAATTATGGAGTTGATGAACAAACTCACCAAAGCGTCATTGGATAACGAGCAAGATCGTGCGGTCATGGCGGAAGCATTGAGTGCGGTAGTGCGTATGCTTTATCCAATCACACCGCACATTTGCTTTGAGTTATGGCATGCCTTAGGCAATGAAAAGAGTATCGACACCGCAGAATGGGTGAAAGCTGATGAAGCAGCGATGGTGGAAGATGAAAAACTCATTGTTGTTCAAGTGAATGGTAAAGTACGTGGCAAGGTGACGGTATCAGCCAATGCAACTGAGCAGGAAATTAAGGCGATTGCTAAAGCAGATGAAAATGTTGCTAAATTCCTTGATGGTATGGAAATTGTCAAAGAAATTTATGTGCCACTTAAAATGGTGAGTTTTGCGGTAAAACCTATGTAAAATGAAATAAAAGGCTCGTTTGACGAGCCTTTATTTTAAGATTAGTGGAGATTATGCAAGATATTTTGAAATATCAAGGTGAAGTAGAACTTTGGGGATCAAAAGCAGAAACACGTTTGGCTTTTAATCGTGGACTTATTCAAAATGGAGAAGTATGGTTAGAGATGGTTGAAAGCCGTAATTAACTGTTCACACTTATGATAAAAATATTCTAAAAAAATATCCTGAAGTTGAACAAGCCATTATTTATGGTTCAAGAGCGAAAGGGACTTATCGTGAGGGATCAAATATTGATCTCTGTCTTAAAGGGAAAAATTTAACTCATTCAATACTTAGGAAAATTTGGTTGGATTTAGATGATTCAAATTCACCTTATTTATTTGATCCCTTCATTTATCACGAGTTATCCAATCTGAATTTAGTTGAAAATATTGATCGGATAGGAAAGGTGTTTTATCAGTGTATGTGATAAAGATATCTTTTGATGGTAAAGGGTTTGTGCTAGAGTAGCGAACACTTTTTGTCGTTTTACATAACAGGAAATTTTAATATGTTGAAGAAATCTGTTGTACTTTTTGTATTCTTTTTAACTGCCTGTGGCTGGCATTTACAAAATGGTGCATTAATTCCACAAGAATTACATACTCTCACTTTTGAGAGTGCTGATCCTTATAGTGAAATGTCAATGGCAATGCGTCGCCAACTCTTAGCAAATGATGTCCATCTTGTCAATGCGACACAGGGCGTATCGGTATTACGCCTCAATAAGCAAACGATGAGTGATGAAGTTTCTTCGATTTTCAAAGGGGGGCGTGAGGCGGAAAAAATCCTTATGTTGGAGGTGGAGGCCAGTGTCCGTTTAGCCAATGGCAAAACCTATCCAATCAGTGCTAAAGTCAACCGCACTTTCTTTGATAACTCTCGTGCAGCCTTGGCTAAGGCCGGGGAACGTGATGTGATTTGGAATGATATGCGTGAACAAGCCGCTCGCCAGCTCATCACTAAAATGGTGGCATTACAAAACCAATTAAAAGATCAGTAATGAATCGTATTTTTCCTGAACAATTGCCTCATCGTCTTGCTCAAGGGTTAGCCAAGGTTTATTGCTTGGTTGGGCAAGATCCGCTACTGCTTACTGAAAGTGAGGAGAGTATTTATCAAACTGCTGTTCAGCAAGGTTTTGATGAAAAAAATGGGGTACAAATTGACAGCCAAACAGATTGGGCGACATTGATTGAATCCTGCCAATCAATGGGGTTATTTTTCACTAAGCAAGTCCTCATTCTTAATTTACCGGAAAATTTGACCGCACTTTTACAAAAAAATCTGCAAGAATTAATAAGTGTATTAAATGAAGATGTACTCTTGGTTCTGACGATATCAAAGCTTGCCAAAACCTTAGAAAAACAAGAATGGTTTTTGACATTGAATCAATATGAGCCGAAAGCAATACTGGTAAACTGCCAAACACCAACGGTTGAAAATTTACCTCGTTGGGTAAAAAATAGGACTCAAGCGATGGGATTAATGGCTGATAACGAAGCCATTCAACAACTTTGTTACAGCTATGAAAATAATCTGCTTGCCCTTAAACAAGCCTTACAGCTTTTAGATTTACTTCACCCTGATCATAAATTGACTTATAACCGTGTGATTGCCGTTGTGGAGCAATCTTCAGTATTTACGCCCTTTCAATGGATTGATGCACTGCTTGCCGGTAAAGTGAATAGGGCTAAACGTATTTTGGCTGGATTACAGGCAGAAGAGATACAACCGATCATTTTATTGCGCACTTTACAGCGAGAATTACTTGTTTTACTTGAACTCACAAGACCTCAGCACTCTATTCGTATCACTGAGGCTCTACCGTTCCAAGAAGTGAAATCAGAATTTGATCGTCTCAAAGTTTGGCAAAATCGCCGACCGCTCTTTTTAAGTGCGATACAACGATTCACCTATCAAAAACTTTATGAAATTATTCAAGAGTTAGCCCATATTGAACGGTTGGCTAAACAAGAATTTAGCGCTGATATATGGGCTAAATTAGCAGATTTATCGGTGAAAGTTTGCCTATAATTAATCTGTTTCTGCAATCAATCGTTGGATTAATTTAGCATTTGCCGGTGGGAATAAACCCGCATCTAATGCCTTTTGTTCAATCCAAAAACCTTCTTGTCCTTCACGACCAAAGGGTTCACCAATCCATTCTTCGACAAGATAAAAGAAAAATGAAATGATCTTTGTGGGATATTCAAATTGAAAGCGCTCATAAAGCTCGGCATTTAACACGACAATACCAATTTCTTCTTCCAATTCACGTTTTAAGGCTTGCTCCGGTGTTTCATTGGCATCGACTTTTCCCCCAGGAAACTCAAGAGATTGAGCAAAATCCTGCCCTTCTAAACGTTGAGTCAAATAGAGTTGTCCGAATTCATTACGAATGATACCGGCTGAGACTTGTATGATAGATTTTTCCATTTGTTTGATCCAAGATGAAAAAAGTGCGGTCAAAAACAACCGCACTTTTAGACCATTAATTGTATTTAGCACGGCTACCGTGACAATGCTTGTATTTTTTACCCGAACCACAAGGGCAAGGCTCATTTCGACCTACACGACGATCAGAGTAATCCTCTTCTGTCTGTATAGGTTGCCCGTTTTCGTCCAGTGGTTGATGGGTTTGGCTTTCACGTTCCGCTATTTCTTGACGGAGACGCTCTGCTTCTTCTATTTCTTCTTGAGTTCTTACCCGAACACGGGTTAAGGTAGTGATGACATGGTGTTTTAAGGAATCTAACATTTCCGTAAACATACGGAATGACTCCTTTTTATACTCCTGTTTCGGATCTTTTTGTGCATAGCCACGTAAGTGGATGCCTTGACGAAGATAATCCATCGCGGCTAAATGCTCTTTCCAAAGCTCGTCTAACGTTTGTAGCATCACCCCTTTTTCAAAATGACGAAGACTTTCTTCGCCCACTAAGGCTTCTTTTTCCTTATATTCTTTTTCAGCGATTTCTATAATGCGTTCACGTAGGTTTTCTTCGTGAAGATTACTATCTTCTTCTAACCAATGTTCAATAGGTAATGCCATACCAAATTCTTGTGCTAAACGTTCTTCAAGCCCTTTAACATCCCATTGTTCTTCTAACGATTGTGGTGGGATATATTGGTCGATGACATGGTTGAACACATCGTGGCGAATTGCGTTGATCGTGTCTGAAATATCATCATTATCCAACAAATAATTGCGTTGCTCATAAATGGCATGGCGTTGATCATTGGCAACATCGTCATACTCAAGGAGGTTTTTACGGCCATCAAAGTGGAAGGCTTCCACTTTCGCCTGTGCAGAGGCGATCACTTTTGCCAGCATTTTGGATTCCATTGCTTCACCCGGCACAGTGAAAGCTTTACGCATTAGGTTGAGTTTGCCTTCATTAAGGTAAATTCGCATTAAACCGTCTTCCAAAGAAAGGTAGAAACGGGAAGAGCCCGGGTCGCCCTGACGACCGGAACGACCACGTAACTGGTTGTCAATACGGCGTGATTCATGACGCTCCGTACCGATAATATGCAATCCACCGGCTTTCATGACGATATCGTGATTTTTCTCCCACTCTGTTTTTAATGCGTCAAGTTGTTCTTGGGTCGGATTATCTAATTTGGCTGCCTGTGCTTTCCAGTTACCACCAAGAATAATATCCGTACCACGTCCTGCCATATTGGTCGCAATGGTAACCGCCCCTGGATAACCGGCTTCGGCTACAATTTCCGCTTCCTGTTGGTGGAATTTCGCATTTAATACATTGTGTTTAATCCCTGCTTTATCCAATGCTTTCGACAATTCCTCCGATTTTTCAACAGAAATTGTCCCTACTAAAACCGGTTGTTGGCGTGCGACACAATCTTTAATGTCTTCAATAATGGCATTAAATTTGTATTCTTCATTTTCAAACATCAAGTCTGTGCGATCATCACGAATCATCGGGCGATTTGTCGGGATCACCACGGTTTCTAAACCATAAATTTGTTGGAATTCAAAGGCTTCGGTATCAGCCGTTCCGGTCATACCGGCAAGTTTTTCATACAAACGGAAATAGTTTTGGTAAGAAATGGAGGCAACCGTTTGGTTCTCACTCTTAATTTCCACGCCTTCTTTAGCTTCAATGGCTTGGTGTAAACCGTCAGACCAACGGCGACCAGCCATAGTTCGCCCGGTGTGTTCATCGACAATCACAATTTCGCCATCTTTCACGATATAATCTACATCACGTTCAAATAAGGTATGTGCACGTAAGGCCGCCATAATATGATGCAATAATACGATACGGCCAGGTGAATAAAGGGAATCACCTTCCGGCATTAAGCCTTGCTCAATGAGCCAATTTTCTACTTTTTCCTGACCACGTTCGGTTAAGTGAGCTTGTTTTGATTTCAGATCTAAGGTGAAATCACCTTCACCTTGATATTCTTCCGTATCTTCTTTTTCTTGTTTAATTAAATTTGGAATAAGTTTGTTTACGGCGATATAAAGCTCGGAGCTATCTTCGGCTTGACCGGAAATAATTAATGGCGTACGGGCTTCATCAATTAAAATAGAATCCACTTCATCCACTAATGCATAGCCCAATGAGCGTTGGAAACGTTCTTCTTTTGAATGGGCTAAATTATCACGCAAATAGTCAAAGCCGAGTTCACTGTTGGTAGCGTAAGTAATATCTGCTGCATAGGCCGCTCGTTTTGCTTCAGGTGGTAAACCTGGGATATTGATACCTACGCTCATTCCTAAAAATTCAAATAATGGGCGGTTGGTCTCTGCATCACGACGTGCGAGATAGTCGTTTACAGTCACAACATGTACCCCTTTTCCTTCAAGAGCAATTAAATAGCAAGGGAGGGTTGCGGTTAAGGTTTTCCCTTCACCGGTACGCATTTCTGCAATACAGCGGTTGGTCAGCACCATCCCCCCAATGAGCTGAACATCAAAGTGGCGCATACCCAATACACGCTTGCTTGCCTCACGTACCGTAGCAAAGGCTTCAGGTAGAATATTTTGTAAGGTTTCTCCTGCGCTTAGACGCTGGCGAAATTCATCGGTTTTGGCTCGGAGCTGATCATCACTTAATGCTTCAAATTCGGGCTCTAATTGATTAATTTTGACAACTTGTTTTTTTAGCTTGCGTAAAATACGGTCGTTACGGCTACCAAAAATTTTCGTTAAAATGCTCATAATTTCTCTTTTAAAATCATTAGTTAAAGTTAATGAGTGAGTGAAATATTGATCACTCATCGTAATATTTATGTGAATCTTCTCATTTCACTTTCTTTAAAGGTGGTTAAAAAATTAAATGAGCAAAGGGCCGGCACGAATGGGCGCTTGAACGTTGAATACCGCCATCACAAAGTGCGGTCGAATTTCAGTCCGTTTTTTTTCTGAATAGGAAATTGGGAAAGGCTGAACGGAAGATCGCTGTACATGGCATGCGATCTTTGTCGTTTCCAATACTTGTTGTACAGAAACACTCGAGGAATAATTTTCTGTGGTTTTATTTTCTAAACTTTGCGCATTGGGCAAAGCAAAAATCGCAATTACACTTAAAAGTAACCGCGACCAAAAATAAGGGGGGCTTTTGCCTGAAATCATCATCTCATTGTTTCTTATAAAAATTGCGTGTATTGTAGCGGAAATCTAAATCTATGTCATTTATTGGGGTTATTTCATGGAAAACAAGGCAGATCGTTATCAAAAAGCGGTCAATATTGTGGATGTTATTGAGCAATCTTCTTTTTCTCAAATGATGAGAAAAGGATTAGCAATTCACGAATTAAATCAAAAACTTAAACTCACTTTTCCACAGGAATTTCAGGGTTTATTCCGGATTGGCCGGATTAATGGTGATAGCCTTTTTATTGAGGTGGCGAATGCGATTGTGCGACAAGGGATCTTATTTCGTCAGACAGAATCCCTCAAATTTATCCAAATTGACTATCCGCAAGTGAAACGGTTAGAGATAAAGATTAACCCTGAATTTAAGAAAGTCACCCTTTAAAAATAGCAATCAACTCTTTCACTTTAACTCGTTTTTCCGAATTCTGGCTAATAGAACGCTGAACTTTCATTGCTTTAAATTTCGCACCCTTATAGAGTTCACGCGTGAATTTTGTATCGTGATTGGAAATCAACACGGGAATTTGCTTCTCTTTTTGTATTTTTTTCGCAACCTCTGCTAAGGTGCGTTGGTGCTCCAAACCAAAGTCATTTCCGGCATAACCGGTGAAATTGGTATGTTGATGCAGTGGCGCATAAGGGGGATCACAATAAATCACTGAGGTATTGTCAGCCAGTTCAAAGGTTTCTTGAAAATCACCACAAAAAAAGACCGCACTTTGAGCCTTATGAGCGAAATAGCGTAACTCATTTTCTGGAAAATAGTGGGTTTTATAGGCGCCAAAAGGGACATTAAATTCATTCTTGCTGTTATAGCGACATAAACCGTTAAACCCAAAGCGGTTGAGGTAGAGGAAAATGATAGAACGTTCAAAAGGATCGTTAGATTCATTAAATTGACGGCGTTTAGCATAGTAATATTCTGGGGTGTTGGCATTTGGTGCATAGAAAATGGGTTTACAGGCTTTGATATAGCCTTCAACATCAGCTTTGATAATATTGAATAAGTTAATCAAATCAGGGTTGATATCCGCCAAAATATAGCGTTCAAAATTTGTATTCAAAAATACTGCACCGGCACCAACAAAGGGTTCAACTAAACATTGTTTTTTCTTTGGAAAAGCATTGTTTATTTCATCCGTTAAACGAAATTTACCACCGGCCCATTTTAAAAATGGGCGGTGTTTGATATTTGACTTAATTTGTTTTTTCGGACGTGGCATTTTAGTCCGTTTGTGTGCAACGTCGAATAGCGTTTAACACGAGGGTATGATCAGTGTTTGTTGCGACATAGGCTTGACCAAGCGATTTAAGCAACACAAGACGAAGTTTACCGGCAAGCACTTTTTTATCACGCATCATGTGCGGTAAGTAATCTTCCGGTTGCATAGTATCGGGTGATACCGTAGGTAAATTGGCGCGGGCAAGGAGTTTTTCTAGGCGAGAGACATCTGCTAAAGAAAGATGACCTAATTCTTCAGAGAGTGCTGCGGCCATCATCATTCCTGTAGAAACTGCTTCACCATGTAACCAATTGCCATAACCTAAATGGGTTTCAATAGCATGACCAAATGTATGACCGAGATTGAGTAAGGCACGATCACCTTTTTCTGTTTCATCGCGAGCAACCACATCCGCTTTGATCCGGCAACAGCGTGCAACACAGTGTTGAAGTGTATCTTGTTTCAGTGCGACGAGATCATCAATATGTTTTTCTAACCAAACAAAAAATTCATTATCAAGAATGGCACCGTATTTTATCACTTCGGCAAGGCCTGCATTCACTTCACGCTTTGGTAGTGTGTTGAGTGTCAAAGTATCGATCAGCACCATGGAAGGTTGATAGAAAGCACCAATCATATTTTTACCGAGCTCATGATTGACGGCAGTTTTTCCGCCAACAGAAGAATCCACTTGTGAAAGTAGCGTGGTTGGAATCTGAATTAAACGCACTCCCCGTTGATAGCTTGCCGCAGCAAAGCCGGCGACATCACCAATCACTCCACCGCCAAGGGCGATAATTGTTGTATCACGCCCGTGATTCGCTTTTAAAAGCGCAGTAAAGATTAGGTTTAATGACTCAAGGGTTTTATATTTTTCACCATCGGGAATGAGAACATACTCGGTAACAGCCCCTTGCTTTTGAAGTGCTGTCATGACGCTTTCCAAGTAAAATTGTGCGACAGTAGGATTCGTCACAATCATTACCCTATCCCCTTGCTTTACCGGGTAATTTTGTTCATTTTGGAGTAAACCACTACCAATCAAAATCGGGTAACGACGTTCTTGCAACTCTACATTGACGCACAACATAATTTATCCCTTTTTATATTAAAGCGAACTATTTAATCCATTCATATTGTCAATTAAATCAACAATTTGATTCACCATTACTTTGGTGTTTTGCTCATCGGTTGGAAGTGTGATGTCGGCAATTTCCTCATAAAGTGGATTGCGAATTTTTGCTAACTCTTCCAAGACTTGACGAGGATCATCAACACCTTGTAAGAGCGGTCGTTTTTTATCACGTTGTGTACGTTGGAATTGTTTATCAACAGTCGTCTCTAAATAAATCACAATGCCACGAGCAGATAGATAATTACGGTTATCTTTAGACATCACTGCCCCGCCTCCGGTAGAGAGTACGATACCTTGCATCTGTGTTAATTCATTAATGACCCGTTCCTCACGCTTACGGAAACCTTCCTCTCCTTCTAAATCAAAAATCCAACTAATATCTGCACCGGTACGTTCTTCAATAACGGCATCGGAGTCTAAAAAGTCCATGTTTAATTGCTGTGCTAATTGGCGTCCAATAGTGCTTTTACCTGCTCCCATTGGGCCCACTAAAAAAATATTACGTTTTTCAGCCATTGTTTTTTTCTAACGATAAATTTACTCAAAATTGATCTTTTAAAAAGAGAAAGCAAAACCACAAAAGGTTGCGAAAAGATCACCCAAAAATCTTTGGGATTATCGCAATAAATCACCCTAATTTTCAACCTTTAAAGGGAATTTATTTTGGAAAACCTTAAAGAGCGGTTAGAAAATGTATTTTTATTTGCCTATCAGATTAACAGATTGAGCTTTTATTCTTGCAAATGTATAGTAGGCATAGTTTTTATGAGGGATTTTATGACGACACTTTTTTATTCTTTTTTATCGCTTAACCCGGTATTACAGGCATTGATCGCTGGCTTATTTACGTGGTTTTGCACGATTTTTGGCTCTGCCTTTGTGTTCTTTTTTAAACAGGTTAATCAGAAACTGCTTGATAGTATGATGGGATTTGCTGCCGGCGTAATGATTGCCGCTTCTTTTTGGTCGTTACTAGAGCCATCTTTTGAATTTAGTAAACAAAACCAAAGTGAATGGTATTGGCTTCCGACGCTCGTTGGATTTTTGATAGGGGGATTATTTTTACGTGGAGTGGATTACCTTGTTCCTCATTTGCATTTAAGTAAACCGATTGAAGAGGCGGAAGGTATGCAGCCCCGCCGTAGATTATCCAAATCCATGTTACTTTTCTTGGCAATTACTATTCATAACATTCCTGAGGGGCTTGCGATTGGTGTGGCATTTGGTGCTGTGGCAACGCTTAGTGAAAATGCAGATACCCTTCCTTTGACATTAAGTGCTATTGGGCTTGCGATTGGTATGGGGTTACAAAATGTGCCGGAAGGCTCTGCGTTGTCTATGCCACTTCGGGCTGAAGGGCATAGCAGAATGAAAGCCTTTACTTACGGAGCTTTCTCCGCCATTGTTGAGCCTATTGGTGCTGTGATTGGTGCATTATTTGTGATATCCATGACATCAATTCTTCCTTATGCTCTCGCCTTTGCAGCAGGGGCGATGATCTTCGTTGTGGTTGAAGAGCTTATTCCCGAATCACAAAGTAACGGTAATACCGATATTGCGACACTCAGCTTAATGTTGGGTTTTTCGTTGATGATGATTTTAGATGTGGCATTAGGGTAGCAATTAGAAAAAATGTGCGGTTAAAATCGTTTTGAATTTTAACCGCACTTTGATTGCTATTCTATCTCTTCTGCTTTTTCAACCGTACCTTTAATGGTCAGGCTAATTTCTGTGGAAATGAGATGCTCAAGGATGGAGGATAATGCATTCAAATAAGGAAGATTACCCTGACCTTGCTCATCAAAATAGCCCTCCTCTTTTAAATTCGCAATAAATGCAGAGAATACTGCTTTATCAAAGAATTCCGGTGCATTAATACCATGTAAGACTGACAGGCGTTGTGCGACTAACTGACTTTCTTTTTCTAAGGTTGCACGGGAGATTTGTGGGTCTTTCTGTAAGATAGTCGTTGTGATGTAGTAACGTTGTAAAATTTCACGCACTCCGGCAGACCAAAGTTGTAAAATTCGGACTTTTGAACGGTCGATAGAAAGGAGATTTTCACGGTTATGGATTACCCCTTGACGTGTAAATTCCGTAATAATTTTGCTTACTTGTTGTTTTAATTCTTCCTGATTGAAATGTAGGAAAAGTTCGCCTTTTAAGAATGGGTAGATTTTACTGACGGCATCTAATAAGAGATCTTTCTGAATTGCCTCATAATGGAGCACAATACTCGCAACCAAAGAGGGTAAAACAAAGGCGTGTTGAATGTTATTACGATAGTAAGTCATTAATACCGCTGAGGTGCGTTCAAGACGAACAATTTCACCAAAGTTATCTTTTTCAATTAATACACCGACACGATCAAGACTTAATACGTGTTCTAACATCGCTTTAGGTGAATCTGTTGGAATGACCATATCTTCGGAATAAGGTGCATTTTGCAACATTTGTTGGTAGCTATCCAATTGCTCAAGCAATTGTTCACGGGCAAGGGCGCGCTGACGAGAGGAGAGTAGCGTTGTTCCCACTAAATTCATAGCATTGACAGCCGCTGCTTTATTGATGTTAATCATCACTTGGCGGGAAACCATATCTACAGCTTGATTAAACCAATGAGGTTTGTCTTCGTGGTTATTTTCTTTCCAATTAGGAAAATGTTGATTGAGATAATTGGATAGCGTAATCGGCTCACCAAAATTCACGAAACCTTGTCCTAAATTACGTAATTTTTTAATCACACGAATCACCAAGCCTGCGTTTTCTTTTTCTTTTGCCGCACCGCGTAATTCTTTTGCATAAGTGTCCACTTCCAACACGTGTTCATAGCCCACATAAACAGGAACGACTGAAATGGGACGGCTTTGATTATGTTGAAGGGCTTGCAAGGTCATTGACATCATTCCCGTTTTGGGTGCGAGTAAACGACCGGTACGGGAACGCCCACCTTCAATAAAATATTCTACCGAATAGCCTCGATGGAATAATTCTGCTAAATATTCTCGGAAGATAGCGGAATAAAGTCGATTACCTTTGAAAGTACGGCGAATAAAGAACGCCCCCCAACTACGGAAAAGACGGCCTACCGGCCAGAAATTAAGGTTAATTCCCGCCGCAATGTGGGGAGGGACTAAGCCTTGATGATAAAGTACATAAGAAAGCAATAAATAGTCAATGTGGCTTCGGTGGCAAGGGACATAGACAATCTCATGACCTTCAAGGGCAAGCTTACGAACACGATCCGCATTTTGTACATCAATGCCGGAATATAACTTATTCCATAGCCAACGTAAAAAACGATCTGCCGCTCTAAGACTAGAATGGCTCACATCTGCTGCGATCTCATCTAAAATTTTGTAGGCTTCTTTTTCTGCTTTTTCACGGCTAATATTTTTACTTTTGGCCTCATCTTCAATTGCCGCTTGAATAGCAGTGGATTGTAGAAGTTTATTAAACATCGCTTTACGATTCGGCAAACGTGGCCCCGTAGCTGAAATACGCTGACGGGCAAAGTGCATTTTGGCAACACGTGCTAATTTTTGTGCCATTTTCTCATCAGAACCATATTCGTTCACCATATAGCGTAATGAAACTGCTTGAGAAAAACGCACAAAGGTATCACGCCCAAACCAAATCGCCGCAAAGGTTTTTTGTACACCATTCAATAATCGTAAGTTGGGTAAAGCTGCTTTATCTTCATGTCCCGGTGAGCGCCCCCAAAGAACGGAAACCGGTACGATTTGTACATCTAAATCTTCAAAGGTGCGGTGTAATTCTAAATAGTTGTTAAATACCTGAGTAGTTTCGTCTTTTGCACCTTTTGATTTAAAAAAACGACGTCCCTCATCTAAATACACATAGCGGGGCAAACTGACGCCATGCACATCATTTTTCTGAGCGGGATCCGGTAAACCTACATTCAAACAATTTCGACGGAAAATCACAAAATCGGTTTGAGAGGTATAGGGTAAAACATAGACGATAGGTTGGGAAAGATTAAGTTGAAGTTCTTCAGCTGGATTGGCTGGGATAGGATTATTTTTTACTAAGAACGATAAGGGAAATTCTAACAGTTTACGATAGGCATTCACGATACTCGACATAATCAGGTTCTCTTTTGTTATCAATTATCGACTCAATAATATCATATTAGACCAGTTATAATCCCTTAAAATTTTGGTATGAAATATAAATAACGGTTGCAACAGCCTTTCTTCTGTATATAATGACATAATCTCTGTATATAACAACAGGAGTGGCTATGAAACCATTAACCAATAGACAACAGGAAGTATTGGATTTATTAAAACGGCATTTAGAAACAACGGGGATGCCGCCAACACGAGCCGAAATTTCGCGTGAATTGGGTTTTAAATCCCCTAATGCGGCGGAAGAACATCTGAAAGCATTAGCTCGGAAAGGGGCGATTGAGATTATCTCTGGCGCATCACGAGGTATCCGTATTTTAGATGATGGTACAAGTGATGAGCAGGAAGGACTACCGTTGATTGGCCGTGTTGCGGCAGGTGAGCCGATTCTTGCAGAACAGCATATTGAAGGGACTTATCGTGTGGATGCCACAATGTTTAAACCACAAGCAGATTTTTTGCTTAAAGTCTATGGGCAATCTATGAAAGATATCGGCATTCTGGATGGTGACTTGCTCGCAGTCCACAGTACAAAAGATGTGAGAAATGGGCAGGTAATTGTTGCACGTATTGAAGATGAGGTTACAGTGAAACGTTATGAGCGTAAAGGTTCCATAATTTATCTTCACGCCGAAAACGAAGAATTTCAGCCTATTGTTGTAAACTTGGAAGAACAGCCTTATTTTGAAATTGAAGGTATTGCTGTGGGGATTATTCGTAATAATGCTTGGATGTAAGTATTCATCAAAGCTAAAAGTGCGGTCAAATTGATCGCATTTTTTATGCTTCTTTCTCGTTTTTGCTCATTTGCTATTCCCTTTGTTGGTTACTATAATGCGAAGCCATCACTTTAAAGAATTTAAGGATAGCAATGCAGTTTTCCAAAATGCACGGTTTGGGCAATGATTTTGTCGTTGTCGATGCGATTACACAAAATGTTTATTTGGCTCCGGAAACCGTTAAACGCCTTTCAGATCGCCACCGCGGAATTGGCTTTGATCAACTTTTGATTGTTGAACCGCCTTACGATCCTGATTTAGATTTCCATTATCGTATTTTTAATTCAGATGGCACTGAAGTTTCACAATGTGGTAATGGTGCTCGTTGTTTTGCACGTTTTGTGACACTTAAAGGTTTAACCAATAAGAAAAATATTGCTGTTAGCACCCAAAAAGGAAAAATGATTTTAACGGTGCAAGACGATGGGCAAGTTCGTGTAAACATGGGGGAACCCATTTGGGAGCCTGCAAAAATTCCTTTTATCGCGAATAAATTTGAAAAAAATTATATCTTGCGTACAGACATTCAAACCGTTTTATGCGGTGCGGTCTCTATGGGAAATCCTCATTGTGTTGTGCAAGTAGAAGATATTTACAGCGCAAATGTTGAACAACTCGGGCCTTTACTTGAAAATCACGAACGTTTTCCTGAACGTGTTAACGTTGGGTTTATGCAAATAATAAACCGTAACCATATAAAATTACGTGTGTATGAACGTGGGGCCGGAGAAACCCAAGCCTGTGGTAGTGGAGCATGTGCCGCTGCAGCTGTGGGAATCATGCAAGGTCTGCTTGATAACAAAGTACAAGTTGATTTACCGGGGGGAAGTTTGATGATTGAATGGCAAGGAGCAGGACAGCCACTTTATATGACGGGTGATGCTACTCATATTTATGATGGATATATTCAAATTTAAAGCAAAAAGTGCGGTCAATTTTAAGCGCACTTTTGAGCTATTACGGTAGTATGTCGAAAATGCACAAAAACAAACATTTCAATGAGATATGGGGACACACAGTGTGTCCCGAAAAAACAGTTTTGTGCACCTGCTATACATAACATTGAGCTGTGATTAAGTATTTTCTAATAGTGTTATCACTTTTTTTAAGGCTTCAATTTCATTATCTTTTGCCTCAAGTAATTGCTTTAACTTTTCGTTTTCAATAGATAGCTTTTCGTTTGAACCAAAATAATTACTATAATTTGAGTGGTTATCCCCAATAGAACAAATAACAAAACGTTCACCATCATCTAATAGCTGTGCAACATTGATATTAAACACTTGTGCAATCTGTTTTAATTTTTCCACACTCATATTCGTTTGCCCTCTCTCAATTTTTGCATAACCTGTTGTGGACATTCCCAATTTCTCAGCCATTTCTTCTTGCGTCCAGTGATTCATTTCACGCATAATTTTAATTTTTTCTGATGATTCCATAACTTACCTTATTAGTCACTTTTTAACTCTTTCAGCATTTCAAATAGCTCTTCGAGTTACTGGATTAAATTTGCATTAAAAATAACATAATAATCCCTTAGAACCAATTTTCATTCAGGAAATTAATATGAAAAAACTATGTACAATAGTTGTGTCTCTTGCATTACTTTCTGCTTGTAGCACTACTCTAGAAGGGAGTTCAAAGTTAAGAGAACAAAGCTTAACATCAGTCGAAAACAAAATTATTGCTAATGTTACCACTAAAAATGAAGTAAGAGAATTTATGGGTGAACCTACAGGAATTTATCAACAGCCTAATGATTTAAGTGAAATTTGGTACTATGAATCTTACGAAAAACATAGCAATTATACTCCAGTAGCACTCTTTCCAATCACGCTACCATTAAGTATTGTTTTCGGACACAATTTCATGAAACCAAGTGTTGAAAAGAAAAATGAAAAACAGCTAAGGGTAAAAATTGATACTGGCACAAATAAAGTCACCAACGTATCAACAGCAGTAACAAATAGATCTTGGTATTAATTTCTAAATCTTTATTGGTAGTGAGATTAAACTTTAAAGCACAAAAGTGCGGTTGCTTTTGACCGCACTTTTCGTTTTATATTTGTCCCAATTTTTTCCGCAAATCTTCAGCCGTTTGGCAAGTTCTAATCTGTTCAAACATCGCATTAGCTTCATTATACTCTTTATTCAAGTAACGTAGCCATTGCTTAATGCGAGCAACATGGTAAAAGCCCGAATCGTGAGAATTCTCCATTTCGGCATATTTTTGTAACATTGTCTGAATTTCTGTCCATGGCATTTTTGGCAGATTTGATTTTAAGACATGACTTAAATTTGGTATGTTTAATGCGCCACGCCCTACCATAAGGTCATGACAACCTGTTTTTGCAATACAATTTTGTCCATCTTGCCAATGCCAAATTTCACCATTTGCAATGACGGGGATAGAGAGAGATTGACGAATTTCACCAATTTTTTCCCAATTAATGCAATCAGCCTGATAGCCATCAGTCTTGGTTCGACCATGAACCGTGATTTCTGTCGCACCGCCTTGTTGTACTGCATCGGCAATTTCAATAGCTTGGGAAATATCGTCCCAACCTAAACGCACTTTTACGCTTACGGGATAGGATATCGGAACCGCTTTTCGTAGAGCCTGTGTTGCACGATAAATTAATTCAGGCTGTTTGAGTAATGCGGCACCGCCGTGGCTTCCATTGACGGTTTTAGAAGGGCAACCGCAATTAAAATCAATACCGTGTGAACCGAGATTAATGGCACGAATAGCATTTTCGGCTAAGTAATCAGGATGTTGTCCAAGTAACTGAACCCGTACCGGTGTACCTGAAGGTGTGAAACCTTGATTTTTGAGTTCAGGGCATAAGCGATAAAAGACTTTTTCAGGAAGACACTGATCTACAACACGGATAAATTCTGTAACACATAAATCGTAATCGTTGATTTCAGTCAGAAGTTGGCGTACAAAAGGATCGAGTACGCCTTGCATTGGGGCGAGAATGACACGCACGCTTTATTTCCAGCCCTTTGATTTACAAATCAAATCATAAGCGGCCTGGATTTGTTGTGCTTTTTCTTTCGCCATTTCCATCATCTCCGGCGGTAATCCCTTCGCCACGAGTTTATCTGGGTGATGTTCATTCATTAAACGGCGATATGCCCGTTTGACCGTATTTCGATCATCGGATTCGTTCACACCCAGCACTTTATAGGCATCATTCAACGTTGGTCCGGAAGATTGTTGATAGGCGTTACGATTTTGTTGATATTCATAGTTGCCACGTTGTTGATATGCGCCTTGTTGATAAAACCCTCCTTGGGTGAAAGCTCGAGCGGCCATTTCCATCGCAATCATTTGTTCAAATTGCATACGGGAAAGTCCGAGTTCTTCTGCAATAACATAAAGCACTTCTTTTTCGCCTTCATGTAATTGTGCGTCAGAGAATGCGGCTTGCACCTGTACATGTAAGAACATCCGCAATAAATCTGCTCGTTGTCCACAACCAATACGAAATTCACGAATAACTTGGCGAATAGGGAAATCGGTTTCTTTGCCTCGGCGAAATGCATCTTGAGCAAGACGGCGACCTTGATCATCCAATTTCATTTGTGCCATTAATTGATTGGCAAGTTGAATGTCTTCTTCGGTCACACGACCTTTCGATTTACTCAAATGCCCCAGTACGGCAAAGGTTGTCTGCATAAAAAGTGCTTGGCGTGTTGTTTTTCGATTAAAAAAGCTCGAATTGACAGCACCCAGTTCATAGAGCTTTTTATCAGCTATGGAGCCTAAAATAAATCCTGCTATGGCACCAAAAAATCCGCCGATTTTCCAGCCGATGAACACCCCTAAAATTTTTCCAATAAAATTCATTCTGTCCTCTAAAAAGTGCGGTTGTTTTTGCGTGTTTTCTAAAATAGCGACAAAGATCGATTTATCAAGTTTTATACGCCAAATTCTGCACGATAAGCACGCATTGTTGGCAAGTGATCACGATATTTTGGATCTTGTTCAATAAATTGCATTAAATCGTCTAAATCAATGATTGATAATACTCGACATTGGTAATCCCGTTCTACCTCTTGAATGGCTGAAAGTTCTCCTTTGCCTCGTTCTTTACGATTTAGGGCGATTAATACGGCTGCCAGTTCGGCATTATTGGCGTTGATGAGTGTCATGGATTCACGGATAGCGGTTCCTGCGGTGATCACATCATCAACTAATAAAATTTTGCCTTGCAATGGACTCCCGATTAAAGTTCCTCCCTCTCCATGATCTTTGGTTTCTTTACGATTAAAACAGACGGCTTTATCAATACCGTAGCGATTAAACAATGCGACAGAAACTGTTGTACCAATGGGAATCCCTTTGTAAGCCGGGCCAAAAATAACATCAAAATCAACCGCACTTGCTTGAATTGCAGAGGCATAAAACTCACCCAATCGGGCTAAATCCGCCCCACTATTGAAGAGACCCGCATTAAAAAAATATGGACTTTTACGCCCTGATTTCAACGTAAACTCGCCGAATTTCAGTACCTGACGGCTGAGGGCAAATTCAATAAAATCACGTTTATATTGTTCCATTTTCTATCCTTATAAGCCTAGGGCTTCACGTTGTGCGGCAAAGATTTGATGGCAACCTTGTTTGGCTAATTCAAGTAAAGTGAGTAATTCCTCATGGCTGAACGGCTCGCCTTCTGCCGTACCTTGTACCTCAATCATACGGCCGTCTTCCATCATCACGACATTCATATCCGTTTCTGCCGCTGAATCCTCTACATATTCTAAATCACAAACGGCTTCTCCCTCGACAATCCCAACGGAAATCGCCGAAACTAACCCTTTAATTGGATTCGTTTTTAAAGTTCCGTTTTTGATTAATCCATTAATTGCGTCATACAATGCAACCGCCGCGCCGGTAATTGCGGCAGTACGAGTGCCACCATCTGCTTGAATGACATCGCAATCTAGGGTAATGGCTCTCTCACCCAGTGCATTTAAATCCACCATTGCACGTAAAGAACGGGCGATTAAGCGTTGGATTTCCATTGTACGTCCACCTTGTTTACCCTTTGTGGCTTCACGTTGCATACGGCTATGCGTAGAGCGTGGCAACATACCATATTCAGCGGTTACCCAACCTTGGTTTTGACCTTTTAGAAAACGTGGTACGGTCTCTTCCACCGTGGCAGTACAAAGCACTTTTGTATCCCCAAACTCAACTAAAACGGAACCTTCCGCATGTTTAGTATAATGGCGGGTAATTTTAATTGGGCGAGGCTGATAATTCTCTCGATTATTCGGGCGCATTGAATATTCCTTTAATCTGTTAATAAAAAAGCGCACTATTCTAGCACGCTTTTGTTTTTCCTTATGGATTAGATCCCTCAAAATGACGAATTTTATTAAAGCTTTCTTTTAAATCCGAAGCAAAATTGATTTTTTGTATTTCCGGGGCGCTGTTTGACTTCACTAACATTCTCAAAGGTTGGAATTGCATATTGCATAAGTAAAGCTGCTGATGGGGGAGCATATGTTGTACGAAACGCGTGAGTGCATGAATCCCCCCTGTATCCAATACGGTCACCGCATCACACTGTAGCACAATATGTTTGATTTCGTGATCAGTATGAACAGTTTTATCGTGTAACTCCGCAAACAATTTGTCTGCTGCGGCAAAAAATAGAGGGCCACTGATACGATAAACCAAAACATCATTGAGATCCTCCGGTGAATTTTGCTCAATGGCTTTGGTCATTTCAGCAATCGTGCGAATAAATAATAGGCTCGCTAAGAGTACACCAACGGTGATGGCGATGACCATATCAAATAGCACAGTCAAAATTAAACAGGTAAATAATACGGTAAGCTCGTTTTTACTCGAACGACGGGCAAGGCTAATTATTTCATGTATGCTTGCCATATTCCAGGCCACGACTAAAAGTAGTGCCGCCATAGAGGATAGGGGTAAATAAGAAAGCGCTGGTGCAAAAAATAATAACGCAAATAATACTAAAAGGGCATGCACAACACTGGCAATAGGTGAGACCGCACCAGATTTAACGTTGGCGGTGGAACGAGCGATAGCTGCTGTTGCTGTAATGCCGCCAAAGAATGGCGAAAAGAGGTTTCCTAACCCCTGAGCTAATAACTCATTGTTTGAATGATGTTTGGTGTCTGTCATATTGTCTAGAACCACAGCACAGAGTAATGATTCAATTGCCCCTAATACAGCCATAGAGAAGGCCGCGGGCAGCAAGGTCTGTAGGCGATCAAAATTCCATTGGATCAATTCACCTTGAGCATTTGGCACATTCCACGGTAGGGAAAAATCGGGTAATACATTGGGAATTCCTTGTCCTATAGAGCCGTCCGGTAGCGTATATTGGAATGCAGAGCCAATGGTCTCGATATAAAAACCGAAATGCTGTAAGAGTAATGCCAGTATAGTTCCGATTATCAGCTGGTAAATGACCAGGTATCGCAACACGTAGTTTATGCCATTGTGTTAATACCAATAATGTTGTGGCACCCACAATTGTATCTGACCAACTAATGGTTGGAAGTGCGGTAAAAATAGCATGAGTTTTCTCCAAATAATGAGCGGGCATTTGTTCAATCTTTAACCCTAGAAAATCTTTAATTTGCAGCGTTCCTATGGTAATACCTATCCCACAGGTAAAGCCCAGAGTAACGGGTAGAGGAATGTATTCAATTAGTCGACCGAGGCGGAATAGCGCCATTAAGATTAAAATTACACCGGAAAGTAAGGTTGCCATCAGCAAACCACTCAAGCCGAACTGCTGGGTCACTGGATATAAAATAACGACAAAAGCGGCTGTGGGGCCGGAAACATTGAAACGTGAACCACCGCTTAGAGCGATGATAATACCTGCAATAATTGCGGTATAAAGCCCATGTTGTGGTGCGACACCACTCGCAATCGCTAATGCCATAGAAAGAGGAATGGCAATGACTCCGACCGTTAAGCCTGCAATGATATCTCGAAATAGTGATTTTTTCGTATAACCGAGTCGAAATGAATCTTTCAGTGCACTGAAAGGTTTTACGGCTAAAAATACATTTTTAGAAAACAATGATTTGAGGTGCATAAAAAAACAACAAGAGATGAATAAAATATCGCTATTTTAACGAAAATTTAAGAAGATTTTTATATTCTGGCTCAAAAAACTTGACTAAATTTCTGCAAATCTTTATAGTTTGTGCACCTCAACACGGTGAGATGTCCGAGTGGTTGAAGGAGCACGCCTGGAAAGCGTGTATGTGGGGAACTGCATCGGGGGTTCGAATCCCCCTCTCACCGCCAGAACACAATTCATCAACGTTCACCAACGTTCATTTCAGATAAAAATTCATTAATATTTCAATGAGTTACTATTCATAGATGTTCATTACTGTTTATTTCTGATTGCTTATAGCCGCACTTTTTAGATCCCTGTTTAGATCCCTCACTGTTTAGGGCTTTTTGCGAGGGATCTAAAAATGCGATTACGCCTTATTCTTTATGAGATGATGTGATATGAGCAAGATAGTTAAACCTTTAACAAATACAACGATTCAGAATCTTAAAGCCGCCGAAAAAGAATACATTAAATCAGATGGGGGTGGACTTTATATCAGAATTAAACCTAATGGTGCTAAGATTTGGTACTTTGCCTATAAATGGCAGGGGAAACACAGAAAACTTAGTTTAGGGTCGTTCCCTGATTTATCTCT
Organism: Pasteurella sp. WM03; assembly: GCF_004570945.1. Taxonomy (NCBI): domain Bacteria; kingdom Pseudomonadati; phylum Pseudomonadota; class Gammaproteobacteria; order Pasteurellales; family Pasteurellaceae; genus Pasteurella; species Pasteurella sp. WM03. The sequence continues at coordinate 278,627 of NZ_SPPO01000001.1, forward strand.
TATTCATGCACGCGAATTAGCGCGGGAATATCGGGGACTTATTTTACGTAATGTTGATCCGCTAAAGTATCGCCAATCTTTAAATGAGGTTGTAGAGGAAAAGAAAATCACCTTTGCAGAGATGGCGATTAGATGGCGCGATAAACGGTTAAAATTAGGGAAACTCAAAGCGCAAACCGTAAATGAAGCATTCCGTCGCGTAGAGTTGCATTTATTCCCTAAAATCGCAGATCTGCCGATTGATGAGGCAAATTATGAGACTTTTGGCCCGGCGCTTTCACCGCTGAAAAATTCCAATACGCTTTATAAAATCAATATTGCTATTAATCAGATTTTTAGAATGGCAGAAGATGAAGATTTGATTATTAAGAATCCTTTTCGCAATATTCATGATGAATTTACGTATGTAGAGACAAGGAATTACCCGACCATTAAGCCGGAAGATTTGCCGCGCCTATTCCAAGTGTTACAAGGGGCAGATGTGAAGAAACCGACCGCACTTTTAATCGAGTGGCAGTTATTGAGCATTTTGAGAAGTTCCGAGGCGGTAACGATAGAATGGGCTGATATTGACTGGGAGACGAAAGCCTTACATATTCCGGCAGAGCGAATGAAAGGCGGTAAGCGTGCGCATAGTGTTCCACTTTCCTCTCAAGCCTTGAATGTGTTAGAGCAAATGCGCCGTTATACCGGCAACCGTAAATATGTATTTTGTAGCCGTGTTGCGCCTTATAATCGCCCTATGAATAGCGGTGCGGCTAACGTGGCATTAAAACGAATGGGATTTAAAGATTTGTTAGTTGCTCACGGCTTGCGCAGCATTGCCAGCACTTATCTTCATGAGCTTGATATTTTTTCATCAGAAGCCATTGAGCTTTGTTTATCCCATGAGAACCGCGGTAAGGTGCGCGCGGCGTATGATAAATCGAAAAAATGGCGCTCCCGACAAGAAATTATGCAGAAATGGGGCGATTATGTGGAAGAATGTAAATTTAAGGCACTTTGCTCTTGATCATTCATTAACACTTCTAGAATTTCTTGTTTTTTGTCATTCGGTAAGCAAGTGAGGATATATTTAAAATAATCTTGTTCTTTTAATTTACTAGGCTTTGTTGTGTGACTAAATTCTAAATTTAATACGAATTTATGCCCACAATCCTGATTTTTACAGGTGCAATAAAGTTTAGTAAATTCCTTATGTTCTCTTTGACTTTTGTTTATTAGGGCTTTTGCACCGCATATTTTACACTCTACCATTTATCGCTTTTCCCTCTCTTAACTGAAATGTTTTTTCGTCATCTCGCCCACGTAAAATCTTAAAACCCATTATAAATCAAATGGTTATACTTTGTATCAAGAAAATCACACTTTTTCTTAAGTGAAAAATAGTGAAAAAGTATGTAATTTTTACAGTTAAGAATTAGTTAAAGCGATATATTTAAAGCTAGATATAGCAAGGGTTTTCGCTATTTTAGTGGCTGAAAATTAACTGTAATTTTATCAATTTTTAACGCAAATTCGGCGGGGGAGGAAGTGGATTTTCCGTGGCGTGGGGTTTTCCGTGAAAAATTTCCGTAGCATGCCGGCTAACTGTTTATTTTTTATCCTTTTATTGTGCTTTCTCATTTCACAATTAAATTTTCTATTCGATCCGAGATAAATATTTTATTTTTGCCCTATCCAATGGGATGAATTTGGATACCTATGAATCTACTTTTTTATGATAAGGAAAGTTATGGCCGAGAAGACAGCACAGGCGGAACGATTTATTAAACTGCCGGAAGTGATGAATAAAACAGGCTTAGGGCGCTCCACAATCTATCGAAATATGAAAGCCGGTGAATTTCCTAAAAGTATTCAACTGAATAAACAAAATTCAGTTTGGCTTGAAAGTGAAGTGAATGCCTGGATGAAAGAGCAAATTAACAAACGAAACCAAAAGGAGACAAACCAATGACACTACAAAACCCAGAAAAGCAAGCGGAACTAGAAAAGCTGATTGCAGAACTAAACAAAAATAATCAAGCCTTTTTAGCCATTCAAGATAAGGCTTTAACGATTAAATCAAACATTGAACGTAATCAAAAAATGATTGAGGCACTGGAACAGGAAAACCAAGAGGCACAAAAAGAAATTGATAATCTTCAAGTAAGTGATACCGGTGAAATTAATTTTGAGGGCTTTGATGAAGTTTCCGAGCGTGTGAGTAAAAATACATTAAAGATTAATGCACTGAATAAAGTTATCACAAAATTTGATGCGAAATTAAAACTTCTATTAATCACAGAATATAAAGCATTTTCAGATAACTCTATCAGTATCAAAACAAAAGCCTTAGATTTAATTGCTCAAGAATTCATGGAAGATTTTTTCAAAAGTGAATCTATGAAGAAAATCAATGAAATCTATTCAATTCTATTTGAAAATAAAAGTAGCGTTCTATTCGGAAATTATATTAACTATGATTATAGTGGCGCTTTCTTGAATTTCTTTGTTAGTAAAATTAAAACTCATTTAGATGAAAAAATTGATATTAGCCATTTAAAAATTAATATGCCGGAGATTAAATTTAACATTCCTAACCCGGGCGGCGGCTCATGGCAAAAGCGTGAATATATACGCGAACTAGAAGAGCTGGCTAATCAGTAGTTGAAAATTGTGAATGACGTAATGCCCCGTAGAAGATACGGGGCTTTTTTATGTCTCTTTGAACGATTTGGGAAGATTTGGGATAACTTGAGACTAGTCACCATCCTTGTGATATGCTATCTTCACACTATATAAAAACACAGTAAAGGAACTGTTATGGGGCTATACTCTGTTGAACAAGATTTTTTCACTATTGAGCAGTTTATTTCGAACTTTAAGCAAGAATATGACAAAGAAATATCTATTGATAATATTTTAGATTTTTTTGAGAATGAAAAAATCTCTTTGTTTTTATTCGTAAAGAAAAATGAAGATGGAATAAGAATCGCGAGTAGTATTTTTAAATTTGATGAAATTAGCGTTAGGTATAGTAGAAATGAACCCGATAAAACTGTGCTTTTTCATTCTAACAAAAAAATGGAAGCTATGAATGGCGGTTTATTTCAATTTGAAATAAAAGATTATATTAAAAACAATCATGTATCTTTATATAATGATGAAAATAAATATCATAGCATTTCAGGGATAACAAATAGTAAGCTATATTATAAAGGCATATCAGAAAACCTGAATCAAAAACAAGATGAAGAAATAGAAATAATAGATGAACAGGAAATATTAATACTGAATGACTGTTTTCTAAGTGGTTACTTTAAAATACCAAAAGGACAATTAAAATTATCTTACTTAATTAAACCGGAAATGATTCCAGAAAAACTAAATACTATTATAGAATCATTATTACCTGAGCTAGAAATTTATAGCCATTATGAATTTTTAGGAAACGAAGAGTTCAAAAAGAGCTTTAAAACTTCAATAATAAATATTTTCATTCCTGATTACTTAGATAAATTAAGAATAGATTTTTTTAAAAATCTCTATATCTCAAAGGATGATATTGAAAGAATTAAAAAAGAGTTAAATTTACTTTCTATTTTTGATACAAGAAAACCAAATAACAAATCAGACGATGAAATGTACCAAAGTATTATCAATGCCTTAGTTTTTATGCATCATCCTAAATTTCAGAAAGTGAACCGGAAAGATTTTTTTATCACAGATAAAAACCGCCCTTCATTTAACGCTATATCCGAAGCAATTAGCGATATTTTGGAAGAAATGGAAAGCAAGATGGGCTATTCCGGAAAAGTGAGGAAAGCCAAAACTATCGCCCCATTTTTGGAAAAATTCCTAGAGAGAAGCCCATATTAAGAGCGACCCGCCCCAGACATGGGGCTTTTTTATACTTATTTTTTCCCAAAATCCCCGAAATTTTTCTAAAAAACGTCAAATTTTTCCAAAAACAGCCAAATTTTTCTAATTTTCGCATCGACTTTTTTTATCTGCCTACAATCCTCAACGCAATCGAAAATAAACAAATGGTGAACGTTGATTAAGATTGCGGAGTATATAAACACACTTTACTTTTTAAAGAGGAAAACAACATGACAACATCCCCACTAAAACAATATGCCAGCCAATTGGCGGCAAAATATCAAGATAAATTGGATGAAAGAAAAGACGTTTTATTATCCATTTCACTCAATGACAAGGCGCAACAAGAGCTGATGAAAGATTTTAAAACCCGTTCTGATTTTCTCAATTCGATTAACTGGATAACAGTGAAAAATCAAAAAGATAAAAAAATCTTTGGGGCATTAAAAGGCACAACAACGGGGCGCAAACAAGATGGGCGTAATCGTTCTATTGTGGAATATGGCGACATTTATCAACTCCAAGAAATCGACAGCGGTGTGCAAATTGATTGGCGTTTAATTGATGAGCTTGAAGTGATTCAAGATAACTTTTCGGAAAATTTCACCCGCTTGACGGAACAGCAATTTATTTTAGATATGCTGCAAATGGGCTGGTATGGTGAAAGCGAGGCGACAAACACACAAGCGGAAGATCTATCCGATGTGGTGAAAGGTTGGCTCGCCCAACTGAAAGAACAAAACCCGGCAAATATCATCACGGGCGGAAAAAGTGCGGGTAAAATTACTTTATTTTCTGAACAAGCCGATTATAAAAATTTAGACGAATTGGCGACCGCACTCCGCAATAAATTGCCGGCCCAATATCAAGAACGCAATGATCTTGTTTTCTTTGTGGGGGCGGATTTAGTGGCGAAAGCGAATGCCAATATTCAAGGGGCGTTTAATTATTCAGAAAATAACGGTATCAACAATCTTTATCTATCAAATTATTTTGGCGGTATGCCGGCAATTATTCCGCCGCAATTCCCACGAAAATGCGCCGTAGTTACCACGTTAAAAAATCTAAGCATTTATACACAAAAAGGCAGTTGTCACCGCTCAATTTATAATGATGAAGAGACAATGGATTATATCAGCGCTTATTTAAGACAAGAATGTTATATCGTGGAAAATCTTAATTTAATGGCGGCGATAGAATACAAAAACGTAATATTGGGAGATGAAGAAAATGGAAAGTAAAGAAATGATAAAAAGTAGAGATGTTGCATTATCTTTACTAGAAAAATTTAAAAAATTACCGCTTCATCAACAAAACCAATTTATAGATGAAATTAGGTATGAATTAAATCATGAAAAAATATTAAGAAATAGTGCTATTTTTCCTGATTATGGAAAATTAACAGGAAATGAAAAGATGATGTTTTATTTTGCATTAGGTTTACATGTGCAAGAAGAAAAGAAACAGACAGAAAATTTTATTGCCGTTTAATAAATAAAAGTGCGGTCAATTCCGCACTTAAATAAAAGGAAAGAATATGACATTAAAAGCCTTATTAACGATTCAAGAGTTAGAAGAAATGGGGATTGCCTCTCGCACAAAAATTTATTATTTAGTGAAACGGGGCGATTTTCCCAAACCGCTTAAATATGACAGAACTAACCGATGGGCGCGTGAAGATGTGCAAGCCTGGTTAGATAAACAAAATCCCAACCATACAAAAGGCGACGAAGATGGCAGGCTTGCGGCTTAATTGCCCGGAATGTGGAAAAGCATTGAAAATCCGGAGTTCCACACGCCCTAGCGCAGTTGTGACGGTTGCTCACGTTTATTGCGAATCATGCGAATTGAAAGGCATTGTTCGCGCCGGATTTGAACAAGGGCAATTTGCGCAATTTTCGCCCGTAGCTCAAACACACCGATGGGCGCAAGATAACAAAGCGGAAACCTCAAACAAAAAATAAGGGCTTACCCCGAAAGATAAGCCCGTTCCCTATAACGACAATTTAAAGCGAATAATTCAATGAACTATTTAAACGACAATCTACCGTTTAATGCGGTAGGGCGCAACTTTTTTACGCCCCAAAACAGAAAATTTTTACAAAGCGGCTTGACAGTTAAAACGAAATTAAACTATATTAAATCCGCTTTAGCAAAATCTAAAGCCGGTCACTGCAAGATCGTTTTATTATTACAGGCGAACAGCACGCCAAATCGTGCTTTTTTTGTTCGTAGCGTTTACGCACCTATTCAATATAGCCTATTTTCTGATAGTCTATTCTCAATGGTAGCGCATAATGGGAAAGGTTCCGCCCTTTGCCGTTTTCCTGTAATAACGGTTTTGCAGCCCGTTATGTGCTACCGCCCAAGCCTGCAAACTTTAGCGGTAGTTCCTCAAAATTTATTACAGGAAGCCGCAGAAATGATCTACAAATTTCTATGCGTGAATCGCACGCACTCGCACTTTAATTTGTGCGTTAAAACTATTCAAGCCAACAACGAAACTAACGCGCGCCTAAGCCTTAGCGCCGATTTTCAATGCCTTTCACTTATCGCCAAAATCAACCCGAAATTTAACCGCACTTTTACGCAAAGGGGGATTTATGCCTAATCTTTCCCTTTCTTTTCTTGATGAAATTCAAACGGAAGTTTCACGCCTTGAAACCCTAGGTACGTGCTTAGAAATGGCTGGTGCTACCGATTATTTGAAAGATGTAAACGAATTGCGCGGCTTTATGTTGAATATTGCGCACTTTCAACAGTTACAGATCGACCGAATTCAAGGGAAATTGGATCAATGTTTTCCCAAATCCCAACCTACTTTATCGAAAGGAGCGCGCCATGATAACGCATAGAATCACCTTACCAAATGGCACACTGATTGAAATTTTTAGCGATGAAGAGGGGATCGCCCTATGGCAGAAAGCCGAGCGATTAGTACAACAAACGCAATTTATCAAAGCGAAAACACAACGCCGCAAGAAAAAACAACGCATCCAACAAAAACAAGCAAGACGGCAACAACGCTAGGGGGGAATATGGAAAATAAACCAAATACGACCGATTTTTTATTAAAGGAATTAGAAAACCTGAAAGCCCGCGTGCAAACCATAGAAGCGCAACAATTAAACGCCGATAAAATATGGACACCACACGATATAGCCGATTATGCGGGCTGTTCTTATGGTTATGTGATTCAAACCTTAATTAAATTGCCGGGCTTTCCGGCAACCTTAGGCGACCCACGCCCACGCAGCCCGAAAAAATACCGCGCCGGCGACGTGATTGCGTTTTTTAAGCATAGAAATCAAGGTTAGGGGGAATTATGGCATATAAAAAACAACCTCCAAAAGTACCGCACTTTGACGAACAAGGGCGAGTAGCCTATGAGCATATTTACGCTTTGATTGGTGATAAAGCGTGGAAAGCATGGGGATTTGGGAAAGAGAAAGGAAACGGCTTAGAATGGGGCTTATTGCGTGATAAATTAGGCTTAGGCAATGATTATAAGCCGCTTATTTTAGATGCTGAAAAACTGGCAAATGCGGGCAATTATCAGATTTTAAAAGAGGATGTTCACGCCGTGACATTTTGCCGTTTTGGTGAAGTTAGCCAAGCACAAGAAACCGCCCTACTTTTAGCCATTGCCAAACATTCAAAGGCTGAAAAAGTCTTTTTTGCCGATAACTTAGGCGAAAACAAGCAGGATTTAAGTGGCTATGTTTTACGCCTAAGAGAAGATGAAGAGGCACGCAATACGGCTGAAATCGTGATAGAAACAGAAGAACAAGGCAGAGTTTCACGCGCCGCACCTTATGTTGAATATCGAGAAAATGGCAAGATTAAAGGGTTACATTATATAACGCCTAAAGTTGATGGAAACACCGGCGAGATCATTCAAGAAAAAGAAACGTGGATTTGTGACAATTTAGAATTAGCAGGCGAAGGCAAAACCGCAAGCGGTGAATATTATTATTTGTTCCAATGGCAAAACCGAGACGAAAACACCCCTAGAACGGTTGCGATTGCCCGTGAAGATTTTGGTACGGATACCGGCTGGAAAATGTTGAAGGCACAAGGCTTGAAGATGACACAGGGATCGGGCTTAACGCAGAAACTCACCGAGCATTTTCACTTTAACGGCAACCATTCGACACAATGGACGATCACCAACGTGACAGGCTGGCTAAATGGGGCGTATTTATTACCCAATGGGGAAATTATTGGCACACCTAAAAAGCCGATTTATTTCACCGATAAAAGCGGCTCAAGTTTAGGCTATATCACCGCCGGCACGCTTGCCGATTGGCAACGGGAGATCGCCCAGAATGTAAAAGGCAACGTTTCTATGATGTTAGGCGTGGCAGTTGCACTTGCTGCCCCTATGCTTTCACTTTTGGGGCGTGAATCCTTTGGGGTTCACCTTTTCGCCGAAAGTTCAAAAGGGAAAAGCACGACATTAAATATTGCCAACAGCATTTACGGCAACCCAGACAAAATCAAATTAAGTTGGAGTACCACGGCAACGGGCGTTAAAAATGAAGCCGCCGCACGCAATGACGGCTTTATTACTCTTGACGAAATCGGGCAAGCCAAAGACGGGAAAAACCTTGAAAATATCGCTTATGACCTGTTCAACGAGACGGACAAAATACGCGGTGAGAAAGAGGGCGGAAATCGTCAAATAAAACGCTGGAAAGTAACCGCACTTTCAACCGGTGAAAAGGATTTAGAAACGCAATTAAGGTTACAAGGGGCAAAAGTCCACGCCGGGCAATTAGTGCGACTCTTAAATGTTCCTTTGGAAGAGGCGAATAATTTGCACCATTTCCCGAATAATAAAGCCCACGCCGACCATTTAAACGAAAAAGTGCAAGAATATTTTGGCGTGATTGGGCGTGAATGGATCGCTTTCCTTGCCAATAACGCGGACAGTATAAAAACCACCTATAAAGCAATCCGGCAAAAATGGTTAGATTTATCTAGCAATATGAGCGGACAAGTTCAACGCGTGGCGGGCGACCGTTTCGCCGTGCTTGAAACCGCTTTATGCTTAGCCAAGGATTTAACCCAATGGACGGAAGAAGAAAGCGCCAATGCTATTTTGAAAAACTTTCTTAACTGGAAAGAAGAATTTGGCGAGAATAGCCGAGAAGAAAGCGCACTGATTCGAGCCGTAACTGATTGGCTATTAATTAATGAAGCCGCTTTTATTGAATATCCGGCAGACCCAAACGCCAAAACACCGTTAAAAATTGCAGGTGTTCGTGTACTGGCAGATGAAGCAGCCAAAGAGGAAGAACACTACTTCATTTACCCCAAAATCTTTGATGAAGTGATAGACGGATTCCCCAAAAAAATGGCATTGGGCATTCTATTTACGGCGGGACTACTAAAAAAACCAAACAAACCGGAACAAGGCTATAATGAGTTTATTTTTAAGATTCCCAAAAAGATGATCGGCAAAACGGCAAGAGCCTATAAAATCATGCCGTTTTCAGATGAGCCGGAAACGGAAGAATAAACCGACAAAATCCCAAAAGAGCAAGGCGGCCAAACCTTGCTTTTTTTATGCCGTGAAAAAGATTTTTTATAGAATAGAGTGATTTTTTATAGGAATTATAGGAATAAAAATAATAAATATTTATTAATCAATATGTTATAAAAATAAAACGTTCCTATTCTATGCTATAAAATTCCTATTTACCTTGCTTTTGTTCCTGTTTTTTCCCTTTTCATTCCTATTTTGAAAAAATGGCTTTTGTCCGTTCCTAAAAAATTCCTATTGCGTTCCTATTTTTGAAAGCACAAATAGGAACGTTTTTTAACGCTTAACTATTTGATAAATAAGAAAATAACTTCTAGCGTTCCTAAATTCCTATAATTCCTGTAAAAAAAACACACTCACAGAAAAAAATTATTTTTATGATGGCCAAAATCCCAAAAGATAAAAAATGACCGCACTTTATCCTTTAACCAAGTGACTACGTTCGCTTACCTGATATTAAACGAGATTTAATGATATTACTTGATTATTGCTTTTCCCTCATTTAGATTGAATTGGGATTTTAGATCCCTGTTTAGATCCCTCTAGACAAAAGCAATCAGAGAAGAACCCAGTAAAATCAAGGCTTGAGCGTTAAATGTTGCTGTTCCCTCTCACCGCCATGTAGCTTGTCAAATAACGTCTTTTCTGTCAAAAAACAACGTAAAAACAACACTTTAACAACTTTCTATTTGTTGTTTTCGTTCGCTATTGTTTGTTATTGTTCGCAGCTTTAACCCCCAGAATAACCCCCACTAAATTTTAGGGCTTTTTACTGGGGGTTAAAATGCGGTAGTTTTTCATTTTATTGAGAGTTACCACAATGGCAAAACTTGTAAAACCTTTAACAAATACTACCATTCAAGCGCTTAAACCTAGCACAAAAGAGTATTCAAAATCTGATGGGCGAAATTTAAATATTCGTATTTTTCCAAATGGTGCAAAGATATTTTATTTTGTGTACAAATGGGCAAATAAGAAAAAAAATTAGTTTGGGGGCTTATCCCACGCTTTCCCTTGCTTTAGCCCGTCAATTGGCTGAAGAATGCCGAACGTTGCTATTACAAAATATAGATCCTTTGGAATATCGAAAAAAACAGCAATTAGAAACCGAAGAAAAGAAAATCACCTTTGCAGAAATGGCGATGAAATGGCGTGATAAGCGCTTGAAATTGGGGAAACTCAAGGCTCAAACCGTAAATGAGGCTTTTCGCCGCGTGGAGTTGCATTTATTCCCTAAAATCGCAGATCTGCCGATTGATGAGGCAAATTATGAAACTTTTGCGCCGGCGCTTTCACCGCTGAAAAATTCCAATACGCTTTATAAAATCAATATTGCGATTAATCAGATTTTTAGAATGGCAGAGGATGAAAATTTAATCGTGAAAAATCCTTTTAGAAAGATTCACGATGAATTTACTTATGTGGAGACTAAGAACCATCCAACCATAGCCCCTGAAGATTTGCCGCACTTATTCAAGGTTTTGCAGAATTCAGATGTTAAAAAACCGACCGCACTTTTAATCGAGTGGCAGTTATTGAGCATTTTGAGAAGTTCCGAGGCGGTGACGATAGAATGGGCGGATATTGACTGGGAGGCGAAAGCCTTACATATTCCGGCAGAGCGAATGAAAGGCGGCAAACGTGCGCATAGTGTTCCGCTTTCCTCTCAATCCTTGAATGTGTTAGAGCAAATGCGCCGCTATACGGGCAACCGTAAATATGTATTTTGTAGTCGCGTTGCGCCTTATAACCGCCCTATGAATAGCGGTGCGGCTAATGTGGCATTAAAACGAATGGGATTTAAAGATTTGTTAGTCGCTCACGGCTTGCGCAGCATTGCCAGCACTTATTTACATGAATTAGATCGGTTTTCGTCTGAATCAATCGAATTATGCCTTTCGCATGAAAATAGGGGCAAAGTTCGCAAGGCGTATGATAAATCGAAAAAGTGGAAATCAAGACAGGCCATTATGCAATGTTCGGGCGATGAAAGCCTAGATAATCTGTAGAAGCTCAACCCCAATCTGACAGCCACGTTTAAAATTACAGTATCTGTCAGATTAATTTGAGATTAAATCCTTTTCTACCCAAATGCGGTTTTCCATCAAGCAATGTTTCCATCGATGTTTTTCTGCAGCACATTTTTCCCTGATGGGGTTGATGTTGGTTATAATACACTAACTATTCATCTAAATCAGCTTGCAATGTACTCAAATCCGTATAGATTTCCTTGTGAAAGGAAACTTGGTAAAATTCCTGCAAAATCGTCTTATGAAAGAGTTCACAAATTGTTAGTTTGTAGATGTTTCACTTTGTTACTGTGTTCTATAATCGGCAATAATGTTGCTGACTGTGCATTCTAAGACAATGGTATAAACCTTATCATTTCGTTTGAGAAACCCAAATACAATGGCTTTACCCGTAGTTCCACGATCAAGTTTCCTTTACGATCACCACAGGAGTTATTTTCATCTGCTTTAATTTCACCTTCAAATGTTTCTAAGTAAAGTCTGTTTTGATAGATGAGGAGACGTCAACAATGAAAGTAGTATGCTGCAGTCGTTTTGTTTACATTTACCAACTCTGCTGTTGGTTCCACCGTCACTCAAGCAACAAACAGCTCAATGAGTTTATATTGTTTGCTCTGACTTAGACGACTTTTTCTCATTAGGATATTGCATCCTAAATAGAAAATTTGTCAGTTATCTAGGATAGTCCCAAGTTTTAACTTACAAAAGGTCTATTTGCTGATATATCCCTCAAACAAAAAACCCGACTTAAAGTCGGGTTTTTTGTTTGAACGTATGAAGAAACTATTCAGCTACAACAATTACGTTTAATGATGCAAATACTTCACCGTGAAGTTGGAAACGAACATCATGTTCACCAAGGGTACGAATTGGACCGTTTGGTAAACGAACTTCACTTTTAGTGATTTCAACACCAGCTGCAACTACAGCTTCAGCAACATCACGTGTAGTAATTGCACCGAATAAACGACCTTCATCACCTGCTTTAGAGGCGATAGTCACAGCTCCAAGCGCTTCTAAACGTTCTGCACGCTCAACCGCTGCGGCTAATGCTTTAGCTGCTTTTTCTTCTAATTCGGCACGACGTGCTTCAAAATGTTCAATGTTAGCTTTTGTTGCCATAACCGCTTTACCTTGCGGGATTAAGAAGTTACGAGCAAAACCTGATTTAACATCTACTTGGTCACCTACATTACCTAGGTGAGCAATTTTATCTAAAAGAATAACTTGCATTTGACCTTCTCCTTCTTAGTGATGATGTGCATCAGAGTAAGGTAATAACGCTAAATAACGCGCGCGTTTAATTGCACGGGCTAATTGACGTTGGTACTTCGCACGAGTACCGGTAATACGGCTTGGTACAATTTTGCCGCTTTCAGAAATGTAGTTCTTTAATGTAGCGATATCTTTGTAATCGATTTCTACAACATTTTCCGCTGTAAAACGGCAGAACTTACGACGACGGAAATAACGTGCCATTTGGCTGTCTCCTAATCTATAAATTCGATTTGCTCGGCATGTAATACTAACTGACTAAAACCTCTTGAAGTTTTGTGTGAGGTAATGAAACCTACAATCAATAGTTGACTGCCGACCGTAATGCTTTGAGTTTTTTCTACTAATTGATTACCACTAATTTGAATAGGCATTTTTAACCAAGCTTGGCGTGATAAACCACTTTCAAACTGCTCGGAACGATGTTCCAACCAAAACTGGCAATGTTTAATGCCATTAGGGCTTTTATATCGCTTTGGTAATTGACAAACTGTGCCGATTAATGAAAAGCGATTATCAATTTTTGAATTACTCTTCAGCATCCTCAAAATCGTTGTTTTCAACTTCAGTTAAAACTTTACGATCATCTTTAGCTTTAACCATTGGGGACGCTTCTGTTACGGCGTGCTTAGTGTGAATAACAAGACTGCGTAATACAGCATCGTTATAACGGAAAGTCGTTTCTAGCTCGTCGATGACTTGTTGAGGCGCTTCTACATTCATAAGCACATAATGTGCTTTGTGTAATTTATTAATTGGGTACGCTAATTGACGACGACCCCAATCTTCTAGGCGATGAACTTGACCACCAGCTTCTTTAACAGAACCTGTGTAACGTTCAATCATACCTGGTACTTGCTCGCTTTGGTCCGGATGAACCATAAACACGATTTCGTAGTGACGCATGACTGCTCCTTACGGGTTAATCAGCCTTTGACATAGATTAGTCACCAATCTGCAAAGGCAAGGAACGAAAAATTGAATGTGACTAAGGGTTGCGGATTATATCAAAATTTTTGTTTTTTGCAACCGATTTGCAGTTTTTTAGGCAAGAAAAAACCGATAACTTATATCGGTTTTCTTTTTCCATTAATTCCATTAAAACTAACGACTACGGAAAATAATACGTCCTTTACTTAAATCGTAAGGCGTCATTTCTACCGTCACTTTATCACCGGTTAAAATACGAATGTAGTTTTTACGCATTTTGCCGGAAATGTGAGCCGTCACGACATGACCGTTTTCTAACTCTACACGAAACATGGTATTCGGTAATGTTTCTAAAATTGTACCTTGCATTTCAATGCAATCTTCTTTTGCCATTGTATCCTCTAAAAAATAACTGATTTTTTTGACCGCACTTTCAGCGGTAATTTAAGAAAAACGGGCGGATTATAGCCGTTTTTGCGTTGAGGTGAAAGGTGAAAATCAAGTTGTGTTGAAAAAATAACCTTTTTGTGTAGGAAGGATTCAATAGTTCAATGATTTACAAACCCAAATCACGTTCTATAATAACCGCACTTTAATAGAAGATAGAATATTATGAGCTCAAAAAAACACTTAGGGCATACCGCCCGCAAACGTTTCGGACAAAATTTTTTGCACGATAACAATGTCATTCAGAATATTGTGGCGGCGATTTATCCGCAAAAAAATCAATTTTTATTGGAAATAGGCCCGGGGCTTGGCGCATTAACCGAGCCGGTTGCCGAACAAGTCGATCGTTTAACTGTGGTGGAACTGGATCGTGATCTTGCCGAACGTTTACGTCATCACCCATTTCTACATCACAAAATTACTGTCATTGAAAATGATGCAATGCAATTTGATTTTGGCGAGCTTTATCATCAAGAGAATTTGTCAGAGAAAGGGCAAAAGTTACGTGTATTTGGAAACCTACCCTATAACATTTCTACGCCATTGATGTTTCACTTATTTCAGTATCATTACATCATTCAAGATATGCACTTTATGCTACAAAAAGAAGTGGTGAAACGTCTGTGTGCCGCACCAAATAGCAAAGCTTATGGACGATTAACCATTATGGCACAGTATTTTTGTCAAGTTATGCCCGTTTTAGATGTTCCGCCAAGTGCTTTCAAGCCTGCGCCAAAGGTAGATTCTGCAGTAGTGCGTCTTATTCCCCATGTAAACTTGCCATATCCAGTGAAGGATTTGTATTGGCTCAATCGTGTTTGTTCACAAGCCTTTAATCAGCGTCGTAAAACATTACGCAATGCACTTTCTACACTATTTTCTCCTGAAAATTTGACCGCACTTGATATTGATTTAAATGCTCGTGCGGAAAATCTCTCTATTGCCGATTATGCCCGCTTGGCGAATTGGTTAGCGGCTAATCCTCCTGCTGATGTAAACAAAAAAGATGAAATGGTTGAGTTTGAGTAATAGGATATGTAGTAAAAAAGAAAGGATTTATATCCTTTAGAAATGAAGTTGTGGGAATTAAAGTGTGGTGAAAAATGACCGCACTTTTTTATTTTTAACTTGCCAAAAAATGAAAAATCTCTAAAATGAACGCTCGTTCATTCCTGGGGTAAATGTTTCCCCTTTTTTATTTTCAAACCTAAGACTTTTTTATGCGGCACTCTAAAACAGATCTTGCCGAGCAAATTTTTATGGCGGTAGATTGCCTGATGGCAAAAGAGGGTTTAAATCAACTTTCGATGCATAAATTGGCAAAAGAAGCCAAGGTCGCAGCAGGAACGATTTATCTTTACTTTAAAAATAAAGATGAGTTGTTAGAACAATTTGCTAGGCGTGTGTTTGCTATGTTTATGGCAGCATTGGAGAAGGATTTCGATGAATCGGAATCTTTTTTTCAACAATATCGACGGATGTGGTGGAATATTTGGCAGTTTTTGCAAGAAAATCCGACGGTTTTATCAAACTTAAATCAGTATCAGTCTTTACCTAATTTTGCTGAACTTTGTCGGGAAATGGATAATAGTCGTTGGGATCATTTTTGTTTGCAAGCCAAGGCTGCAAATGAATTAGCGGATTTACCCGATGAGGTTCTTTTCCAGCTCAGTTTAAAAACGGCAATGACAATGGCATCGGATATTAAGTTTTTAAATGTGGGACTTACCCATGAAATTTTAGAATCTGTGGTTGAACGCTCTTGGCGGGCAATTCAGAAATAAGAGCAATTTTTTGTATTACGGAGCTTTAAACAACATGAGTCAAACTCAAATAACTCGACCAAAACGCTCGCATGTTTTCTTTATGAAAATTATTTTAGTAGTGTTTGTCTTAATTTTTGCCGGTGTTATCGGTTTTAATGTGTTACGTGGCATTATGATTGGTAAGGCAATTGCTAATATGCCGGAGTCTTCAAGTCCTGTTACTGCATTGGAAGTAAAGGCAAGCGAGTGGACTCCTGTGATTAATACCACAGGGCTTGTGCGTCCAAATCAAGGAGCGATGCTGAGCGCTCAAAACGCAGGAGCTGTCTCTAAAGTATTTGTTCAGAATGGGCAAATAGTTAAGAAAGGTGATTTGTTGGTTGAGCTTGATAGCACTGTTGAACGTGCGAGCCTTCAAGCGGCACAGGCACAACTTCCGGCATTACGCCAAACTTATCAGCGCTATGCAAATTTATTGGCAAGCAGTTCGGTTTCCCGTCAAGAGGTGGATAATGCTAAATCTGCGTATGATGCGCAAGTGGCGAATATTGAATCCTTAAAAGCAACCATTGAACGTCGTCAGATTGTGGCTCCTTTTGACGGTAAAGCCGGTATTGTAAAGGTGAATGTTGGTCAATATGTGAATGTGGGTACCGAAATTGTTCGTGTAGAAGACACTAGCTCTATGAAAATTGATTTTGCGATTTCACAAAATGAGCTAGATAAATTGCATCTTGGACAACGTGTTACCGCAACAACAGATGCTCGCCAAGGGGAAACCTTTTCTGCGCGTATTACGGCGATTGAACCGGCAATTAATTCATCAACCGGTTTAGTGGATATTCAGGCGACTTTCGATCCGGAAGACGGGCGTAAATTGCTTTCCGGTATGTTCTCACGTTTACGTATTGCGCTACCGACAGAGATGAATCAGATCGTTGTGCCACAAGTGGCAGTGAGCTATAACATGTACGGTGAAATTTCTTATTTGTTAGAGCCGTTATCCGAAGAAGATAAAGCGAAATTTGCCGATAATCCAAAATTAGATTCACTCTATCGCGCAAAACAAATCACGGTATTTACCAAAGATCGCCAAGGGATTTATTCCCAATTACAAGGTGATGAAGTGAAAGTGGGTGATAAAATTATTAACGGTGGTCAGCAAGGTATTGGTAATGGCAGCCTTGTTGAGTGGATTAAGAAAGATATCGTTGGTGGAACCGAACCTGCGAAGAAAACCAATCTCTAATAGGCTAGGAAATACGAATGAAATTTACTGATATATTTATTCGTCGCCCTGTTTTAGCGGTTTCGATTAGCTTGCTTATCATTATTTTAGGTTTGCAGGCGATTTCGAAATTGGCAGTGCGTGAATATCCTAAAATGACAACCACGGTGATTACCGTGACTACGGCTTATCCGGGGGCAGATGCGAGCTTGATTCAGGCGTTCGTGACTTCCAAATTGGAAGAATCCATTGCTCAGGCGGATAATATTGATTATATGTCCTCATCTAGTGCGCCAAGCTCTTCAACAATTACTGTGAAGATGAAATTAAATACGGATCCCGCAGGGGCGTTGGCGGATGTTTTGGCAAAAGTGAATGCAGTGCGTTCAGAATTACCAAGTGGCATTGAGGATCCTACGGTGGCGTCCTCATCCGGAGGAACGGGGATTATGTATATTAGTTTCCGTTCTAACAAGTTGGATTCCAGTCAAGTGACGGACTATATCAACCGTGTAGTAAAACCTCAGTTCTTTACGATTGAAGGGGTAGCGGAAGTACAAATCTTCGGTGCGGCAGAATATGCGATGCGTATTTGGTTAGATCCGCAAAAAATGGCCGCTCAAAATCTTTCAGCTTCACAAGTGATGTCTGCACTTTCTGCTAATAACATTCAAACGGCAGCGGGGAGTGATAACGGTTATTACGTCAGCTATCGCAATAAGGTCGAAACCACCACCAAATCCGTGGAACAGTTAGGTAATTTGATTGTTGCCTCTAACGGTGATGATTTAGTGCGTTTGCGTGATATTGCGACGGTTGAATTAAATAAAGAAAGCGATAATTCTCGTGCAACTGCAAATGGTGGAGAATCCGTTGTATTAGGTATTAATCCGACTTCTTCTGCGAATCCATTGACTGTGGCTGAAAAAATCCGACCGCTTTATGCAAGCATTAAGAAGCAGCTGCCGGACAGTATGGAATCGGATATTCTCTATGATCGCACAATCGCCATTAATAGCTCTATTAATGAGGTGATAAAAACGATTGTTGAGGCTACGGTGATCGTATTAGTGGTGATCCTAATGTTTATCGGCTCACTGCGTGCCATTATTATTCCGGTATTAACGATTCCGATTTCATTGATCGGGGTGCTAATGATGTTACAAAGTTTAGATTTCTCTATTAACTTGATGACATTATTGGCATTGATTCTCGCCATCGGTTTGGTGGTGGACGATGCGATTGTGGTATTAGAGAACGTTGACCGCCATATTAAAGAAGGGGAAACCCCGTTCCGAGCAGCAATTATTGGTACTCGTGAAATTGCGTTACCGGTGATTTCAATGACCATTTCCTTGATTGCGGTTTACTCGCCGATGGCGCTCATGGGGGGGATTACCGGGACATTATTTAAAGAGTTTGCCCTCACCCTTGCCGGTTCGGTATTTATTTCCGGTATCGTGGCATTAACCCTTTCTCCAATGATGACGAGCAAATTGCTGAAATCTAATGCTGAGCCGACTTGGATGGAACGTAGAGTTGAACATACACTGTCTAAAATGAACAATGTGTACAACTATATGTTGGATATTGTGATGCAAAATCGTAAATCCATGGTGGTGTTTGCCGTGGCGATTTTTGCCACATTACCATTCCTCTTTAACTCGCTTTCAAGTGAATTAACGCCAAATGAAGATAAAGGGGCATTTATTGCCATTGGTTCTGCGCCTTCTAATGTGAATGTGGATTATATCCAAGATGCTATGACTCCTTATATGAAGACAGTTATGGATACACCGGAGGTATGGTTTGGGATGAGTATTGCGGGTGCACCAAGTTCGAACCAATCACTCAATATTGTGACATTAAAGGATTGGAAAGAACGCTCACGTAAACAACCGGAAGTCATGAACGAATTGAATGCAAAAGCAAAAGCTATTCCGGAAGTGTCGGTATCTGCCTTTAATTTCCCTGAGATTGACACGGGGGAACAAGGACCTCCTGTTGCTATCGTGTTAAAAACAGCACAAGATTATAATGCGTTGGCAAATACCGCTGAGAAATTTTTAGCCGCAATGCGGGCATCGGGTAAGTTTGTTTATACCAATCTTGATTTGAAATACGATACCGCACAAATGACGATTTCGGTAGATAAAGAAAAAGCAGGAACCTATGGCATTACGATGCAGCAAATTAGTAACACATTAGGAAGTTTCCTTTCTGCTGCAACTATTACCCGTGTGGATATTGATGGACGGGCTTATAAAGTGATTTCACAAGTAAAACGTGATGATCGCTTATCACCGGAAAGTTTCAAAAATTACTATCTCACGGCAAGTAATGGGGAATCCGTACCATTAAGTAGTTTGATTAGTATGGAATTGGAGACACAGCCTACTTCTTTACCTCGTTTTAGCCAGTTAAATTCTGCTACGATTCAAGCGGTACCAATGCCGGGGACATCCACGGGTGATGCGGTGGCATGGCTACAACAGCATGCCGATACGACTTTACCACAGGGCTATACTTACGATTTCCGTTCGGAATCCCGTCAGTTAATCCAAGAGGGGAATGCGTTGGCGGTCACTTTTGCATTGGCTGTGGTGATCATCTTCTTAGTATTGGCGATTCAGTTTGAATCTATCCGAGATCCAATGGTCATTATGATTTCTGTACCCTTGGCGGTAAGTGGGGCGTTATTGACGTTGAATTTCTTATCTTTCTTTGGTATAGCAGGCACAACATTGAATATTTACTCACAAGTAGGCTTAATTACCTTGGTGGGCTTGATTACAAAACACGGTATTTTGATGTGTGAAGTAGCAAAAGAAGAGCAATTATTGCATGGCAAAAACCGCATTGATGCGATTACCGCCGCGGCTAAAGTGCGTTTGCGTCCAATTTTGATGACAACCGCTGCGATGGTGGCAGGTCTGATTCCATTGCTTTATGCAACGGGGGCTGGTGCGGTATCACGTTTTAGTATCGGTATCGTTATCGTGGCCGGTTTGTCGATCGGTACAATCTTTACCTTGTTTGTCCTTCCGGTGGTTTATAGTTATGTAGCAACCGAACATAAACCATTACCGGTATTTGAAGAAAATGAAGGCAAAGCCGCGCATTAATAAAATACTTTAAAATTCAACCGCACTTTTGGAAACGAAAGTGCGGTTTTGTTTTTTTTGCTCTCTTGTAGGGACACACTGCGTGTGTCTGTTTGTAACGTATTGAAATAATTTATTCTTTATAACGGACACACGCAGTGTGTCCCTAGGTTCTGTTAACATTTCTATTTTTGTGTGTTTGCTACATAATACTGAACGTTTTTTATTTTTTTGAGGCTTCGTAAAGTTTCATCGCCTCAGGGAGTAAACGGCGTAAGTTTTCTTGACGGTCTTCATCTGTTGGATGGGTCGATGCCAAGGCATCTAATGCCCCTTTTGAACCACCGGAAGCTTTTTTCATTTTATCCCATAACCCTGGGGCAAATTGCGGATTAAAGCCTGATTTTGCCATAAGCAATAAACCCACTTCATCTGCTTCGGTTTCAGCACTACGTGAATAAGGTTTATCTAATGCAAAATCTTTCGTTAAGCTAATCGCGATTCCACTTAAATCTGATCCCACAACAGTGGAAAGGGCAATATGCCCAATTTGAGCGGCAATGCCTGTGGCCATTCCAAAGTTCGCTTTCGCTTTACCGTGTTCTTTCAGGGCATGCGCCATTTCATGTCCCATGACGGTCGCAATTTCATCATCATTGAGTTTTAATGAATCCACTAATCCCGTATAAAACGCCATTTTTCCACCCGGCATTGCCCACGCATTTAATTCTTTAGACTTAATAACCGTGATTTGCCAGTTAAAGGGTTGACCGGTTTGATTTTCTTTATTGGCGTAAGGTACCATTTTGTTGAAAATTTGGTGAATCCGTTTTGCTGTTTGAGAAGTGGTATCCACTGCACCTTGAGTGCGAATTTTCCCCATTTCTTGTGCATAACTGGAGGCCGCTTGCTGATTGATTGAGGCTGAATCTGCACAGGCATTGAGCATAAAAGCCGCGACAGAAGCAAAGGCAAAAGATTTGATGTATTTTTTCATTTGAGATTCCTATTGAGAGAACAAGGGTTAGAGATAGTGGAATTATAAGGAAAGCTCACTTAAATTGTCTAATAAAAAACAATTGAGTTTTGAAATTGTACTACTATAATAGTGCAAAACTCACTTCAAGGAATCATTTATGAAACAACAAAAATCCCCTTCATTATTGGGCGGTGCGATGATCATTGCCGGCACCGCAATTGGTGCCGGTATGTTGGCGAATCCTACATCAACTGCGGGCGTATGGTTTATCGGTTCGATTATTGCACTGGTTTATACATGGTTTTGTATGACAACATCCGGCTTAATGATTTTAGAAGCCAATTTGCATTATCCCACCGGTTCAAGTTTCGACACAATTGTCAAAGACTTACTTGGCAAAGGTTGGAATGCGATTAATGGTTTGTCCGTTGCATTTGTGCTTTATATTTTAACTTACGCCTATATCACCTCAGGTGGTGGCATTACGCAAAATTTATTAAATCAACTGTTGAGTTCCCCTGAAAGTGCGGTTGAAATTGGACGTACTTTCGGTTCATTAATCTTCTGTATCGTCTTAGGAGCATTTGTATGGCTTTCAACCAAAGCAGTCGATCGTTTTACCACGATATTAATTGGTGGAATGGTGATAGCCTTTTTTCTTTCCACAGCAGGTTTGTTGGGATCAGTAAAAACGGAAGTTTTGTTGAATACTATTGCACAAGGTGAGCAACAATATTTACCTTATTTATTGACCGCACTTCCTGTGTGTTTAGTTTCCTTTGGTTTCCACGGCAATGTCCCAAGTTTGGTCAAATATTACCACCGTGATGGCAATCGTGTGATGAAAGCTATTTTTACCGGTACCGGCTTGGCGCTCATTATCTATATCTTGTGGCAGCTTGCGATTCAAGGCAATTTACCCCGTGCGGAATTTGCGCCGGTGATTGAAAAAGGCGGAGATGTTTCAGCATTGCTAGAAGCACTACGTAAATATATTGAAACGGATTATATTGCGGTCATT
Organism: Pasteurella sp. WM03; assembly: GCF_004570945.1. Classification (NCBI taxonomy): domain Bacteria; kingdom Pseudomonadati; phylum Pseudomonadota; class Gammaproteobacteria; order Pasteurellales; family Pasteurellaceae; genus Pasteurella; species Pasteurella sp. WM03. Next base: position 300,819 of record NZ_SPPO01000001.1, read on the forward strand.
TTGAATTTCTTTGCTTATATGGCAATTGCCAGTTCTTTCCTTGGCGTGACGTTGGGATTATTCGACTATATTGCGGATTTATTTAAATTTGATGATAGTCTGATGGGCAGAACAAAAACGACGTTGGTGACATTTTTACCGCCTCTACTTTTAAGCCTTCAGTTTCCTTATGGTTTTGTCGTCGCTATTGGTTATGCAGGTTTAGCGGCAACCATTTGGGCGGCCATCGTGCCGGCATTGCTTGCGAAGGCGAGCCGTCAAAAATTCCCGAATGCCGATTATAAAGTTTATGGCGGTAATTTTATGATTGGTTTTGTTATCCTCTTTGGCATATTGAACATTGTGGCACAAGTTGGTGCTAATTTAGGCTGGTTTGCGAGTTTTATGGGATAATGTTATCCCCATCTTATTCCAAGGGGCGTATGTATGTCATACGCCCTTTTAAATTTTATGACAGGAATCATATGAAAAATAAAACCAGTGTTTACGATACGGAGAACTTCTTTAAGCTTTATCAAAAACTTCGTGCTAACCCGATTAGTCTGAATGAAATTGTGGAAAAACCGACAATGCTTTCCCTTTTGCCTGAGCTTCAAGGTAAAAAGTTACTTGATCTTGGTTGTGGTACAGGTGGGCATTTACAGCTTTATCTGGAACAGGGGGCTCGTACTGTTGTGGGCGTTGATTTATCCGCCAATATGTTAAAACAAGCGCAAATAGAGCTAGAAAAGTGCGGTCAATTTCACGGGCGTTTTTCCTTACATCAGTTAGCGATGGAAAACCTCGCAGATTTACCTGATGAAAATTTTGATGTTATCAGTAGTTCTTTTGCTTTTCATTATGTGCAGGATTTTCCGGCGTTATTGGCGGCAATTCATGCAAAATTAAAACCAAAAGGTACATTAGTATTTTCACAAGAGCACCCCATCACAACTTGCCATAAAGTGGGAGAACGCTGGGAAAAAGATGAAAATAAACAACAGGTAGCCTATCGCTTAAATTATTACCGTGATGAAGGAGAGCGTGATCGAAACTGGTTTAAGCAAACTTTTAAAACCTATCACCGTACCATGGCAACCATTATCAATCATTTAATTGAAGCCGGTTTTCAAATTGAACAAATGGCTGAACCTATGCTTGCCGAACAACCGGAATGGCATTCGGAATTTAGAGATTTAGAGCATCGTCCTGTGCTGTTATTTGTAAAAGTGAAAAAGAAAGAGGAAAAACTATGACAACCCCAATTCGTCATCTTAATGTATTATTATCATCAATGAAACCTGAACTCAATGAGGGGGCTTACTATTTTGCAACACTAAAACTGGAGCAAAATTTGCCCTCTGCCGCCCTGATTGCGACTATTCGAGAGAAAGAAGGCTTGTCAGTCGTGGTGACGGAAAAAACGGCGAAAGATTATCACCTTGATGTGCAATTTAAGGCCGCTTGGATTACGCTGACGGTCCATTCCGATTTAGCGGCTGTTGGTCTGACCGCCGCCTTTGCTAAAGCCTTAGGCGAGGCGGAAATCAGTTGTAATGTGGTGGCAGGTAATTTCCATGATCATATTTTTGTCCCCTATGAACAGGCTGCACTGGCTATGGAAACCTTGCATACATTACAGCGAATATCTTCGGAAAATTGTCAAAAATAAACTGGAATTTCAGTGCGCTTTATGATATAAAACGCACCGCTCTTTTGCTGTTAAAAAAGAGTAAATTTAAATAACACACACATATCGCTAAGGCTTCATCGGGGTGCCAAACGGTCGATGAGCTGATATGTGGAGGCTCAACCCCAATAAAAAGGAAAATATTATGGCACAAGTTTCAATGCGCGATATGATCAACGCGGGCGTACACTTCGGACACCAAACTCGTTACTGGAATCCACAAATGAAACCTTTCATTTTTGGTGCTCGTAACGGTGTTCACATCATCAATCTTGAAAAAACTTTACCTTTGTTTAACGAAGCATTGGCTGAATTAACGCGTATTGCAAGCAATAACGGTAAAATTTTATTCGTTGGTACAAAACGTGCGGCATCAGAGGCAGTTCAAGCTGCAGCATTAGACTGTCAACAATATTATGTTAATCACCGTTGGTTAGGTGGTATGTTGACTAACTGGAAAACCGTTCGTCAATCAATTAAACGTTTAAAAGATTTAGAAACTCAATCTCAAGACGGTACTTTCGACAAATTAACCAAAAAAGAAGCGTTAATGCGTACCCGTGAGATGGAGAAACTTGAATTAAGCCTTGGCGGTATTAAAGATATGGCTGGTTTACCGGATGCATTGTTCGTTATCGGCGCAGATCATGAACATATTGCTGTAAAAGAAGCGAATAATCTTGGTATCCCTGTATTTGCTATCGTTGATACAAACTCTACTCCTGCCGGCGTAGATTTTGTTATTCCTGGTAATGATGATGCGACTCGTGCAATTCAACTTTATGTTACTGCAGCAGCAGCAGCGGTAAAAGAAGGTCGTGGTAACGAGACTGCAGTAGCAGAAGAATTAGCGGCGGCGGATGCTGAATAATTCAGGGTATTAAAATAAGGCGTAGCCCTTATTAATCAAAACGATTAATTGGCACAGGGGCGAAAATTGCCCCTGTATTTTTATCTAAAAAATGTGGTGAAAAATAACCGCACTTTCAGACAGAGGATTGGAAAAATGGCTGAAATTACAGCAGCATTAGTTAAAGAACTTCGTGAACGTACCGGTGCAGGTATGATGGAATGTAAAAAAGCATTAGTTGAAGCTAACGGTGATATTGAGTTAGCAATTGACAATATGCGTAAATCCGGTCAAGCAAAAGCAGCGAAAAAAGCAGGTCGTGTCGCCGCTGAAGGTGTTATTATTGCACGTGTTCAAGCCGGTTTCGGTGTGTTGGTTGAAATGAACTGCGAAACAGACTTCGTGGCAAAAGATGCCGGTTTCTTAGGTTTAGCGAATGAAGTAGCTGATTACGCAGCAGCGAATAAAGGTACCACTATTGAGCAACTACAAGCACAATTTGAAGAAAAACGTGCGGCATTAGTGGCAAAAATTGGTGAGAATATGACAATTCGTCGTGTTGCTTACCTTGAGGGTGACGTGATTGCACAATACTTACATGGTGCGAAAATTGGTGTATTAGTGTCAGGTGAAGGTTCAGCTGAAGAATTGAAAAAAGTAGCAATGCATGTTGCCGCATCTAAACCTGAATTTGTAAACCCGGAGGATGTATCAGCCGAAGTAGTTGAGCATGAGCGTCAAATTCAAATTGATATAGCAATCAATTCAGGTAAACCAAAAGAAATCGCAGAAAAAATGGTTGAAGGTCGTATGAAGAAATTCACCGGAGAGGTTTCTTTAACGGGTCAAGCATTTGTTATGGATCCTTCAGTTTCAGTAGGCGACTACTTAAAATCTGTCAATACCAAAGTGACTAATTTCATTCGTTTAGAAGTAGGCGAAGGTATTGAAAAAGTAGAAGAAGATTTCGCAGCAGAAGTAGCGAAAATCACTGGTGGTAACGCTTAATTTTTCTGTTTTTGAATATAAAGCCGATAGTTATTATCGGCTTTTTTGTTATTTATACTGTCGAGGGCGAATATCAATCGCCGGATCTGCATCTTTACGGTACTTTTCATCAATACGTTTTTGTAAGCCTGAGTCATCTTTATCATCTTCATTGGAAAATAAATTTTCTTCATCAGTGAGTTTTGAGTTTTTAATTCCCATCCAATTTGCGATGCCTTCTAAAAAATTTAGTCCCGATTTAAACACTTTATATTCTTTGCGTTCAATGTCATCAGAGGAAATTTTAAAGAGGGGAACATCGTGGTGCTGACGACTAAAACAGTTTTGATTAAACAATATATTGTGTTTTTCATCTTGTTGGTGGCATAGTCCGTGATCGGAGAGATAGATCATTGAGAAAGCACGGTGATTTTTGTGTTCATTTTCTTGAAGCTGTTCATAAACTTGTTTTAGAAAATCATCAGTTTTTTTGATGGAAGAAATATAGCAGTTTAAGTAGGTATGGTTAGGTTCAATGTTTTCATCTTTAAATATTTTCGGATAGTCTTCCACACGATCGCAGGCAAGTGGGTGAGATCCGTAAATATGTAATACAATGAAACGTTTACCTTGTATTGGATCTGCTAATACTTGAGATAATTTGGGCAATAAATCAAAATCACTGTAGTTAGTTGAATTAAAGCTCCCCCCTTTTTTGAGAAAAAATGTTTCATCAGCTTTTGAGGCGAGAGAGGAAACGGGGGTATCGAACTCCCCTAATAACCCTTGATTTGATAGCCAATAAGTTTTGATACCGGCTGATTTGACCAAATCAACTAAACTTAATTCATAGTTTGGTTCCCATTTTTCTTTGTTTGGTAGAGTGAGCATTAAACGTAAAGAGGAAACAGTGTTGGTACCGGCAGACCGGAAGCCATCAATTAGAGTGCCTTTGGCACTAGACATAAATGGCGTATTGTTAATAGGGTATCCGTAAGCATGGTGATAGTCTTTGCGTGCACTTTCTCCAAGCACTATCACATAATCATCATAGCGAGAATGTTCTAGTGTTGATTCCCCCCATTTAGCTGACAGTGACATTTGTTTTAATTTCTTCATTTCGTCATAAACATTTAATGTGGCACTGAGGGTTTCTTTTATTGGCTCTGACAGCGGGAGATGATATGTAAAGAGTAAAGTAGTTAATACGATAAAGGTTTTATTTCGATAAAATTTGATGTTAAATTTGACCGCACTTTTGTATTGTATCAACACTAAAATAGGAATGCTGAGGGCGATAAAGTAGCTACTAAGGGGAATTTGTAATAGAAATTCTTTGGTTTCCAAGAGATCCGTGGAGAAAACAGAAGCGATATATTGGTAGCTCGGCGCACCAAAATTTAGTCCTGTTGGCGTGTAAAGTGCATGAATAAAAGCAAGAGGCAACATAATAAAGTAAAATGCTTTTTTGCTGCAGCTTAATAATAAAATAGTCGCACTCGTGAGAAAGATGATTCCAATACTTGGTTTGGGAAACATTCCGGAACCGATCAACATCAAATAGCCAGCGAGAGTGGCACAGGAAAAAACAAAAAGTGCGGTTAAAATTGGTTGTATTTTTTGTACGTTCATATTTTCTTTATTAAGCATAGTAATGCTGCTTATTATCCATCTTTCAATCAGAATTTCCATCTTTAACTTCTTCACTCTTGTTTCGTTATTCTATAAAATAAGTCAATTTTTTTAAGCCAAAAAGGAAAAGACAATGAGCCAACCAATTTACAAACGTATTTTATTGAAATTAAGTGGTGAAGCATTACAGGGTGATGAAGGATTTGGTATTGATCCTTCCATTCTTGATCGTATGGCGTTGGAGATCAAAGAATTAGTCGAAATGGGCGTAGAAGTTGGTGTGGTATTAGGCGGTGGAAACTTGTTTCGTGGTGCGAAACTAGCCAAAGCCGGTATGAATCGTGTCGTGGGCGATCATATGGGAATGCTTGCTACCGTGATGAATGGATTAGCGATGCGTGATGCGTTACATCGTGCAGATGTGAATGCGAAGTTGATGTCGTCTTTCCAATTAAACGGTATTTGCGATACTTATAATTGGTCTGAGGCGATTAAGATGTTGAGAGAAAAACGTGTGGTGATTTTCTCGGCAGGAACAGGTAGCCCATTTTTCACGACTGATTCAGCAGCTTGTTTACGTGGTATTGAAATTGAAGCGGATGTTGTGTTAAAAGCAACAAAAGTGGATGGGGTATATGATTGTGATCCTGCGAAAAATCCGGAAGCGAAGTTGTATCACAATCTTTCTTATGCGGAAGTGATTGATAAAGAATTGCAGGTAATGGATTTGGCGGCATTTACACTAGCACGGGATCACGGTATGCCGATTCGTGTGTTTAATATGTGTAAATCGGGTGCATTACGTAATGTCGTGCTAGGAACCGAGGAAGGTACAACAATTTGTTAATCAGATTGTAATATAAAAAAACGGTAGATTAAGTTCTACCGTTTTTTTATTTGTGTCTATCCGGCTATAGCCCAAATTCCTTGTAAAAGATCGAATAGTAAATTATTGATAAAGAGTAGGATAAATACGATCACCATCGGTGAAAAATCAATCATGCCGATTGTCGGTAGAATTTTTCTTATGGGGCTGAGTAACGGTTCTGTCAACTGATAAAGTGCATAAAAAATAGGGTTGTTGCCTTGGTTAAACCAACTTGAGATTGCACTAATGAAGAGGACGTAAAAGATGGCGACACCTATTGCTTTGAAGATACTTAATATACCTAAAATTAACATCACATCCACGGCTAAACCAAAGTGGAGCACGGATTTTAGTGCTCCAAGAAGAAAAATGACGAAAAGAGCCGAGGTATCAATATTTTTGATCGTTGGGGCAAGTTTTCGGACCAGTTTAAGTATCGGTTCTGTTGCTTTGACTGCAAATTGAGAAAGGGGGTTATAGTAATCCACTCGAGCAAATTGCAACCATGTTCGTAAAATTAATACAAGGGCATAAAAATTGATAATTGAACCAATAAATAATGCAGTTTGGGATAATTCCATTATAGCCATCCTTTTCGTCTGAAATAAATGTAAGGGGTGAGTGCGGCGGCAATCATTAAGCCGATAGCCATTGGGTAGCCGTATTTGAAATGCAACTCCGGCATAAATTCAAAGTTCATTCCATAAGTGGATGCAACTAGCGTTGCCGGTAGGAACATAACGGATACGACCGAGAAAAATTTCATAATTTTATTCTGCTCAATATTGATATAACCCATTGCCGCTTGCATGAGAAAATTCACTTTTTGGAACAGTGATTCGTTGTGCGGTTGTAGAGATTCAATGTCTCGTAGGATTTCTCGTGCCTGTTCCAGCTGGTTTGCGGGCAAACGGGTTTTGCGTACCAAAAAACCGAGTGCACGTTGAGTATCCATCAAACACAAACGGACTTTAGAGCTGGTATCTTCTTGTTCGGTTAGGGTGTTTAGGGCTTCATCAAAAGCCTCGTCCTGTTTGCCGTTTAAAATAACACGACTTAGCGCTTCTAAATCGGCATAAACATTTTCAATCACATCCGCAAGTTGTTCGATTTTAGTTTCAAAGAGATCAAGTAGTACTTCATACGAATTACATTCTAACAAACGCTGGTTGCGAGAACGCATACGATATAAACGGAACGCGGGAAGTTCCCTATCACGTAAGGTAAATAAACGCCCGTCACGGATTGTAAATGCGACGCTGGCTAAATCTGCATAGTTGTTTTCATCTTCACAATAAAAGAATGAGTGGAGATGTAAGCCATCTTCATCTTCAAAAAAACGTGCGGATGCTTCGATGTTTTCTAATTCAAGGAAAGAGGCAAGGCTCTGTCCCAGGCTTTCTTGAAGCATTTCACGCTCTTCGCCCGTTGGTTCAAGTAAATCAAGCCAAATTGCGTTACTGAGATTGGCTTGATCTTCATCAATGCGAACTAAACGGGAATCATTGATAGCAAAAGCGTTGATCATTTCATACTCCTTTTAGGATTATGAACAGCTAACCGTGAACATACAAGAATGTCAAACGAATAAAGTGCGGTTAAAAATTTCGGTATTTTCGTTTGGTTTAAAGATGCCGAAAGTGGTAGACCTACCGACGAACTCTCGCCGATAGTCATATTGACATGAGGCGGGAGACTAAAGTGATATTCGGTATCGACTATGACTGTCCAAAGTGTGTGTCCTTCTCGTTAAAAAATCGGGCGAATGTTACGCTTGAAAGAGGTATTCGTCAAGTTTTTATCGGTCAAAATGGGGCATCATGCCCCAATTAATAATTAGCGGGTATATTGGTTAATTGCTGAAGCAATTTCTTGATCTTGATAAATATTATTGACAATGTCATTGAAAGTCTCACCTAGCACCTTTTGGATCTCGTCATTATTTGCGTTGAAGACACCGGATTGAGAACGTGTCGCATTAAAGGCTTTATTATAGCTTCCAGTCGCACCTTGAACATAAACGGTCACTTGAATTTTTCCGGTGAGGTTATAGCGTAAATTACCTTGTTCAACATGAGTGAAAAATTCTTTGATTTCAACGGTTACACCGGCATTAGCATTATTTGATTGCCCAATGCGAAACCCCTTACTGACTAAGTTTTGTTGCATGACTTGTTGGAATAATTGCGTCACGCTGGGTGAAGCGTTGAGCTTTATTAACTCTCCATTTTTTGTGTAACGAGAAATATCTTGCTGTGCACGAGCATCTTTTGTTGTGACATATACAACGGCGGATTGATTAATATTCAAAGATGCATTTGGGGCTGACGGCGTAAAGGTGAGTGTATTGGATTGGGCTTGGCAACCGGCAAGGAAAAGTGTCGTTGATGCAAGACTAATAACGGATAATGTTTTGATTTTATTTGTTAGTTTCATAATTTCCTCAATTAATTGAATTGAACTGTGTTATTCTTGCAAACTTAATGACTGATGTATAGCTTTTCCACAAAATTTTATTGGAGTATTCGGGATGTCAAAACAACAAGAATTACTAGCAAAAATTCACGCTGAATTTCAACCGCACTTTGCAACGGTAGAAAATGAAAGTCATATGCATAGCTCCGGTCGTGGTGCGGATTCTCATTTCAAACTCGTCATTGTGAGTGATGTATTTGATGGTATACGCAAAGTACAGCGTCATCAAAAAGTCTATCAATTATTTGCCGATGATTTACAAAATGGGATTCACGCATTGGCTCTACATCTTTACACGAAAGAGGAATGGAAGAGTCTTGGCGAAGTATTTCCAACATCACCAAATTGTAGGGGCAGTGGATTATAAGTTTATTCTTTTTATATGTTGTAACCATTTATATGTATATTGGAAAAAGTTCACAAATTTTTCACAAAAAGTAGGCCTTAAGGTGGAATGAAAAACGGATTTTCGCTAGAATGGGGCGTTTAAATTTTATATTTTCAAATTTAGGCTGAGTAGTGATTTTATTTACTTGCCTAAAAATTAAACAAATTTGAGTTTTTTTAATTATGTGTCAGTTATGAATGCTTTGGTTTTTTAGCATTTTCTGTCACGCTCAAACACGAGATTGCATTTAATTTTAGTTATTTGCAATCGTATTTTTAACCTTGAAAAGTAGTGCAAATAGTATGATTACAATTAAAAAAGGCTTGGATCTTCCTATTGCAGGAAAACCGGCACAAGTAATCCACAACGGTAATGTTGTGAATCAAGTTGCGATTCTTGGTGAGGAGTATGTGGGGATGCGTCCTTCTATGAAGGTGCGCGAAGGTGATGTTGTCAAGAAAGGTCAAGTACTTTTTGAAGACAAAAAAAATCCCGGTGTGGTTTTTACAGCCCCAACAAGCGGTACTATCACTGCGATTAATCGTGGCGAAAAACGTGTATTACAGTCTGTGGTAATTCGTGTGGAAGGTGATGAACAAATCACTTTTGCGAAGTACAATGCGGATGAGCTTAATACCCTTTCTTCTGAACAAGTAAAACAAAACCTTGTGGAATCGGGTTTATGGACGGCATTACGTACGCGTCCTTTTAGCAAAGTTCCTACACTTGAAAGCGAACCTTCTTCTATCTTTGTGAATGCAATGGATACTAATCCATTGGCGGCGAACCCTGAAGTCGTGTTAAAAGAGCATGGGCAAGATTTTATCCATGGTTTGACTGTATTAAGCCGTTTATTCCCAAGCAAACCATTACATCTATGTAAAGCCGGCGATACCAATATTCCGACTGTGGATTTATCAAATCTTCAGATTCATGATTTTGGTGGCGTTCATCCGGCGGGTTTAGTGGGCACTCACATTCACTTTATCGATCCTGTTGGTATACATAAAACCGTGTGGCACATCAATTATCAAGATGTGATTGCCGTTGGTAAATTATTCACAACCGGTGAACTTTATGTTGATCGCGTTATTTCTCTTGCCGGTCCGCAAGTGAAAGCCCCTCGTTTAATTCGTACGGTGATTGGTGCAAATCTTTCTCAATTAACTGAAAATGAGCTAAGTGCGGGTGAAAACCGAGTTATTTCCGGTTCTGTACTTTGTGGTAATACGGCGAAAGGTGTACATGACTACCTAGGTCGTTATGCATTACAAGTTTCTGTGATTGCTGAGGGAAACAATAAAGAATTCTTTGGCTGGATTACTCCGCAAGCAAATAAATATTCGATTACCCGTACCGTGTTGGGTCATTTTGGTAAGAAACTATTCAATTTCACTACCGCTGAAAATGGTGGTGAGCGTGCGATGGTGCCAATCGGTAACTATGAGCGTGTGATGCCGTTGGATATTTTACCAACCTTACTGCTACGCGATTTAATCGCCGGTGATACCGATAGTGCTCAAGCATTAGGTTGTTTAGAGTTGGATGAGGAAGATTTAGCGCTTTGTTCATTCGTTTGTCCAGGCAAATATGAATATGGCTCAATCTTGCGCCAAGCTTTAGAAAAGATTGAGAAGGAAGGTTAGAAATGGGTTTAAAAAATCTTTTAGAAAAAATGGAACCCGCGTTTTTACCTGGTGGTAAATACAGCAAGCTTTATCCGATCTTTGAATCGATTTATACCTTGCTTTATACACCGGGTACCGTGACGCACAAAAACACCCACGTGCGTGATGCGTTAGATTCAAAACGTATGATGATCACCGTGTTCCTCGCATTATTTCCAGCGATTTTCTATGGTATGTACAATGTGGGTAACCAAGCGATTCCCGCATTAAATCAATTAGGCAATTTAGAACAATTAATTGCAAATGATTGGCACTATGCACTGGCTAACGGTTTAGGGTTAGATCTAACATTAAACGCAGGTTGGGGCAGTAAAATGGCCTTGGGTGCAATTTTCTTTTTGCCAATTTACTTAGTGGTATTCACAGTTTGTACTATTTGGGAATTATTATTCTCAGTAGTTCGTGGCCACGAAGTCAATGAAGGGATGTTTGTATCTACAATTCTTTTCGCCTTAATTGTTCCGCCAACTTTACCATTATGGCAAGTCGCACTGGGTATCAGTTTTGGTATCGTTGTAGCAAAAGAAATCTTTGGTGGTGTAGGGCGTAACTTTATGAACCCGGCTCTTGCAGGTCGTGCCTTCTTGTTCTTTGCCTATCCGGCACAAATTTCCGGTGATACGGTATGGACTGCGGCAGATGGTTTCTCCGGTGCAACTGCACTTTCACAATGGTCACAAGCAGGTCAAGGTGCGTTACAGCATACTGTAACCGGTCAGCCAATCTCTTGGATGGATGCATTTATTGGTAATATCCCGGGCTCAATGGGTGAGGTATCAACTTTAGCCATTTTAATCGGCGGTGCAATTATTGTGTTCACCCGTATTGCCTCATGGCGTATTATCGCTGGGGTGATGATTGGTATGATTGCAACTTCAACATTATTTAACCTAATTGGTTCTGAAACGAATCATATGTTCTCAATGCCTTGGCACTGGCACCTTGTTTTAGGTGGTTTTGCATTGGGAATGGTGTTTATGGCAACGGATCCTGTTTCAGCTTCATTCACCAATACCGGTAAATGGTGGTATGGTGCGTTGATCGGTGTCATGGCTGTATTAATTCGTACTGTAAACCCGGCTTATCCGGAAGGAATGATGTTAGCAATTCTGTTTGCAAACTTGTTTGCGCCAATTTTTGACTACATCGTTGTTCAAGCAAATATCAAACGTCGGAGAGCAAGAACAAATGGCTAAGTTTAATAAAGACAGTGTAGGCGGCACGATTTTTGTTGTGTTGCTACTAAGTTTAGTTTGCTCCATTATTGTTGCGGGTTCCGCAGTGATGTTAAAACCGGCACAAGAAGAGCAGAAATTACTTGATAAACAAAAAAATATCCTAAATGTTGCAGGCCTTTTACAGGAAAAAACAAATGTAAAAGAAACCTATGCAAAATTTATTGAACCACGTTTTGTTGATTTAGCAACAGGTGATTATGTTCAAGAGTCTGATGATTCTCAAGAAGCGATTCCTGCCGAACAAGATAAGGCGAGAATCCGCACTCGTGGGAAAACGGCAGAAATTTATCTTGTGAAAGATGAACAAGGTCAAACTCAGCAAGTGATTTTACCTGTTTATGGTACAGGGTTATGGTCTGTCATGTATGGATTAGTCTCTGTTCAACCGGATGGCAATACAATTAATGGGATCACTTATTATCAGCATGGTGAAACGCCGGGGTTAGGTGGTGAGATTGAAAACCCAAATTGGGCAGGTTTGTTTAAAGGTAAAAAATTGTTCAATGAACAACACCAACCGGCTGTTCGCATCGTGAAAGGTCAAGCACCAAAAGATGAGCATAGTATTGATGGCTTGTCTGGCGCAACCTTAACAGGTAATGGCGTTCAGGGTACTTTTGACTACTGGTTCAGTGAAAATGGCTTTAGTAAATATCTTGAAAAACTTCATGCAGGAGCGAACTAATGTCTGGAAAAACAAATTTAAAAGATCTGTTGTTAGCTCCTATTGCTAAAAACAACCCGATTGCGTTGCAAATCCTTGGGATCTGTTCTGCATTAGCGGTAACAACGAAATTAGAAACTGCATTTGTTATGGCTATTGCGGTAACTTTAGTAACAGGGTTATCAAACTTCTTTGTTTCCTTAATCCGTCACTATATTCCTAACAGTATTCGTATTATCGTACAACTTGCGATTATTGCTTCATTGGTAATTGTCGTTGACCAAATATTAAAAGCTTATGCTTACGGTTTGTCCAAGCAGCTTTCAGTATTCGTTGGCTTGATTATTACAAACTGTATCGTAATGGGTCGTGCAGAGGCTTTCGCAATGAAATCACCTCCACTTGAAAGTTTCGTGGACGGTATTGGTAACGGTTTGGGTTATGGCGCAATGCTCATCATTGTTGCGTTCTTCCGTGAACTTATCGGTTCAGGTAAATTATTCGGTATAACTATTCTTGAAACTATTCAAAATGGTGGTTGGTACCAAGCAAACGGTTTATTCCTACTTGCACCAAGTGCATTCTTTATCATTGGATTTGTCATCTGGGGATTAAGAACTTGGAAACCGGAGCAACAGGAGAAATAATCAATGGAACATTATATTAGCCTATTTGTGAAGGCCGTCTTCATTGAAAATATGGCACTTTCCTTCTTCTTGGGGATGTGTACATTCTTGGCGGTATCAAAAAAGGTATCTACCGCTTTTGGTTTAGGGATTGCAGTAACTTTCGTATTAGGTGTTGCTGTACCGGTTAACCAGTTGATTTATGCGAACATATTAAAAGAAAATGCATTAATTGAAGGTGTAGATCTGTCATTCTTAAACTTTATCACCTTTATCGGCGTGATTGCAGGTCTAGTGCAAATTCTTGAGATGGTATTAGATAAATTTATGCCGTCTCTCTATAACGCACTGGGGATTTTCTTGCCTCTTATCGCAGTAAACTGTGCGATTTTCGGTGGCGTATCCTTTATGGTTCAACGTGATTACAATTTTCCTGAGTCTATCGTATACGGTTTCGGTTCCGGTTTAGGTTGGATGCTTGCTATTGTTGCACTTGCTGGCTTAACGGAAAAAATGAAATATGCAGATATTCCGGGTGGTTTGAAAGGCTTAGGTATTACTTTCATCACGGTTGGTTTAATGGCGTTGGGCTTTATGTCCTTCTCCGGTATTCAATTATAAGGAGTGTAATCAATGAGTGATTCAGTAATTCTTGCACTCGGTATTGCTGCATTTACGGTTATCGTATTGGTATTAGTGGCAATCATCTTATTTGCGAAATCAAAACTCGTGGACTCCGGGGACATTACAATCGGTATTAATGATGATCCTGACAAGGCAATCACATTACCTGCCGGTGGAAAATTATTAGGCGCATTAGCAAGTAAAGGAATCTTTGTCTCTTCTGCTTGCGGTGGCGGTGGCTCTTGTGGTCAGTGTATTGTGAAAGTGAAAAGCGGTGGTGGTGAAATTCTTCCTACCGAACTTTCTCACATTAACAAACGTGAAGCTAAAGAGGGTTATCGTTTGGCTTGCCAAGTGAATGTGAAAGGCAATATGGAAGTTGAACTTCCGGAAGAAATCTTCGGTGTGAAAAAATGGGAATGTACCGTTATTTCCAACGATAACAAAGCAACTTTCATTAAAGAGCTTAAATTAGCGATTCCTAAAGGTGAAGAAGTGCCTTTCCGTGCGGGTGGTTATATTCAAATTGAAGCTGAGCCTCACACTGTTCACTATAAAGACTTTGATATCCCTGAGGAATACCACGAAGACTGGGATAAATACGATTTATGGCGTTATGTGTCTAAAGTGGATGAGCATATCATTCGTGCTTATTCCATGGCTTCCTATCCGGAAGAAAAAGGCATTATTATGCTTAATGTGCGTATTGCAACGCCTCCACCTCGTCAACCTGACGCACCTCCGGGTCAAATGTCTTCCTACATTTGGTCATTAAAAGCAGGTGATAAAGTGACAATTTCCGGGCCGTTTGGTGAATTCTTTGCCAAAGAAACCGATGCGGAAATGGTCTTCATCGGTGGTGGTGCGGGTATGGCACCAATGCGTTCACACATTTTCGACCAGTTAAAACGTTTACATTCTAAACGCAAAATCTCATTCTGGTATGGTGCACGTTCTAAACGTGAAATGTTCTATGTGGAAGATTTTGATACGCTTCAAGCGGAAAATCCAAACTTCAAATGGCATGTGGCTCTTTCTGATCCATTGCCGGAAGATAACTGGGATGGCTATACCGGTTTCATTCACAATGTACTTTATGAAAACTACCTGAAAAATCATGAAGCACCGGAAGATTGTGAATACTATATGTGTGGACCTCCGGTAATGAACGCAGCGGTAATCAAAATGTTGAAAGACCTCGGCGTTGAAGACGAAAACATCTTGTTAGATGACTTCGGTGGATGATTTAATTAGTTAAAACACCATGAAAATTGACCGCACTTTGTGATGAAGTGCGGTCAAAATTTAAAGCGTTTTTTAGGGACGTATGGCATACGCCCTTGTTGCTATTCAGATTACAGGCAAACTGATTGAAAAGTCAGTTTGCCTATATTCACCTCATTAGGAAAAATAAATGAAGAAAATATTGAGCGGACTACTTGCTGTTGTTTTCGCTTGCTCACTGGCGGCCTGTAAGAAAGAGGCTGAAGTGATCACATTAAGTGGTAAAACCATGGGTACAACCTATCATGTAAAATATATTGATGATGGTTCTGTGAGTGAAAGTTCACAAAAGACCCATGAACAGATTGATAGCATTTTTAAAGACGTCAATGCCAAAATGTCCACTTATATTAAGGATTCGGAATTAAGCCGTTTTAACCAAAATACTCAAGTCAACACGCCTATTGAAATTTCAGCAGATTTTGCGAAAGTGTTGGCAGAAGCCATTCGGATACATCAAATCACTGAAGGGGCGCTTGATGTGACTGTTGGACCGGTTGTGAATTTATGGGGGTTTGGTCCTGAAAAACGCCCGGAACGCCAACCGACACCGGAACAACTTGCAGAGCGTCAAGCTTGGGTAGGGCTTGATAAAATTACCCTTGATATGACTGGTCAAACCCCAACATTAAGTAAAGCCGTTCCACAAGTTTATGTTGATCTTTCTTCCATTGCGAAAGGTTTTGGGGTGGATCAAGTGGCAGAAAAATTGGAACTGCTCAATGTACAAAACTATATGGTGGAAATTGGAGGTGAAATTCGAGCCAAAGGAAAAAACGCAGAAGGAAAACCTTGGCAAATCGCCATTGAAAAGCCTAATATGACGGGAGAAAGAGCGGTCGAAAATGTGATTGGTTTAAATAATATGGCAATGGCAACCTCCGGCGATTACCGTATTTATTTTGAAGAAAACGGCAAACGTTTCGCCCATGAAATTGATCCGAAAACCGGTTATCCAATCCAGCATCATCTTGCCTCAGTCACGGTATTTTCGCCAACAACAATGACGGCAGACGGTTTATCAACGGGTCTATTTGTACTCGGGGAAGAAAAAGCCCTTGAAGTGGCGGAGAAAAATGATCTTGCGGTCTATTTAATCATCAAAACCGAAAATGGCTTTGAAACAAAAATGTCATCCTCATTTAAAAAATTGATGGAAACAAAGGAATAATCATGCAAACGTTATTTTTTACCCTCATCGCCTTTGTGGCGATTATTTTACTGATGTCGATTGGCTTTATTATCAAAAAGCAGAGCCTAAAAGGCAGTTGCGGCGGTTTATCCACCTTGGGGATAGCCAAAGCCTGTGATTGTGATAAACCTTGCGATACACTTCAATTAAAACTTGATGCAGGTGATGAACAAGCCAAAGCAGAGTATGAACAAAAATTTGCGAAGAAAAATGATGATTCGCAGTTCTATGAGGTGAAATAATGTTCTATCTGGATCAAGTACGTTCGGCGCTATTTGGTATTAGTGTTGCTGATGCTTTAGGTGTTCCTGCAGAATTTATGGATCGTGCATCTCTAAAAGCTACACCGATTATAGGAATGCAGAGTGGAGGTATACATAATCAAGAGCTAGGGACTTGGTCTGACGATAGTTCGCTTACATTTTGTCTTGCAGATAATCTTGAACTTAATTTTAATTTAGAAAAAATCGCAAATAGCTTTCTAAAATGGGTTGAAGAAGATTATTGGCGTCCGAGAGGTGAGATTTTTGATATTGGGATAGCAACCCGTAAATCCATTTTTAACCTCTATACTGGTGTACAACCTGAATTATCAGGCGGTGAATCTGAACTTGATAATGGAAATGGTGCATTAATGCGAATTTTACCCTTAGTGTTTTTCACGTTTGATAAAAATATTGATGAACGTTTTACTTATACGAAAAAAATGGCTTCAATAACTCATCGGCATATTCGTTCTATTATTGCGTGTTTCTATTACTTAGAATTTGCTCGTTATTTGCTAAAAGGTCTAGATAAATTAGATAGCTACATGCGTTTACAAAAAGAAATACCAAGTTATTTAGCTACACTAAATATATCCAAAACTGAAATAGACATGTTTGATCGATTATTTAAACAAAATATTGCGCAATTCAATGAGGATGAAATTGAAAGCTCGGGTTATGTATTGCATACATTAGAAGCCAGTATTTGGTGTTTATTAAATAATGACGATTATTCTTCTACGGTATTAAATGCTGTTAATTTAGGTGAAGATTCGGACACGACTGCTGCTGTTGCTGGCGGACTCGCTGGATTGTTGTATGGTATTGACTCAATTCCACAAGAATGGATGAATGTGTTAGCAAAAAAAGAAGAGATAGAACAATTATCAAAAAAATTTTTTAATGCAATGAAAAGGTAATTTCAATTGTATCTTAGTGAGTAAAAAATAATTTCTTCTAATTATTTTAGTAATCAAACCAATGTGCTTCGCCTTAACCGAAGTTACGGGAGAATTTATGTTAATTTCAAAAACTTATAATCAATATTTCCCTCAACTCACATCAGAACAACTTGCCGAAAACGCCACAAAAAAAGTGATTTGTGGAATGTCCGGTGGGGTAGATTCCTCAGTGTCCGCATTTATACTTCAACAACAAGGCTACCAAGTGGAAGGTTTGTTTATGAAAAACTGGGAAGAGGACGATGATACGGACTATTGCACTGCGGCAGCCGATCTTGCGGATGCGCAAGCTGTGTGTGATAAGCTCGGCATTAAACTGCATAAAATCAATTTTGCGGCAGAGTATTGGGATAATGTATTCGAGCATTTTTTAACGGAATATAAAGCTGGCCGTACGCCGAACCCTGATATTTTATGTAATAAAGAAATTAAATTTAAAGCATTTTTAGACTATGCCGCAGAAGATCTTGGCGCAGATTATATCGCCACAGGGCATTATGTTCGCCGTGCCGGTGATGATGAAAATGCACAGCTATTGCGTGGTTTGGATGCCAATAAAGATCAAAGCTATTTTTTATATACCCTAAGGCATCAACAAGTAGGACAAAGTCTTTTCCCTGTGGGGGAAATTGAAAAACCAATTGTGCGTGCCATTGCAGAGGATTTAGGTTTAATTACCGCGAAAAAAAAGGATTCAACGGGCATTTGTTTTATTGGTGAGCGTAAATTCAAAGATTTCTTGGCGCGTTATTTACCGGCACAGCCTGGGGATATTCGTACGGTGGATGGCGAGGTGATTGGTCGCCACGATGGCTTGATGTACCACACTCTCGGTCAGCGTAAAGGCTTAGGCATTGGCGGTTTGAAAAATGCCGGAGAAGAAGCTTGGTATGTGGTGGATAAAGATGTGGAAAATAATGAATTGATTGTCGCTCAAGGGCATGATCATCCTCGTTTATTTTCTAACGGGTTAATTGCAAAGCAGCTGCATTGGGTGGATCGCCAACCGATTCGCGAATCGTTACGCTGCACAGTGAAAACCCGTTATCGTCAAACAGATATTCCTTGCGTAATAGAACCTATTGATAATGACACCATCCGTGTTGTTTTTGATGAACATCAAGCTGCCGTGACTCCCGGACAATCTGCCGTATTTTATCTGGAGGAGGTTTGTTTAGGCGGAGGGATTATTGAGGAGAGAATATAGTTTTTTATTTTAAGTGCGGTGAAAAATACAAGTGTTTTTCACCGCACTTTTACTCGCCAATATCTACTAATTTGAAATAATCATCATTTTTTGATAGAATTCGCCCGCTTTTAGAAATAATCTCTCAATGCCTACT
Organism: Pasteurella sp. WM03; assembly: GCF_004570945.1. Classification (NCBI taxonomy): domain Bacteria; kingdom Pseudomonadati; phylum Pseudomonadota; class Gammaproteobacteria; order Pasteurellales; family Pasteurellaceae; genus Pasteurella; species Pasteurella sp. WM03. The sequence continues at coordinate 319,575 of NZ_SPPO01000001.1, forward strand.
GAGTATTTCTACCAAAATCGCACTTCTATGTGCTGTCATTGTAGTGGTTCCACTACACACTTTTTGCCTAATGGCAATGTTTTGAATAAATCGAATTTTTAATTTATAGACTTCATTTTAAGGGGAAAGGTTTGTCTTTATCTCAATTTATGGAAAAGCGAACGTCATTTAATCCTTTTGTGATTGGATTAACGCTGTTTTTTGTTTTATTACTGGTGGCGATGATTTTAATCGCACCGGATCAAACTCAAGCATTATTAAACCAAGCGAAAGCCGGTATCTTTGCAAATTTTAGCTGGTTTTATGTACTAGTATTCTCAGTTTTTTTAGGCTTTTTACTGATTTTGTCCGTAAGTAGTTTGGGGAATATTAAACTTGGCAGTAATGAGGAAGAACCTGAATTTAGCTTCCTCTCTTGGCTTGCTATGTTGTTTGCAGCCGGTATGGGGGTGGGGTTAATGTTTTTTGGGGTGGCAGAACCATTAACCCATTATCTTTCTGAAATCACCAGCGGTGCGGCGGAGCACCGCCAACAAGAGGCATTATTGCATACATTATTTCACTGGGGCATTCATGCTTGGGCAGTATATGGCACGATTGCATTAGCCTTAGCTTATTTTGGTTTCCGTTATAAACTCCCCTTAGCCTTACGCTCTTGTTTTTACCCACTATTGAAAGATCGCATAAATGGAAAAATGGGCGATCTCATCGACATTATGGCATTACTTGCCACCTTATTCGGTATTATTACTACTCTAGGCTTTGGCGCTTCTCAGTTAGGGGCAGGGTTGCATCAAATGGGATGGGTGAGTGAAAATACTTTTACATTACAAATTATTGTGATTGCTGTAGTCATGAGTCTAGCGGTTTTTTCTGCGATCTCAGGTGTAGGGAAAGGGGTAAAAATACTGAGTGAATTAAATTTATCACTGGCATTTTTGTTACTCATTTTTGTATTGGTTACAGGACCAACATTGTATTTGCTATCGGCATTTAGCGACAACATTGGTACTTATCTCCGCAATTTGGTACAACTTAGTTTCAAAACCTATGTGTACGAGCAAGAACATACGGCTTGGTTCAGTGGCTGGACGGTGCTTTACTGGGCATGGTGGTGCTCATGGGCACCTTTCGTGGGGCTATTTATCGCCCGTATTTCCAAGGGACGTACTATCCGTGAATTTATTTTTGGTGTATTGGTGATTCCAAGTATATTCGGTATCCTCTGGTTTACCGTATTTGGTAACACTGCCATTTGGTTAAATGATGGTGAGGCAGCCGGTGCATTAGGGAAAATGATTTCATCACCGGAAACTTTACTGTTTAAGTTTCTTGATTATTTACCATTACCGACTATTAGCGGGTTGGTGAGTTTGCTCGTGATCTCGTTATTTTTTATCACCTCAGCAGATTCGGGGATTTATGTTTTAAACAATATTGCTTCTCGTGATAAAAGTCTTATATCGCCGAACTGGCAAACCGTGATGTGGGGAATATTGATGTCAGTGGTCGCAATCGTATTAATGCAATCAGGGGGGTTAGCAAATTTGCAGACGATGACATTAATGGTGGCATTACCCTTTGCTGTATTAATGTTAGTCATGTGTTTTAGCTTGTGGAAAGGGTTAAATGCAGATAAAAAATATTTTTCGACTAAGGTGAACCCAACGAGTATTTTCTGGACAGGTGAAAAATGGAAAGAACGTTTAGAGCAAATGATGAGCCAAACACAGGAAAAAGATATTCTGCGTTTCTTGAAATATACGGCTTTACCGGCTATGCGTGAATTACGCCAAGAACTGATCGGAAAATATAATTTAACAGTGCAAGTCAATACCTTGTTTGACCAAGATGAGCCTGCTGTGGAATTAGTCATTCAAAAAGAATCAATGCTTGATTTTATGTATGGCATTAAATCGGTGGGACGCGAAGTCTCTGAACAATTAATCAATGATGAAAATCTTCCGCATATTCAGTACAGCACGACTTACGAACCTTATACCTATTTTTTTGATGGGCGTATCGGTTACGATGTGCAATATATGGATCAAAACGAGTTGATCGCAGATATGTTGAAACAATATGAGCGCTATTTAAGCCTACTTGATGATGTAGGGCAGGAGTTAATGGCTCACGAGAGAACAGAATTAGCAGAATAATTTTTCCCTCGTCAGTGCGGTCAAAAACATCGGTTTTTTAGGTATTATGTTGGTAAATGGACAAAGCGGAAATCTCAATAAATTAAGAGAACAATGCTTATTTCTTCCACAATAGATTGAAATAATTTTATAGTAGGTACATATCCCACCAATAAAACTAAAATAATCTTGAATACTGCGACATAATGCTGGTTCTTGACCGCACTTTTATACATTGTTTAGGGCTAAATATTTTCCTTATGGTACAAAATAATGTGGCACAAAATGGCTATCGTTGCCAGTCACCGCTGTGAAATCCTCACGTAATCCCATACCGCAAGCCACATCACCGATAACCCACGAACCGATAACAGGATACATACCGTCAAAATTCGGTAGTTCAAATTTTTGTTGGTAAATATAACCGGACGTATCATAAAACGCTGAATGTTCGCTACCTTTGGCGGCAAATTCCACACCATTACTTTTTTCATAATAGAATAGGTTCGCACCTTCCCGACCAAGCAATGGTTTTTTCACCCAAATTGCGTTTTGGTCGGTAATATCAAATTTGTTGAAATACGCAGGCAGTAAATTCGGGTGATTTGGATAACGTTGCCATAATTTTGCGAGCAGAGCTTTATTGCTTAATAACATTTTCCAAGCAGGTTCAATAAAATGGGTATTGGCTGTCGGGATATGTTGGGCAAATTCGGCACCGCTTAACCATTCCAAAGGATAGAGTTTGAACAGCATATCAATAGGCGTATCGTTTAAATCGACAAACTCTTTACTTTCCTTGTTATAACCAATGTCTTCCACCGCAAGTTGATGGATATTCCAGCCGGCGTTGTAAGCGACATCTGAGAGGTAATCTAAATTTCCCCAATCTTCCCGTCCGGCCTCTTGCATGGCGCTAAAATAGAAATCACTTTTTCCACTCTGTTGTTTGAGAAAACTGAAATGTTTAAGTAATTCTTCGTGGATCCAATTAAATTGGTCACGGTGTTGTAACCCTTCAATTTGCTCCAGCCACTGCCATTGCACGACTGCGGCCTCTAATAAAGACGTTGGTGTATCGGCGTTGTATTCAAACATTTTTAAATTTTTGCCATCATAGCCAAAATCAAAACGTCCGTATAAATAGGGCGCTTGCTTGCGCCACGAGTCTTCAATTAACTGTTTTTGCAAATCGGTGAAACGATAATGGGTGTAATCTCCTTGTCTGATTTCATCGGCAACAAAATCTAAACACACTGTGTGCAGTTCATTCGTGGTGTCTTCAATCCGATCAATTTCCGCTAAGCTAAACTCATAAGCAACATTATCAGACCAATAATGAGAACCATCACTGGAAGGCAAATTGTAATAATCAAACCCGACATCAAGCAGTTGTTGCACCATATCGGGACGGGTTGGAAAACCGGTTACGCGTTTCATTTTAGCCTCCGCTACTACGGTTTGAATTGCTTGGGCTGCTAAAACCGCCTCGTGAAATCGGTTTGCTGTTCATACTTCCGGCATTGCCTTTTACGAGCATTGGTTTGCCTACGGAACGATTAGTTTGAGGCTGGATCACTTGTCCGCTCGGAGTGGAGACAGCGCGATTACTTGGATGATAGCTCGGACCTAAAAAGTTACTCATCGCACGGGCTGCCATATAGCCCATCACACCTCCTGCAATTGCTGCACCTAAGGAAGGATCGCTACTTTCAGCATTGGCAGTCGGTTCCCCGTTTGCATTGTTGGATTCAGATGCTGCCGGATTGTTTTGGTTAGCGTTTTGCCATTCACCATTGACGGCATTAGCATTTTCACTGTTATTACGTAAGCCTAAACCGGAGAGAGAAGCGTTGTTTTGTTGTGCTTGAGCACTCACATTAGTTGGTGCTGTTTGTGCATTTTCTGTATTTTTGTCTGCTTCGCATAACTCGATTTTTTTCCAATCAGCGAGGCAGTCCTCAAGGGAATGGTACACATCCCTTTGTACTTCTTCTTCCGAACAGCCACCAAGTAATGCGACAATGGAAAGGGTAACGAGAATTTGGTTTTTCTTTTTCATAGCCATAATAGTTCAGTTAAGTTGTTGATTTCTAACGTTGGTAAAAGAGAGGCTTGTGGAAAATCCATAAGATGTTTATCTGATAAATTAATCCACACCGCTTGGCAACCTGCTTGAATCGCCCCTTGAACATCAGTCGTTAAGTTATCGCCCACATGCAAAATTTCTTGTGGCAAAACATTAAAATAGCGTGCTGTTTGTTGAAACAAATCTTTGTGAGGTTTTGCCTTGCCATGTTCGCCACCACGTAAAATAAGGTCAAATTGTGATAATCCGATACGTAAAGGATCCACATTGCCATTGGTGATAGCGCCGAGTTTGTAGCCTGTTTTTAACTGATTTAATACATTTAGCGAATCTTGGGGAACATCAATTTGGTGACGCCAATGTAAAAATTCATTCATTGAGCGTACTAAAGTGCGGTCAATTTCAACCGCACTTTTTCCCTGAGCCTTTAAAAATTGGTGTAATGCTTCTTTTCTCCACGCAGTGACATCTTCGCTTAAGAGCGGATTTTCTTGTGCAATACGTTCTTTCCAATCCAACCACTCTGTTTCAAACGTTGGACATTGAGTTAGGTCTTGCGTGAATTGCACAAAACGTGAGACAGCAGTACGAATCACATCATGGTTGTCATAGAGTGTGTCGTCTAAATCAAAGCTAATGACTTTGAAAGGCTGAAGGTTGCGATAAAATTTCATTTATTTGATGGTTTTCACGCCAAGCCATTGCTCGGCTTTATCGTTAGTGAGTTCTTCTCGTGTCCACATACTCATTAAATTCGGTTGTGGATATTTGTTGCTGTTATAACCGACCAAGCGGGCAAAATCAAATACTGCGTGTGGATAACCATTAATTAAGAGTAGGGCTAAATAACCGCTTTCATCCCAACAAATTTCCAATTTGCGGGCTTCATGATGATTTGAGGTGGAATCCACATTATAAACGTGCAACACATCTACAATTGGTTGAGCGTTTTGACGCATATCCAACGCATAAAAATAGCCTGTTTCGCCGTCATCTTCAAACATCACGGCAAAGTGATCATACCGGGTTGAATGAGTGCCGACTTGTTTGGGTTGTCCGAGGAAGAGTTGATCCTCAAGGGTGAGATGTAACATAATTTCTCCTAATCAAATAGCGTTGTCCACGACTTACTATGGCGTGCTTGAAAACAAAGTGCAATCTGCGCAGCTGTGTTTTTGGCTTCGTCTAAGGGTGGCAGTTCATCTAACGCAAAATAATCGGATTGCAAGGTTTCGGTGTTTGATTGAAATTCACCACTTAATTGCTCACACATCACAAAGGTTTTTAATACACGATAGGCAAAAGGTGGAAAATTGTGTTTATGTTGATCGTGAATGGCAATAATGAAAGTGGGTTTTACCTCAAGACCGGCTTCTTCTTTTACTTCTTTTATTGTATTGCTATGAATGGTTTCTAACACATCACACCAACCGCCGGGTAGCGACCAAAGTCCATCATTTTCTTGCACCAGCAAAATTTTATCGTTTTTGAAAATTACCGCGCGAGTATCCACTTTGGGCGTTTGATAGCCTTCTTCACTGCAGAAAAGATGTTTCACGGTTTCTGTTGGGAGTGCCGTTTTATAGCTTAGCATTTCCGCAGAGAGAGCACGTAAGCGTTCATAACGTTCAATATCGTAGATATTTTTACAATAAGTAAGTCCGTTTTGTGCAATGCTTTGGATTTCAATCGCCCAAGTGAGCCAAGGCTCGGTTAGCAGTGAATGAGTGGGTATAGTCATAAAAAACACCTTAAAAAAACACCGCACTTTTTCCTAAAAGTGCGGTGCGATTTCAGTTTAAATCAACCAAAAATTAGGCTTGACCTTTCACCGCTTTTAAACCCGGGAATGCAGCCGGTGTACCTGCACGTTCTAAGGCTTCTTCGATACGGATTAATTGGTTGTATTTTGCAATACGGTCAGAACGGCTCATCGAACCTGTTTTGATTTGGCCTGCTGCCGTACCTACCGCTAAATCTGCGATAGTCGCATCTTCGGTTTCACCGGAACGGTGAGAAATGACCGCAGTATAACCTGCATCTTTTGCCATTTTAATTGCCGCCAAGGTTTCAGTTAAAGAACCGATTTGGTTGAATTTGATTAAGATAGAGTTTGCAATACCTTTTTCAATTCCTTCTTTTAAGATTTTGGTATTGGTTACAAATAAGTCATCACCGACTAATTGTACTTTGTCGCCAAGTACTTTAGTTTGGTACGCAAAACCATCCCAGTCAGATTCGTCTTGACCGTCTTCGATAGACACGATTGGGTATTCTTTGCAAAGTTCTTCAAGATAGTGTGTGAATTCTTGAGAAGTGAATGAACGACCTTCGCCTTTCATTTCATATTTGCCGGTTTCTTTGTTGTAGAACTCGGAAGAGGCGCAGTCCATCGCTAAGGTAACATCTTTACCTAATACGTAACCGGCTTTTTCTACTGCTTCTTTGATACAAGCCAAAGCGTCTGCGTTCGAGGCAAGATTTGGTGCAAAACCGCCTTCATCGCCAACTGCAGTGCTCATCCCTTTTGCTTTTAATACTTTAGCAAGATTGTGGAATACTTCCGCACCGATACGAAGTGCTTCACGTAATGTTTTCGCACCAACCGGTTGAATCATAAATTCTTGAATATCAACATTGTTGTCAGCATGTTCACCACCGTTGATGATGTTCATCATTGGTAAGGGCATAGAATAGACGCCCGGCGTGCCGTTGAGTTCTGCAATGTAAGCGTATAATGGTAAGCCTTTAGATGCCGCCGCTGCTTTAGCGTTTGCTAATGAAACCGCTAAGATGGCGTTTGCACCGAAGTTAGATTTATTTTCTGTACCATCTAAGTCGATCATGATTTGGTCGATCTCAGCTTGGTTTAAGGCTTCTTTACCTACTAATGCGTCAGCGATAGGGCCATTTACCGCCGCAACCGCTTTTAATACACCTTTGCCTAGGAAACGTGATTTGTCACCATCGCGTAATTCTAATGCTTCACGGGAACCGGTTGAAGCACCAGATGGCGCTGCTGCTAAACCAACAAAACCGCCTTCTAAATGAACTTCTGCTTCAACAGTAGGGTTACCGCGTGAGTCGATGATTTCACGACCAATCACTTTAACAATTTTTGCCATTTTTGTTTTCCTCTTTAAGTTAATAAAAATGTGTATTAGGTGAACCTAAATCGCGCGTTATGATAAAGCTATTTTGTTTTTTTGTCTTGCAAAAAATGCACTTGCTTTGATCTTTGTCTAATTTTTGAGGGATAGAAAAATGAAAGTGCGGTTAAAATTTTCATAGAATTCTGACCGCACTTTATTATATCAAGTTAGAGTTTTTCTACTAACTCAATGGCCGCACCGATATAGGTTGCAGGGGTAAGTTGTTGTAAACGGGCTTTTTCTTCCGACGGAATCTCAAGTTTCTCTATAAATTCCCGCATAGCTTGTTCATCTACACGTTTACCACGAGTGAGCTCTTTGAGTTTCTCATAAGGTTTTTCAATACCATAACGGCGCATAACGGTTTGAATCGGCTCAGCCAACACTTCCCAGTTTTGGTTGAGTTCATCACGTAAATGCGGCTCATTAACTTCTAATTTACTGATACCTTTACGGGTCGCTGCATAGGCGATTAAACAGTAACCTACGCCCACGCCAAGATTCCGTAAGACGGTGGAGTCCGTTAAATCCCGTTGCCAACGGGAAACTGGTAGTTTTTGTCCTAGATGGGTCATTACGGCATTAGCAAGACCAAGATTGCCTTCTGAGTTCTCAAAATCAATCGGGTTCACTTTATGCGGCATCGTGGAAGATCCAATTTCACCGGCAACGGTGCGTTGTTTGAAATGATTTAATGCAATGTAGCCCCAGAGGTCTCGATCGAAATCAATGATGATGGTGTTGAAACGCACGATGGTATCAAAATATTCGGCGATGTAATCATGAGGTTCAATTTGTGTCGTGTAGGGGTTCCAGTTCAAGCCGAGCGAGGTAACAAATTCTTCGCTGAATTTATGCCAATCAAGATCCGGATAAGCGGATAAGTGGGCGTTGTAGTTGCCCACCGCACCATTAATTTTGCCCAGAATCTCATTTTGTTGCAGTTGTTTGAATTGGCGGCGTAAACGATAGACCACATTGGCCATTTCTTTTCCGACAGTCGTTGGGGAAGCCGGCTGCCCATGTGTGCGTGAAAGTAAGGGGATGGTTTTATATTCGTTTGCTAGGCGGGTAATTTCATCAATCAGTTTTTGCCATTCGGGTAAAATCACGGTATCACGTGCTGTTTTTAGCATTAATGCATGGGAGAGATTATTAATATCTTCAGAGGTGCAGGCAAAGTGAATAAATTCTGACACTTTTGCTAATTCCGGTAGCGCTTCACTTTTTTCTTTTAAGAAATATTCCACCGCTTTTACATCATGATTGGTGGTACGTTCAATTTCTTTGATGCGTTCCGCATCTTTTAGACTAAATTCGCTGACAATTTTATCAAGGTAATCGTTTGCTTCTTGAGATAAATGAGATACTTCCGGAATGGCGGTGGTTGCGGCTAATTTTTGTAACCAGCGAACTTCGACAGTTACACGGAATTTTAGTAAACCGAATTCACTAAAAATATCGCGAAGTGCGGTTGCTTTGTCTTGGTAACGTCCATCAATTGGGGAAATCGCAGTCAGTGCGGAAAGTTGCATAAAATAACTCCGGTGTATTAAGGAATGTTGATCATTAAGAATAAATTGTTAAATAAATTTCTTCTGCTGTCTTGATAACTTTTCCTCGGGAGAAGAAAAGTTGCCATTTATTGCCGCCCATTTGTCGCCACAATATGACAGAACGAAGCCCGGCAAGCAAACAAGCACGAACTTTATCTTGAATAAATGGTTGCTGTAGATAGTTGGCCTCTCCGTTTATATGAATTTTTTTCCCCAAAGGGCTGATGATATCAACATAAGTGCTTGCCATAATTGACAGCATTCTTTCGCTTAGTAATCCGTGGTATGTCAATTGTTCCGGTAAGCGTTGAATACGTTGGGCAAGTTGCGATTTGGCTTCAAGATTTTTACTGAGTCGTTTTTCTAAGTACAACAGGCCACCCCAACAACTGACAATATTTTGATCATCAAGTGTGGAAAATTGTTCAATAAGTGTTTCTAAACCCAGTTCTAAATGGTACAGCTGCCCGCCAAAAACATCGAGTGCATTTTCCGGCTGAGTTTGTAAGAGAGAGCGAATCGTTGTTTGAAAAGCATCTTGATCTTCAATTTTACCTTTCGTTGCCAATTGATTGACCAACGCAGCAGATTGAAATACGCCAGCAAATGCCAACACAATGTCATGATAATTTTTCATAAAAGAAACGTAATAGACGCAATAAACAGGCTGAAATTGCGTGCAATATAGCATTTTTGCCATCGGTTTTGAACTCTCTCATTAAAAAACGCTATATCTTTTGATATGATACCGCCAATTTGTTTGCAAGATAAAAAGGATAAAGTATGACAAAACCAATCGTATTTAGCGGTGTACAACCTTCCGGTGAGTTGACTATCGGAAACTATTTAGGCGCATTGCGTAATTGGGTGAAAATGCAAGAGGATTATGAATGTATTTTCTGCGTGGTGGATTTACACGCAATAACGGTTCGTCAAGATCCGGCGGCATTGCGTAAAGCGACCCTTGATGTGGTGGCACTTTATTTGGCTTGCGGTATCGATCCTAATAAAGCGACAATTTTTGTTCAATCCCATGTGCCGGAACATACCCAATTAAGTTGGGTGCTCAACTGTTATACTTATTTTGGTGAAATGAGCCGTATGACGCAGTTTAAAGATAAATCGGCACGTTATGCAGAAAATATTAATGTGGGGTTGTTTGATTATCCGGTGTTGATGGCGGCGGATATTTTACTTTATCAAGCCAAAAGTGTGCCGGTGGGGGATGATCAAAAACAGCATTTGGAAATTACCCGTGATATAGCAAACCGTTTTAATGCACTTTATGGCGATATTTTCACCATTCCTGAAATTTTTATTGGCAAAGCAGGAGCCCGTATTATGTCATTACAGGATCCGGAAAAGAAAATGTCAAAATCTGATGATAATCGAAACAATGTCGTCACACTTTTAGAAGATCCAAAATCTGTGGCGAAGAAAATTAAACGTGCGGTGACGGATTCTGATGAACCGCCAATGGTTCGTTATGATGTGAAAAACAAGGCCGGCGTATCGAATTTATTGGATATTCTTTCTGCGGTAACAGATAAATCCATTGCCGAACTGGAACAAGAATTTGAAGGAAAAATGTACGGTCATTTAAAAACGGCGGTGGCTGATGAAGTATCAAATTTACTTGCAGAGTTACAAGCTCGTTTCCAAGAATACCGTAATAATGAAGCCTTGCTTGATGACGTTCTTCGCCAAGGGGCGGAAAAAGCACGTGTTAAAGCACAAGAAACCTTAACAAAAGTCTATGAAGCGGTAGGCTTTGTGGCGGCAAAATAGAGATAAAAAGGAAAGAAAGATGGCAATTCAAACAGAAAAACCCATTGAATGTGTGGGCTGTAATACTTTCGATATGAAATCATTATTTGATAATCGAGATTGTACCCAAAAGATCAACTATATCTATGACACCCAAGAACAAGCGCAAACCGCACTTGATTTCTTCACTGAGAAGGCCCGTGAGGTTGAAAGTGAACCTTGTGAAATTCAGTCGGAAATCAGTAAAGTCGATGGCGGCTATTTATTAAAGGCAAAATTTGCTTTTTGCTGTCAGGCGGAATTGGTGATCTTCCAAATGAAGGCGGCATAACGCAACGAAAAGTGCGATTGAAATTCTCTGAATTTACGCAACATTATGAAGTAGGGACACACTGCGTGTGTCCGTTATAAAATAAAATTATTTCAATATGTTACAAGTGGACACACGCAGTGTGTCCCTACGAACCTTAAACCACCTTTTCCAAGCGCAATAGAATACGAAGTTTCTCTCGGTTTATCCAATTTGCCGAGCAAAGCACATAGCATTAATCGGTGAACTAAGCAAAGCCATTTGGGTTTATCGTGAACGGGCAGATTTTAACCCCGTGCGGATTGAACTTGCTATTGTCCTGTTTATGGATAAACAAAACACCGCTGCTATGGCGCAGTTATTCCGACAATATATTCTACAACCGTCAAAACCTGAATTTGATTTTTGAGAAATCCTTTTAAATTCTATTGTAAATTGAGGACGCTGTGCCAGCCTCCCCACAATCTCTATTTAGAAAGAAAAATCTTGATTAATAACCAAATTGCCGCAGCATCATCTACTAGGCCCAAAGGGCCGAGTATGGCTTCCGGTAAAATATCAATCGGGCTAAGCAGATAAATCAAAATCGCCACGATTTTGAGTAATTTTGTTTTATTCATTTGAGAAAACATAGCTTAACCTTCAAGCTTATCGGCGTGATGGATCATCACAAAACGCTCCCAAAGCTGTTCTTCCGTTTCTTGATGATCGGGGTCAGGTTTAATACAATTCGTAATCGGGCAAACTTTTTGACAGGTTGGCGTGTCATAATGCCCAACACATTCAGTACAAAGTACAGGATCGATCACATAAATTTCATCACCGACAGAAATGGCCTCATTTGGACATTCCGGTAAGCACATATCGCAATTCGTGCATTTTTGAGTGATGAGTAATGCCATAATGATCCTTACAATGAGTGAAATAGAAAGTGGCGGATTATAGCCGACAAACACAAAATTGACAAAAAACAAACGTATTTTATGAAAAAGCAAATTTCCACAATTTCCATTATCGCTCTTGCGGCATTCAGTCTCTGGCAATACTTTAACGAAGGGAAAATGCCTCCCAAACCGTCTCAATCTTCAACACCGGTATCTTCTCCTCAAACGAGTAAAAGTGCGGTCAAAAAGCAGGATATTTTTGTTGATTATGATGTGGTGATGCGTGATGATCCCATTGGACAAAATGCTACTGCACCGGTGGATTATTATATGTTAGTGCTTTCTTGGTCACCGGCTTTTTGTGCTTCTCAGCGTGAAAAATATGGCAACGAATTACCTTCGTCAGTGAAATATCAATGTGAAAATAACCGCACTTTTGGCTGGGTGGTACATGGTTTGTGGCCACAAAATGCCAAGGCAAGCTCTGTGGCGGATCACCCCCGTTTCTGTCAAGGGGATTTACCGCCATTATCGAAATCACTCCTTGAACCTTATTTAAGTTTATCTCCTGGTGCAAAACTATTACAGGGCGAGTGGGAAAAACATGGTAGCTGTGCATTCAGCTCAGCAGAGCAGTATTTCGCCAAGGAATGGGCATTGTTTAGTGCGTTACGTTTACCGAAAGAAAAGTTAGAAAAGAGGGAATTATTCCGTTGGATGAAACAAAATAATCCATCACTTAAAAATGCCTATCTTGGCGCAAGTAGGAATGAATTGTTCATTTGTTATGATAAACAGTGGCAGGTGATCGATTGCCCGAAGTAATTGGGATTTCTTTGATCTAAATCGTTACAACATTCTGAGAACTCGGTATAATGTGCAAGTTTCAATTTTAACTTTAACCAACAAAGAGGATAGATTATGTCAGTAATCAAAATGACCGACTTAGATTTAGCGGGCAAACGTGTGTTTATCCGTGCAGATCTTAATGTACCGGTAAAAGACGGCAAAGTGACTTCCGATGCACGTATTCGTGCAACCATCCCAACTTTGAAGTTAGCCCTTGAAAAAGGGGCGAAAGTGATGGTGACGTCTCACTTAGGTCGTCCGACTGAAGGGGAATTTAAACCTGAAGATTCTTTACAACCGGTTGTTGATTATTTGAACGAACATCTTGATGTTCCTGTGCGTTTAGTGCGTGACTACCTTGATGGCGTGGATGTAAAAGAAGGCGAAATCGTTGTTTTAGAAAACGTTCGTGTAAACAAAGGTGAAAAGAAAAACGATCCTGAATTAGGGAAAAAATATGCTGCACTTTGTGACGTATTCGTGATGGACGCATTCGGTACCGCACACCGTGCACAAGCTTCAACTTATGGTGTTGCTGAATTTGCGCAGGTTGCTTGTGCCGGTCCATTGCTTGCCGCTGAGTTAGATGCCTTAGGTAAAGCGTTAAAAGAACCTGCTCGTCCAATGGTGGCAATTGTAGGCGGTTCTAAAGTTTCCACAAAATTAGAAGTGTTAAACTCTCTTTCAAAAATTGCTGATCAAATTATCGTGGGTGGCGGTATTGCAAATACGTTCATCGCTGCGGCCGGTCACAATGTAGGTAAGTCTTTGTATGAAGAAGATTTAATTCCTGTGGCAAAAGAATTAGCCGCCAGTACGGATATTCCCGTTCCGGTTGATGTGCGTGTAGGAACAGAATTTTCTGAAACAGCACCAGCAACCGAAAAAGCCGTGACTGAAGTAAAAGACGATGAATCCATTTTTGATATTGGTGATAAATCTGCAGAGCAATTGGCTGAAATCATCAAAAATGCGAAAACCGTTTTATGGAATGGGCCAGTAGGCGTGTTTGAATTCCCTAATTTCCGTAAAGGGACTGAAGTGATTTCTCACGCTATTGCCAATAGTGATGCATTCTCTATTGCCGGTGGTGGTGATACCCTTGCCGCGATCGATTTATTTGGCATTGCAGATAAAATTTCTTACATTTCAACCGGTGGCGGTGCATTCTTAGAATTTGTCGAAGGTAAAGTATTGCCTGCGGTGGAAATTCTTGAAAAACGTGCGAACGGTTAATTAACCGAATATGATGATGGTGTGTGTTAAATGACATACACCATATAAAAGTTCTTAACATTTAAAGAAGGAAACAACAAGATGGGTTTATTAGATATTGTAAAACCGGGTGTATTGACCGGTGAAGATGTGCAGAAAGTGTTTGCTTATGCAAAAGAGAATAATTTTGCTATTCCGGCAGTAAACTGTGTAGGTTCGGATTCCGTGAATGCGGTATTAGAAACGGCGGCACGCGTAAAAGCCCCAGTGATTGTTCAATTTTCTAATGGTGGTGCGTCTTTCTATGCGGGTAAAGGTATCAAACCTGCATCAGGTACTCGTGCCGATGTATTAGGAGCGATTGCCGGTGCGAAACATGTTCATACTCTCGCAAAAGAATACGGTGTGCCGGTTATTCTTCACACTGACCACGCTGCGAAAAAATTACTTCCATGGATTGATGGTTTGTTAGAAGCAGGTGAAAAACATTTTGCTGAAACCGGTCGTCCATTATTTTCTTCTCATATGATCGATTTATCTGAAGAGCCAATGGAAGAAAATATGGCAATTTGTCGTGAATATCTTGCTCGTATGGATAAAATCGGGATGACTCTTGAAATTGAAATCGGTATCACCGGTGGTGAAGAAGACGGCGTAGATAATTCAGATGTGGAAGAGTCTAAACTCTATACCCAACCTGAAGACGTATTATACGTTTATGACCAATTAAATCCGGTCAGCCCGAACTTTACTGTTGCGGCGGCATTCGGTAATGTACACGGTGTTTATAAACCGGGTAATGTGAAATTAAAACCGTCTATTCTAGGGGCATCACAAGAATTTGTGGCAAAAGAACGTAATCTTCCGGCTAAACCAATTAACTTTGTATTCCATGGTGGATCAGGTTCTTCTCGTGAAGAAATCCGTGAAGCAATTGGTTACGGTGCAATCAAAATGAACATTGATACTGATACGCAATGGGCAGCTTGGGATGGTATCTTAAACTTTTACAAAGCAAATGAAGCTTATTTACAAGGTCAATTAGGTAACCCTGAAGGACCGGACGTACCAAACAAAAAATACTATGATCCACGTGTTTGGTTACGCAAAATGGAAGAATCTATGTCTAAACGCCTAGAACAGTCTTTCGAAGACTTAAACTGTGTTGATGTTTTATAATCCACAAAAATAGCATAAAATACAACCGCACTTTCTAGTGCGGTTTTTTATATTTGAGTGATGATTTATGCAGATTTCAAAACAGAATTTTCTCCCCTTTTTAGCTAACTTTGGTATTAGTGCTTTCTTTTTATCTGTATTGACTTTTAAAGGTGGGCATAATTTTGCTCCATTCTTTTTAATGGCTTTAGGGATTGGTTACGGTATTTATGGGCTAATTAAAAAGTTTAAATGGAATTTATCTCAAGAGGATAAATGGCTGATTTATAGTTATATTTTTTATTTTTCTGTCTTTGTCCTTTCCTTTTTGGTGAATGATGAAAAGGGAAGAGTGCTAGATAATCCAAGCCGTGCAATTTTATTAATTCCGACTTTAGTTTTATTGTTAAGAATACCGTTAAAGTTATGTGTATTGATTTATGCCATCCCTTTAGGCTCGGTGATTGTCGGGCTTGTCGCTCTTTATGATAAATTTATTTTGCATAGTCCTATGGCGTATTCCCCCCGTACAATGCAAATTCAAGGTGGTGATATTGCCATGTCGTTAGGCTTGTTTAGTCTTGTGATTGGGCTTTATTACTGGCAAAACTCTCAGAAAAAAATCACCGCACTTTGTATTCTTGCCTCATTTTTCGGTATCTTAGGTAGTATTCTTTCGACCGCTCGTGGGGGCTGGGTCGCATTGCCGATTATGCTGATTGTGATGCTATGGATTTACCGTCATTCACTTTCAAAAAAATTCTTCCTTGGGGTGATTAGCTTGTTTGTTATCGCCCTTGTTGGTATCAGTCAAATGCCAAATAGCCGAATGATGGAGCGTTTTTCTTTAATTCATACTGATATTGCTAGCTATGAGAAAAACAATGCCAATACATCGCTTGGGCTACGTTTTGACATGTGGAAAAGTGCGGTTCTAATGATAAAGGAAAAACCAATTTTCGGATGGGGAGAGAAAGGCTCGATAGAAAAGCGTAAGCAAGATGTTCAAGGGAATGTGGTAACTGGAAATATTGGGCAATTCGATCATGCTCATAATCAGTATCTTGATGATTTTTCTAAACGGGGTGTGATTGGATTTATTGCTTTGCTAGGGGTTTTACTGGTGCCGTTGTATCAATTTAAACGCAATTTAAATAGTGCCTCTTTTGATGTTAAATTAGTGGCGACTTTAGGCACAGTACATATTCTTTCAATTATGATTTACTGTTTAAGCCAAGGTTTTTTAACACATAATTCCGGTAATATTTTCTATCTTTTATTAACCGTTGTGTTTTATGCGATGTTAAGGCAAGCAGAAAAAACACAAAATTTGGAGTAATAATGATGAAAAAAATGTTGCTTATTCGTAATGATAAACTCGGTGATTTTATGCAGGCATGGCCGGCTTTCGCTATGCTGAAAGCGTCAAATCCTTCACTAAGACTAACCGCACTTGTGCCGAGTTATACTGCACCACTTGCAGAAATTTGTCCTTATTTGGATGATGTGATTATTGATAGTAAAAAAGACGACAAAGCAGATTTTAACCGCCTTATTCATGAGATCAGAAGAAGAAACTTTGATGCCATAATCAGTTTTTTTTCCAATACGCATAATGCTAAATTAGCTTGGAAAAGCGGGATTAAATATCGCCTCGCTCCAGCAACAAAAGTGATTCAATTTCTTTATAATCATCGCCTCACACAACGCCGTTCCCGTTCAGAAAAATCGGAGGCGGAATATAATCAGGACTTAGTACGGGCATTTTTAAAAAAATACAATATGCCGATTATTGAGCCAAAACCACCCTATCTTGTGTTAGATAAAAGTGCGGTTGAAAATCAGCGTGTTTTTTTACAAGAAACCTTGGGGCTTTCAGCGAAGAAGAAATGGCTTTTTGTGCATAGCGGTTCAGGAGGCTCGGCAACGAATCTCTCGCTTGCTCAATATGCCGAACTCATTCAAGGACTACTCGCGGTGCTTGATTGTCAAATAGTGTTGACCGCCGGCCCGGGTGAAAGTGAGCAAGCTCATGAACTGGCACAATTAGTGAGCGATTCACGCGTGGTTATTTATGATAAAAATAAAGGGTTGGTTGATTTTGCCCATTCTTTAGCTTGTGCCGATTTATTTATTGCCGGTTCGACAGGGCCGTTGCATTTAAGCAGTGCCTTTAATCTTCCAACGGTAGGGTTTTATCCCAATAGCCGTTCCTCTCAACCAAGGCGTTGGAAACCGATTAACGATTTGGATAAGCACCTCGCATTTTGTCCGCCTGCCGGTAAAGAAACACAAATGAATTTAGGCTTAATTTCAATCCCACTGGCATTAACGAAGATCATTCCTTTCATTCAACGAGTGTGGCAGGTGGGAAATTAAACGAAGATAGCCCTGTACAATCCAACCAATTCCGGTGGCGAATATGAGTGTGCCAATCCCTACGGTGCCACCGAGGATAAAGCCTAATAGACAAACAGATACTTCAAGGGTTGTACGAACAATACCCACATTTAGCTGAAAACGTTGGCATAATCCCACCATTAAGCCGTCCCGAGGTCCTGCCCCCAAATGACAGCTGAGGTAAAACGCTGTGCCTAATCCATATAACGAGATCCCAGCAAGACCAAAGGCGATCCGTCCTGAAAGTGCGGTCGGTGGTGGTAAAATTTTTGTGGTCAGCCCTAGAAAGAAAGCGATTACAATCATATTTAAAATTGTGCCTAACCCAAAACGCAGCTTTAACGGTAGCCAGGCAAGCATCACAATGCAACTGATAAAAAATGATGACCAACCTATGCTGATTTGAGTTTGTAACGCTACCCCTTGAGAAAGCACCGTCCAAGGCGTTGATCCTAACCCTGAAAGTACAATTAATCCATCACCTATCCCTAAAGTAGCCAAGGATAAGATTAAAACCAATAAAGTTGAGAAATTTGCAGACCACAAGGAACTTGCCGCCCAACGAGGATAGGGAAGAACTCGGGATTTTTTCATAAATTACCTAGAGGGAGAAAAGATTACTATGCTACTGGAAACAGATTAAAACGAAAATATTTTAATGCCATATTATATAACAGAATTGATTTTCCTTATTCTTGATAATGTGATCTAAGTCACATTCTTAAAATTGCCTTACTAGAAGGGCTGAACTACAATACCCCATCTTTTCTATTCAGGTAAATATTATGCTTGCTTCACTTCAAGATATCCTCGATACCGTTAAAGCCAATAACCTTACTTATCACCAAAAATTAATGATGCTGGGCAATATTGCCGAGCGTCTGTTTGATCCAAGAGCACTACTTGGTTACACCGATGAAGAGTGGGGCTTTTTGCAGAATCAAATGATTTGTGATTTATGCGAAGGTTACGCCATTTATCGTCCACGCTATATTTTGCCGGATTACAATGTGTATATTCAAAAAGGTTGTGAGTTTTTAGAATTACCGCCACCAAAAGATCTTGATGAAGTGCTTGATGGCTTGCTTATTCTTTACTCTCATGTGCCTTCCATTACGACCTATCCGGTTTATGTGGGTCGGCTAGATGTATTGCTTGATCCCTTCATTACGGATGAAGAAAAAGACTACATCAAAATCAAACGCTTCTTGAATCATATTGATAAAACTGTGCCGGATTCTTTTTGTCATGCCAATATTG
The DNA here is from genome assembly GCF_004570945.1 of Pasteurella sp. WM03. Taxonomy (NCBI): domain Bacteria; kingdom Pseudomonadati; phylum Pseudomonadota; class Gammaproteobacteria; order Pasteurellales; family Pasteurellaceae; genus Pasteurella; species Pasteurella sp. WM03. The sequence goes on from NZ_SPPO01000001.1 coordinate 338,353, forward strand.
GTCCCTATGATACCAAAGCTGGTCGCCTGATTTTACGGGCAGTGATTGAGCTTGAAGCACCTACGCCAAATATGACAATCCGCTATGATAAAACAAAAACAAACCGTGAATTTGCCGAACTTGCGGCAAAAGCCTGTCTGTTAGTTTCTAAACCTTCTTTTGCCAACGATGCTTACTATATCGCTGATTTAGGCGAAGAATATGGCGTGGCAAGTTGTTACAATGCACTGCCTGAATGTGGCGGAGCTTATACATTAACGCGTTTACGCCTTGGCACTATCGCCCGGGCTTGCAAAAGTGTGGATGAAATGGTGAATGAATTATTACCACGTGTTGCGAAATGCGCTCTTTCTACAATGGATAAACGCCATAAATTTGTGGTAGAAGAAAGCCACTTTTTTAACAGTTCGTTTTTAGAAAAAGAGGGTTTCATTAAACGTACCAATTTTACCGGTATGTTCGCGATTGTCGGATTAGCGGATGCGGCTAACCATTTGTTGCAGTGTGAAGATTTAAATGAAACCTTTGGGAAAAGTAAACGGGGAGATGAAATTGCCACTGCCATTATGGATAAACTGAAGGAAATCACTGAGGAGCATGAAGGTGTGTATGCCGAGCGTACCGGCAACCGCTATTTATTACATGCGCAAGTAGGGGCAAGTAACCATGAGGAAGATAAACGCAACGCGCCGGCACATCGTATTCGTGTAGGTGAAGAGCCAACATTACTTGCTCATCTAAAACAATCCGCCCCATTCCACAAGTATTTCCCATCAGGTACGGGAGATTTATTTGCTTTCGACCAAACCTACGTAGATCATTGCGATGCGGTGGTGGATATTATTGATGGCGCTTTTTCTTTAGGCTATCGCTATATTACAACCTATTTAAAAAATACGGATTTAATTCGTGTAACAGGCTATTTAGTGAAGAAAAGCGAAGTGGAAAAATACCGTAAGGGCGAAGTTACATTACGTGATACCACTTGGTATGGGTCAGGTACGGATGAATGTGCTCAGGTATTTGATCGCCAATTGCGTGATGAACAAGATGTGGAGGCTTAGCGTAAAAATAAATGAAAAGAGCGGTTAATTTTGACTATTTTTCAGTACTATGTAGCAAATGCATAAAATAGAAATCTCAACGATATGTAGGGACACACTGCGTGTGTCCGTTATAAAATCAGGTTATTTCAATATGTTATAAGCGGACACACACTGAGTATGTCCCTACAAGCTCCCCCAGATTTGTGCAACTGCTGCATAATACAGACATTGAGTATTCCTTGGGGCTTGTGCGTTTTATTCTATTCTTTCAATTTTAATATTAAATAGGGCAAACATCATTGCCAGCAGAGGAACGGTATAATTAAAAACAGCATAAGGTGCATATTCAAATGCGCTGACTTGGAGCATAGAGTAAGCATAGACGCCACAAGTATTCCAAGGTACAAGTACAGATGTCACCGTGCCGCCGTCTTCTAAAGCACGAGAGAGGTTTTTAGAATGTAATTTCCGCTCTTTATAGGCGGTCACATACATTCTGCCGGGTAGTAGAATAGAAATATATTGCTCAGAAGTTGTACAATTTGTCACCACTGAAGAAAAAATCGTCGCAATAATTAACATACTGGCATTGCGGGCAAAATGCAAAATCGTTGAAACGACTGATCTCAGCATTCCTGTTTGTTCAGCAATTCCGCCAAAGCTCATTGCGACAATCGTGAGTGAAATGGTGTACATCATTGACTCAATTCCACCGCGATTAAACAGTGTATCAATAATTTCATGCCCGCTTTGAATTTTAAACCCATCGTGCAAAGTTTTAACAGCCGTTCCTACATCACTACCTTGTATAATAACGTGGCAGAGTGTACCAAGCAGTATGCCAATCGTTAATGCCGGAATAGCAGGAATTTTTTTCATCACTAACAATACAACGATCACCGGTACAAGTAATAACCAAGGACTAACAACAAAATTTTGGGTAATATTTTCCATAACATTCTGTATATGGGAAAGATTGGTATGCGAAGTATCAAATTGCATCCCTATATACAAATAGAAACTTAACGCAATAAGATAAGCCGGCAATGTTGTAGTTAGCATATGTTTAATATGCTCAAATAAATCAGTACCTGTAATCCCAGAGGCAAGATTGGTAGTATCGGAAAGTGGCGACATTTTATCACCAAAATAAGCGCCTGAAATCACTGCTCCCGCAACCATTGGGGTAGGAATCCCAATACTTAAACCAATACCAATTGCAGCGACACCGATTGTTCCCATTGTTGACCAAGAACTTCCTATAGAAAGTGTGACGATCCCACAAATAATACAAATCGTGAACAAAAATAATGAGGGCGAAATCAGTTTTAAACCATAATAAATCATGGTTGCAACAATGCCACCACCTAACCAAGCACCGATAGTCAATCCGATCATTATGATGATCACGATGGCGGGGAGAGCCATTTTAATCCCCCGGTAAATCCCCTGTTCAATAGTATCCCAACGATAACCAAATTTCATGGCGACTAATGTAGCTGTAATCGCACCAATAATTAAAGGAACATGTGGCGAAGCCTCAAATTTAATAATAGAAACTGCCATTGCAACCACCATCACAATAACCGGCAGTAATGCATACAGGAAAGGGATATTGATTTGTTGGTTTGATGCTTGAAATTTTGTATTTGACATACAGACCTCCTCCTGAGAAGTACAATTCAAGTAGAAGAATTGTACTTTTTCATAAAAACATAATTGTGTTTAATACATCATTACAGGTTTCCTTATTATCTAACTGACATTTTAGAATGATTAAAGGTTTACATAATCTGTAAGATAACTAAATAAGTCTTTTGGATCTTTCAAATCCGGAGTAAGAGACAATAGATGCGATAAACCCAGTTTTATCACTGTATCATTCATATATCGAATAGCTGAAAAATCTTCAATAGCAAATCCAACAGAATCAAATAAAGTGATCTCCCCCTCTAACTGTCGGGCTGATTCTCCTTTTTGGAAGACTTCAAATAATGGCGTCACAGGAAAATCGGCCGGCATATTTTGTAATTCTCCCTCAATTCGAGTTTGAGGTTCAAATTCAACAAACACACGAGCATTTTTCACTACATCCACATGTAATTCCGTTTTATTGATATTGTCCCCTCCTACGGCATTAATATGCATGCCTGCTTCAATCATTTCCAGCGTGATAATGTTCGCTTTTGAATATTCAGCAGTGACAGTCGTAATAATATCTGCGTTCTTGACTGCCTCCGCCACAGTATCAAAAATCTCAATTTTTAATGAGGTATTCGCTAAATTTCCGGCGAGTTTTTCACTGGCTTTTCGATCAATATCAAATAAGGCTAATTCTTCAATACCAAGCAAATGATGAAAGGCAAGCGCCTGAAACTCACTTTGACAGCCATTGCCAATAATAGCCATTCGTTTACTATTTGGACGGGCAAGATATTGAGCCGCAAGCACTGACGTTGCTGCAGTACGCAAAGCGGTAGTCAGGGTAAATTCACTAATCACATCAGGTTGTCCCGTATCATTACTGATCAAAGCACCAAAGGCTAAAATGGTAGAAAGCCCTTCATTAGGGTTTTTAGGGTGACAATTTACATATTTAAAACTGTACTGCTGTTGATTCGCGATAGGCATTAATTCTAATACCCCGTCTGAAACGTGATGGGAAATTCGAGACGTTTTATCAAAAGCGTCCCAGTTGAGGTAATCCTCTAAAATATAGTCCCTCATTCCTTCTAGCGTTTCCTTAATACCTTGACGCTTAATAATATTAGCAATGTCTTGTGGGCTAATGATAATGGTTGGCAAACTTCCTGAAATAGTAGATGGGTATGACATAACTTTTCTCCTTTTGGTTAATAAAATATTAATGAATTGTTATGACAGCCCTAGTGTGCAAGATTTTTCTATTAATTAAAATAGTGAAATATGCTAATGTTTTAGCAAAATTTAATCATTTTGTTAGGGAGAACTTGCATTATGTCAATTTTGGACGAAACCAATCAAAAATTATTGAGTCTATTACGGGAAAATGCGAGATACTCCATTGCCTTTTTAGCAAAAAAATTAAACGTTTCTCGGGCAACCGTAGTGAACCGTATCGCACGACTTGAAAAAGAAGGTATTATTTTGGGTTATAGGGTTGAGCTTCACTCCACCGTAGAATCTAACGGCATTAAAGCTTGGACAACCGTGATGGTCGATGGTGGTGCAACGTCAGAGGTTGTTCAAACCCTTCGAGGTGAGCCTTGTATCAATGCCATTTATGATACTAACGGACGTTGGGATATTCTTATTGAACTTATCGCTCCGTCATTGGAAGAACTGGGACAAACATTAGAACGAATTCGCTCAATTAAAGCGATTAGTTCTTCTGAAACCTATATCCATTTGAAACGTTACGTTTAACGAAAAAAATCGGCACAAACGTGCCGATAATTCATGAAGTGCGGTCAAAATTTTGTTTATTTTGCCTGAAATTATTTTTTGAAACCGGATTCCACTTCGCGCATATCCGGCAATTGGTGTGCGATCCCTTTATGGCAATCAATACAAGTTTTCCCTTCTGTTTTGATTTTTTCATGCATTTTGGCAGCAACAGGACGTTGTTCGCTAAAATTCATTCTCTCCACATTATGGCAATTACGACACTCTTGGGAATCATTGGCTTTCATTCTTGCCCACTCTCTTTCTGCCATTTCCAAACGATGCTCGTTAAATTTCTCTAACGTATCGACTTTTCCGGTATAGTGCGCATACACTTCTTTCGCCGCAATGATTTTTCGTTTCATTTTTGGCCCAAACTCGTGTGGTACATGGCAATCCGGACAGCTTGCCCCTACACCGGTGCGGGTTTGATAATGCACGCTGTGGAGATATTCGGGGTAGGCATCATTCATATGGCAACTTGCGCAGAATTGTTCGGTATTCGTTTTCTCTAAACCATAATTGAACCCTACCCAAGATAAAATGCCGCCAATGAAAGCCAAGCTAATGATGGTTCCCACCGCAAGACGGCTCGGTTTACGAAACCAATGCCAAAAGCGTACGATGAAATTTGGTTTTTTCTCTGACATAATCCTTCCTTCTTAGTTACCGTAGCCTTTCATCGGTTTGAAATCATTTGGTACGATAGGATCGACATTTGATTGAGAAACGTGGCACTGTAAGCAAAAATAACGGCGTGGCGATGAGCTGGAACCAATGTTTCCGTCACGATCCATAAAGTGTGTTGGGCTGATTCGGGTTGCCCCGCTTAAACGTGAGTTTTCCGGACTATGGCAGTTTAAACACTGGTTCACATTTTTCGTCACTTGATAATTGGCAACACTATGAGGAACCATAGGTGGCTGGTTTACATAATTGAGCGCAGGCAGTTCGCTATGGCGTGGTGAATTGTGGAATTCCGGTGCAATATTTTCCGGTGATTGAGTTAAATCTTTCCCTACCGGTTGAACCTCTGTTGCCATCAATGAACCGGCAAAAAGTGCGGTCATTAATCCGATTAAAATTTTAGATACCTGTTTGGTCATATTAATCACTCCCCTGAATGATCGAATCGAGTCGAAAATTTAAATACTTTTTCAGCGCAAACATCAATACAGCGTCCACAGCTGATACAATCTTTGGAAAGCACGAGTAGGCTTTCGTCTTTTTTTCCGTGTAAAGGTGAACGTAACACTTGGGGTTCGGGGCAGACATTGTAGCAGTCCATGCAATGATCACATTTCGTGCGCTCAATCACTTTAACTCGGATGAGACTTTTTGCACCGATTAAACCATACATTGCCCCAATTGGGCATAAATGGCCACACCAACCGTGTTCGACAATCAATAAATCAAAAAGAAAAATGACTATAATTAACCAAGCTGTCGCACCAAATCCAAAGACAAAAGCACGCCCTAATGCCGCAACGGGATTAATCCATTCCCACAATAGCATTCCGCTTGTCGCACTGCCGACTAAAATCATCGTTAAAATACCGTAGCGTAACCCTCGTGAAAGCTTTGCCGTTTGGCGAATACCGAGTTTACGGCGTAACCATGCTGCGCTATCCGTCACGACATTTAGCGGACAAACCCAACCACAGAAAACTTTACTCCCCAAAACGGCGTAGCAAAATACAATAATTGCCGCACCGATTAACGTCAGCACATCAGGTAAATGCCCTGTTGCAAGGCTTTCGGCAGTAATTAAGGGATCACTTAAAGGAATCGTATCAAACAGCAGGCTACCACTGTAATTACCTTTTAAGATCCACACGCCGAAATAAGGGCCGCTTAAAAACATCGCCAGAATGCTGAATTGGCTTAAACGTCGCCAAAATAAAAAGCGGTTGACATACCACCATCCCCATTTTTGGCGAGCCTCTCTGCCGGCATGTTTAGGTACATTCGCCATTATTTTACCCCTCCCAAAATGGGAGCTAACACAGGCTCAAGCGGCTCGGACGTTGCCATATTTTCAGGCATTCTCGTTGGTACAGAAATTATTGCTTCCGGCGAAAGAGAATGACCGGCTTTCGCCTTTTCTTCCCAACCTAAACGGTAGTGTTTCCCTAACATGCCTTTTGCCAGTTCCATTGGTAAAACCTTAATTGCCGCTTCTTCCAACACACAGGCTTGTTCACATTTTCCACAACCGGTGCAGGCATCGGAATGCACTGTCGGAATGAATAAAGCATGTTTATCCGAACGGGGATTATGTTGTTTTTCCAATGTAATTGCTTTGTCGATTAATGGGCAAACCCGATAGCACACATCACAACGCAACCCTTGCCAGTTGAGGCAGGTTTCGTGGTCTAATAGCACGGATAATCCCATACGGGATTCGTTAATATCCGTTGCATTGCGGTCTAACGCACCACTTGGGCAAACATGTGCACAGGGAATATCAGGGCACATTTCGCACGGTTTATCCCGAGCAATAAAATAGGGTGTCCCTGCTTCTACCGGCGACAATAGCGATGCCAAATGCAACATATCGTAAGGGCAAGCCTGCACGCATTGACCACAGCGAATACAGGAGGCTGAAAAGGCTTTCGCATCCTGTAATGCAAAAGGAGGACGCAGTGGTACGCCTTCTCGTGCCAAACTTTGGTTTTGTTGTAACCCCAATAAAATCCCCACGCCGACAAGCCCTCCCGTGGTTCGGGCGGTTTCCTTTAAGAATCGTCTGCGTTCAGGATTAAGTTTGGGTGTCTTCATTTTCTTTTTAATTATTAACCGCACTTTTCTCACTCATATTGTGCAATGCTTTGCATTCCCATAAATGAGAGAAAGGCAAGATAAAGTGCGGTTGATTTTGACATCATTTTTATGCTGCCTTTTCCACTTTTACCGCACATTTTTTGAAGTCGGTTTCTTTTGAAATAGGATCAGTAGCGTCAAGCGTAAGCACATTGGCAAGCTGACCTGCATCAAAGAAAGTAGTGAAAACTAACCCTCGTGGCGGCTTATTACGTCCCCGAGTATCTAAGTGTGAAATCATTTCACCACGACGAGATGAAATCTTAATTTTATCACCATGACGTAGTCCTCTCGCTTCGGCATCAAGCGGATGCATCCACACTAAGTTATTTGGAAATGCACGATGTAATTCCGGTACACGACGAGTCATAGAGCCGGTATGCCAATGTTCAAGCACTCGACCGGTTGATAGCCATAAATCAAATTCTGCATCCGGTGATTCCGCCGGCGGCTCATAAGGCACAGCAAGGATAATCGCTTTTTTGTCCGGATAGCCGTAAAAAGCAACACCTTCCCCTTCTTTGACATAAGGATCGTAACCTTCACGATAACGCCATAAGGTTTCTTTTCCATCTACTACCGGCCAACGTAATCCACGGGCTTTATGGTACATCTCAAACGGTGCTAAATCATGACCGTGACCTCGACCAAATTCGGCGTATTCTTCAAATAATCCTTTGTGTACGTAGTAACCAAAATGCGCTGATTCGTCGTTTAATTGCCCCTCGGCAAGTTCACTTAATGGGAATTTATCCACTTGTCCGTTTTTGAATAGCACGTCATATAACGTTTTTCCGCGATATTCCGGCATTTGTGCAAGTAATTCTTCCGTCCACATTTCATCTGTTGTGAAGTATTTGGCAAATTCCATTAATTGCCACAAGTCGGATTTCGCTTCTCCCGGCGCTTTCACTTGTTGACGCCAGAATTGAGTGCGACGCTCTGCATTACCGTATGCCCCCTCTTTTTCCACCCACATTGCCGTAGGAAGGATTAAATCGGCGGATAACGCAGAAACCGTTGGATAAGGATCGGAAACTACGACGAAGTTACCTTCTTTACGCCAGCCGGGCAAACGATCCGCATTGATATTTGGCCCCGCTTGCATATTGTTGTTACACATTTGCCATAATACGTTCATTTTACCATCGTGCATTGCACGATCCTGGGCGATAGTATCCAGACCAACTTTTTCGGAAATTGTCCCTTTTGGTAGTTTCCAAATACGTTCTGCCGTTTCACGGTGTTTTGGATTGGTTACCACTAAATCTGCCGGTAAACGGTGTGGGAAAGAGCCCACTTCACGAGCCGTACCGCAAGCAGAAGGTTGACCGGTTAGAGAGAAGGGACCACAGCCCGGGATTGAAATTTTACCGGTCAGCAAATGAATGTTATAGATCAGATGGTTCGCCCACACACCACGGGTATGTTGGTTAAAGCCCATTGTCCAAAAAGACACGACTTTTTTATTTGGATCGGCATAAAGTTTTGCCAGATTCTCAAGTTGGGTTTTATCCACACCGGACATTTCTGCCACTTTTTCAAGGGTATATTCCGATACCAATTGTTTTAATTCTTCAAATGAAGAATCGTGCATTTTACCTGCGGTTTTACGGTTGGTGTCTTTCTCTAACGGATTTTCAGGACGTAAACCGTAACCGATATTGGTTTCACCACGTTTAAATTTAGTGTGTTTATTAACAAAATCCCAATTAATTGCATTATTTTGAATGAGATAGTTAATGATGTAGTTCATAATGGCTAAATCGGTTTGCGGTGTAAACACCAAACCGTGATCGGCAAGCTCAAAACTACGATGTTCAAAAGTGGAGAGTACGGCAACTTTCACATCAGGATTCGAAATGCGGCGATCTGTAATACGAGACCACAAAATCGGGTGCATTTCCGCCATATTGGAACCCCAAAGTACAAACGCATCGGCACGTTCAATATCATCATAGCAACCCATTGGTTCATCCATACCGAAAGTACGCATAAATGCAACAGCCGCAGATGCCATACAGTGACGGGCATTCGGATCGACGTTATTAGAACGGAAGCCGGCTTTCCAAAGTTTGTTTTTGGCATAGCCTTCCCAAATGGTCGATTGACCGGAACTGAACATTCCCACCGCATTTTGACCATTTTTCTTAAAGGCTTCTTTGAATTTTTCAGCCATGGTTTTAAAGGCAATATCCCAAGAAACAGGGGTAAAATCCCCATTCTTGTCGTATTTTCCGTTGGTCATCCGCAACATTGGTTGTGTTAAACGATCTTTACCATACATAATTTTTGGTAAGAAATAACCTTTAATACAATTTAAACCACGGTTAACTTCTGCATCCGGATCACCTTGGGAAGCAACAACCCGCCCATCTTTCGTACCCACTAACACAGCACAGCCTGTTCCACAAAAACGGCATACGGCTTTATCCCACTTAATTTCAGGTTCAACCGCAATCACATTCTTGACCGGAATAGTTAATCCCGCTGCGGTTGCCGCAGCTATCGCCGCATTGGCTTTCATAAAGTCTCGACGACTTAAACTCATTGTATTCACCCCTCGTAACAGATTGAATTTATCAATTTATTCATTTTGCTCATCTTGTTCGTGATAAACCAACGACACATTAATCACACCATCAATATCCTTCACACTTTCTATTTTATCCAGTAGAAGATGCGGATCGTGCGACTGCATCACCACGACAAGTTTTCCCATTTTTTCATCAAAAACAGGGATTTCCGTATGTTCAATCATGGAAAGTGCGGTCTGAATCGCCGCTAATTTTTCAGGATTTCCTTGCACAATCAGCCCAACAACGTGCCAATCCTGCTCATTTTCCAACGTTAAATTCATTTTATTCATTTTTTACAATTTTAATTGCACGCACAGGGCAGCTTTGCAAACAAGCACCACAGCCATTACAAATCTCTGCATCAAACAAAGGTTGTGCAACACGACCTATCTGTAAACGAAACCGAATGGCATTCATTGAGCAATTATCTTGGCATGAGCGACATTCAATACGATTATGTGTTAAGCAATTCTCATTAATCATGATTTTGTGTCCCCAAGGCCTATCCTCCAATGAACGAAAAATAGGTTGCTCACAAGCCTCAACACATTTTTGACAAAAAGTGCATTCGCCATTTTCAAACCTAACCTCAGGAAAACCGTCATCATCTTTTACTAGAATATGCGTTTCACAAACGGCAAAACAGTCCCCACAACCTGTACATTGTTGAGTAAATTCAGCATTATTTATCGACCATGGCGGACGTATCACTCCAGAGCAATCCTTATTTTTCTGAGACTGTGTTAAAAATCTACCTCGTAAAAATTGTCTGCGTGGTAAGTTTTCAACAACCATTTTACTCGCCTTATATGAATGATTTATGCCTAAACTCAGGTAGTGAATTATGTGGTTTATCACAAAAAGATAGAAACTACCTAAAAGAGGTAAATAAATAAAAAAGTGAACTTTTATTGTGATAGATCAAGAAAATGCGCGAATATGGCCAATTTATGACATCATTTTCTCAGCGAAAAGAAAAGTTTCGGGTTTTAGGCTGATTGAAACGCCTACCGAACTTGAATTAACAATATATCTTATTGATAACTAACAAAATAGATATTCACAACATTATCGCGGGTACTATTTTTTCCTGCACCATAATACCCTATTAAAAAGGCTTAGAATGTAGTATTTACAACTGCAACCGTTGAATATTTTTTTACGCGTTTTTTGTTTATGGGGTGAGTATAAATAAACCGCCAGAATTTAGTCCCGTTTGGTTTAACCAATAAATAAAAATTATCCCTATCGGCAAATAATTGTTCTTTATATGTCGGTTTGATTGATTGAATGTATGAATCCGTAAATTTTTTTAGAAAATTTCTAGCCATCGTTTAAGCCCTAATGAACAAAAGACTACCGCTTTTTGTTCCCTCGCTTTAGCCCTCTTATAAAGAGGGAACAGAAAAGCGAACAATGACAAACAATAACGAACGAAACAAAAGAAAAATTTTTAATATGCTGTTTTTACTATGTTTTTTGACAAAAAAGACGTTATTTGACGGGTTAAACGGTCCCTACCGGACTTGAATTAAGAGTCTAACCAATTGATTTAATTAATACTCAATTAACCAATCTTGATTTCGTACTACTAAACGTACTACTAAAATCAAAAGTCACCCATTAAAACGATTATTATTTATACAATTTCACCAACCGTAAAAGATAGGGTATCAGTCAATGGCGATCACCCTAATTGCGGAGTCGTGGTTTTCGGCAGTTTTTGGAATTTCCAGTCATCATCATCTTCTTTGCAAAATTCAATTGGGTGTTCGTGTTATACGAATGCCTCAATCGTGGTCATAATGACCATAGATAATATCTCCTCAAATTTGAGGGCATTAAATTTTCCCTCGCGCGCGCGCGTACTGCTCCCGAAATTCCAATAGATAAAAAGGCTATAAAAACTGTAATAGCGATAAAACAGCGTTCCCCAAGCGGTATTTGAGGCTTTTTCTCTGAACTTTTTATCCGCCCTCCCCAAGTAAAAATCGGCTTGGCTCTCGCGCGCACGCGCGTACTGGGTACGAAATTCAATAAAAAAGGCTCAATGCGCTGCACTAAGCCTTTGAATTATACTGTTTTGATGTGATTCAATAACACTTCATTGATCCGAGTTTGCCAACCTTGCCCTGTTGCTCTGAACGCTTGGATAACTTCAGGGGATAATCTTAACGTGATAGATTGCTTAGTCGGTGCTTTCTGCTTTCCTCTCCCTGCTCGAATTTTCCCTTGCTGTTCCATCTCTTTTTGGTGGTTTTTTACCATTGCCATAAACTCAGGGGGCATAACCTCTACTAAAGGTTTAGCAAGCGCAAAATCAGCCTCTGTCAATTCTCTAACTTCGCCATCTGCATTAATAAGCGGTTCTCTGTGTTTCATATCTTTTCAGCCCTCGCTTATCTATACCCTTGCTAATTCTTCAAAAATCTGCGGTGAACGTTCCACCATTCGCAATAATAGCATTGCTTGCTGATTAGGCTTGCTTTTGCCTTGCTCCCATCCTTGATAGGTTCTCACGCTTGTTCTTAATTTTTGGGCAAACATTGATTGAGATAGTTTTAGGCTTTCCCGGATTGCTTTGATTTCGCTTGCTTTCATCTCCAGCGGTTCGGGACGGTTTAGTGTGTAACTAGGTAATTCAATTTCGCCTTTTTGGTGTGCTTGAATTTCTTTCAAGCCTGTCATCAACTCATTAAATAAATTTCTTTTTGTCATTCTCTAGTCCTCACTGTTTTTTAATTTCTTCAACGACTGCCCTCAATGCTTTGCGCTGCTCATTGCTCAAGTCGTCCATTTCGCTTTTTTGGTAAGCGGTAATCAAGTAAATATTTGCTTTGTTATCTTGATAATAGTAAATCACTCTCGCCCCACCTCGCTTGCCTTTGTTGCGTGTGCTATCGGCTATTCTTACTTTACGAAGTCCGCCCAATCCTTGAATTAAATCGCCTTTCTCCGGGCTTTCTAATAGCTCATTTTGAAAAACCCTATATTCATCATCACTAATATATTCTGCACGATATTTAGAAAAGGGTGTTAATTCCACAAAGGTTAGGTTCATTTTTTAGCCTTATACTTGATTTGCGTACATTATACGCAAATGGCGTATAGTAGGCAATGTTATTTGATAAGATTTTACCTATGAATCAATCTAAGACTTTCCACCACATAAAAAATAAAAAAGTGTATATATAATAGAAAAATGCTGGACACAGTGGACACACTGGACACAGCTTTTAAAATCAAGGAGTTAAGGAACGTTTTTGTGTCCAATGCACTGGACACGGCTGGACACAAACTGGACACGGGAGAAAAATGCTTATTTTTTGACTGGACACAAAAGCCCTGAAATTGGACACAGAAAGGCTATTTTTGGACACAAAAAGGGGTAATTTGGACACGCTATTTTTTATAAGATATTGATATATTTATATTTGCTTAGTTTTGTGTCCAGTGTGTCCACTATTTTTTAATTCATCTACACACGGAAAAAATTTTTTCATTCATTTTTCGTTGATGGATAAAAAAAGAGCAAATCATTTCTGATCTGCTCTTTGTTATTTGATAGTCCGTACCTTTCAAAATGGGCTTTTTATTCCGTTTCTTCGCTTTCCTCGTCCTCGTTTAAGATTTCCAGTACATAACATCGGATAGTTTTCCCCCCGCTCATTGTTCTCGGAAGTCGATTTAGATATTTACGCCCCTTATCTTTACCTTGAATCAACATTCCCGCACCCAATAAGATTTCACTTGCCTGTTTCTCATTAAAACCTTTGATAACATCTTCAAGATAAACCTGTGGGAAAACCCAATATCGATCGCTTTCTTGGGGTTCTTTGCTGTCGGCAAGCTGGCGATAACCTGCCGTATCTCTCGGCTCTTGTTGGTTATGATTAAAGGGAAATTCAATAAACCTTGCGCCATTTCGCAATAACCATCCATTCACCTGTTCAATAATCTGTTTTTCTTCCCTTGAATGTAGCCCGTACTCGTTCACCCATTCATTAAAACTGTGTAAAAGTGCGGTCTGATTTTCCGCAGTTTTCCAACCAGTAAAAGGGCTTGCCAGTTGTAGGGCAGTTTCCAGTATGGCAAATCGACCTGCCACCCGTTTAACCTGTGGACTGGCGTCATTGGGTAGCATTGCTTGCCATTGCTCCGCATAACGTTGATATTCAGCCACCACCGCTTGTTTATTTTCCAATAGCCACATAATCCACGCTTTGCCCATTGCGCCATAATAACGCTTTGTCATGGCATTTAAATGGTCTGCATGGGCTTTACCATTGCCAAAATGATAAAACGTACTGGCGGGCTGAATAGGGATATTTAACAAGCGCACTAATTGCCCCGCATTGGTTCTGATGTTGTCCTGTTTGAGATATAACTCTAAATCTTGCTCACCGGTGGAAAAGGCAAGAATGCGCCAGCGGTTTAGCTCTCGGTTTCCGCCTTCCTTTGCCCCTTGGATTTTCCCTACGCCATTAAATAACGCGTAAGCGGTCTGTTCTACGTGCTTTTTACTTGCCCCTTGTCCGATTTCATCAAGGGGAATAAAGCCGTCATTTCGTGCGGCTGCCTCGTTAATTAAGCCTAGGCTGGTGCCGTTCCATGATAACCGGATTAAATCAGGCTCGCCATAAATTGAACTGGCAATATTGGCTATCGTGGTTTTCCCTGCGCTGGATTTTCCGAACAGGTGAACGCCAAAACTTTCCGCCCCAATCAAGCCAATCAAAGGCGCAGCCAACGAACACGCCACACCCAACATCATAGAATGATTGCCTTCGAGATATTGCCCGATTTCTTGTTGCCAGTCGCTTAACGTGCCTTTGGCTTGATAGCCTGCGGTGGTGGCTGATTTGTTGTTGAAGTAAACGGGCTGATTCGGTTTCCCCAACACTTCACCATTCGGCAAAATATACGCGTTAAAATCCGCCTGCCAGCCTGTTTCATTCACAATCTGATAAATCGGCTTGTCTTGTGTATCTTGGAGATAATCCGCGAGGTGCGGTTTCAAACGTTGGCTATTGGTGAGCCTAACGCCCTTTTGCTTGAGCAGTTGCCAGCCCGCACGCTCACCAATTTCCGCCCACGGGAGAGCGATTAAAGTCGGTTCGGTTTTGCCCTGCGCTTGGAAAGAGAGCATAGAAAAGTAATCACTTTCGGAAATGCCTACGCCCACTACATCCACACAATCCGCCAGCCATTCGCATTTATCGACCATTTCGCCGGTGTCTTTGTCTAACTTCGGAACAACCCTAAAAAGCCCCGCTATGCCGTTTTCCTTGCGTTTTTCGGTGTAAGGTTGATGATTATCTCGGGTTGATTCGCAAATGAGCTGAATTTCACCGTGATAAGTTTCGCCCTTGCGTATGCGCTGAATATATCGGCTTACATCTTCAATCATCTGCAAGGCTTCATCACAATACATCACATTTTCGGCTGCCGTATGTGTGGCAAGATTCAAATAAACCGCTTCTAAAACTTCCGTGTCTAACGCATTGCCACCATTTGCCCGAATTAAACGAACATAACGGGCGTTTTTCGGGGCAATTCGCAATGATTCAATAGATTCTAAGGCTTTATCGTCCACCACCACACAAGGCGATTTACGGGCGTTTTCGCCTAAGGCATTTTCAAGGTCGATTTCAACCGCACTTTTACCCGATTCATCAATATGCTTGGCAATCTCCCACGCCTGCAAGCCTAAGCAAATCGTGATTTCTGTTTCGCCTGTTTGGTCTTGGACTTTCACAAAAGGGGCGTTTTTTAGTTTAGCCATTGTTGCCCTCCTGTTTCACTCGCTGTGCGCTTTTCTATTTGAGCAAGGGCAATCTGTGCTTCTTGAGATATTAAAGCGATATTGGCGCGCAGAAAGCCTAATACAGTGAATTTCATTAAATCTTGCTGGATTTCTTCTGCACTTAAATTCGCCAACACATCATCTACATTGTGAACGCCTTTGCGTGCCGGCATTGATTGAATTAGCCATTTCTCCACATAATGACAATCAGCCACCACCGCACGCAGATAGTCATCATAGCCTTTCATCTCGGTATCAACGGGAATAAGTGTCTCCCTCATGGTGTCAAAAAGTGAAAACAGGGCAGAAAATGCCATCGCTTTATCTTCCATAGCACAGGCTAACGCCTCTTTCTCCTGTTCGGAATAGTCCGACCAATCTAACTTTTCTTGTGAAGGATTAGATTTTGTTGTTTTAGCCATTGCTTACCCCTTGTTTTTTAATCACCACCGCTTGATAGACTTCATCATTCAAGGCTTTTTCTGATAGGCTTAACGCTTCCGCCAGACTGCTTACCGTACCGAGTATGATGGGCTTTTGTTGGCTATATCCGACAACTTGATAATTTACCTTACTCATTCGATACCCCTTGCAACTTCTCATTTTCAACGCGCTCGATATTGAGCCGGTCTATTTGTTCAATCACCTCATTGAATTTATAAATCAAATAGCCGTTGGCTTGATTGAAGTCTTTCAACGTGCCGGCATTGTCTTTTGTGAGGTTTGCACCTTGGGATTTCGCCAGCGCATTAAATAACTTTCCACCCGCCTTTAACCGTTCCACTAAATCCGCCATTTCCGACCGCATTTTTAGCTTGTGGTGGAAGTTATCGGGGTAAACGTCCAAACATCGCTTGTTACTCTCTAAAATCAGCTGAAATTGGCGGTTAATTTGCGCATAGGCGAACGCGAGGGGAGTAAGTGATAATTTCCCCTTGCCTTTTCCTTTAGTCGTTTCTTGCGTTTCCTGTTGCGTTTTTGGGGTTTCCTTAATTTGAGGAGACCGGCTATCGGTCTGATTCATTTCACGGACAAAACGATTGATTTTCTCTTGCTGGTGGTTTGCTTTCCATTGCTCAAGCTGTTTCATCGGGTTAGTGGGTTTCATCATTTCCCCCTGTGTGCTTAATTTCCACCGCCACAACATCACGGTAGCTAAAATCATCTCTGTTTGATTCAACGTAGGCTTTGATTTTTTCTGCCCGTGCAAGGGTGACGCCTTCCGCACAAATAAACGTGCGCCCGTCTTGATAGTGTAGGGTGACGTTATTCATTGCCTTTGCCTCCCTTCATATTGCTAAGGTGAAATTCGGCATTGCCTGCACTATCTCGTAACGCATTGAGAAGATAAGCGTTCGCTTGGATTAATCCGCCTAAGTGTCTCACGGTGGCATTGTTTAAGGCTTGGTCGTTAAAATTCTGCTCTTTCTCATCAGCAAAAATGCCTAAGTGTTCCATCATCTTGCCTACGGCAAATAACCCATATTCAATCGATTCGCAAAGATATTCGCTTTCATTGCGGATAGCCTCTAGGCTTTCTTTGGTGGTGTCGTCTCTATCGACTTTTTCAAATAAAATATTTTGAATAGCGTTATGTTTAAGCATTGTTCACCTCCATAGCTAAAGGTGAGCGAGCAATAGAATGATGTTTCGGGTTGATTTGTCCTATTGATATTAATACATAATCCCGTGCAAAGAATTGATAGGCTTTCGCGTAGGTTTCTGCGGTTACGCGTAAAAGGGTAAGTTTGGTTTTGTCGTAGTGTTGGCGTGAAATGCCACAGAATAGATAGATCATTGATGATAGCTCCAATTGTTAAATTTGGAAACTACCGCTAAACTTTCCTACGGTTTGGGCGGTAGCGTAACGGGGTAGGAAATATCGCCACAATTGGAAAGCGATCAGCCTTTCGGCTGCCCGTTACACTACCATTGAGAACAAGCCTATTGGCTTATTTTAGGTGTGTGGGTGCTACAAACAAAAATAACACGGTTCAAAGGCGTGTTACTGTTCGCCAATTGCTAAATTTTCGAGTTTCCTACGCTCGGCAATCTCTTTTTCAGACTGCCTTTTTACTCTATGCCTATCGTGGGAAAGTGTCAAGCGGTAAATTTATGAATTTAGGTTTAGTTGTTTTTTAACGTTAAGATAAAATCCGATAATGCTTTTAGAAAATCGGGTGATAACCATAGAAAAAAAGCTATAGCAACGCCCACGCCACAAGACTTAAAAAAGAATTTTAAGCCTGCGGATATTTCTAATCCTGCTTTATCTGCGCCGTTTTCACTCATATTTCCCCCTATACTCACTGTTGCTAATAAGTTGCTAATAAATCGCACAATGCTGTAATTTGGCTCGGTTCTGTTCTCACTGTGCGGAATTGAAAGCTCTGAATGGTTGGTTATTCGGGGCTTTTTTCTTGCCATTCTTTTCTTTCCCCTATGCCGCCAACTGCTCGCTTAAATAACGTTGGCTTAATTTCTGCAACTGTGCCTTGCGTTCTTGATACGGCATATCTAAATTGATAAGGCTTGCATTGGTTTTTAATAAGAGTTTGAGTAAAGTCATCTGATTCACATTAAAACTATCTCGCACTCTGCCTAAAATTCCGTGCTTAGCTTTCCACTGGCGCACGTTCTCACCTAAGACAAGGCTATCTACCAGTTCATGATTAATGCTGAAATGGTGCGGTTTTAGGGCTTTTCCTTGGCGTTGATAATAGGCTTGGATTGCGTCCGTCATTTCTCGGTTATGGTCAATAGCTTCTAACCTTGCTTGGGTTTTGGCTAAAGTGTTTTTATAAACCTTTGGCGCAACCTGTTTGAGCTGTTTCTCTGCCTCGATAAAGTGCTGGCGGATAGCTCGCCCGATTTCGTTTTTCTCCATCAAGCAAAGGTGTTTGGTGGTGTCTAGGGTGATGATGTAATCAATGATAGGTTTATTATTCCCGCCTTTTTGGCTCGCCAATTTTGGCGAACCAATGGCGATATTTTGCACAATTACAAAATCTTGATTTTCAATAAATCCGGCTTGTTTAATTCGGGCTTTAATCCAGTTTGAATAATCACGGCCCACTTTCAAAAGTCGGTGTACATCTCGGGCATTAATTCCCTCTACGCCCTCAAATAAATTCAAAGGGTGAGCAAGTAGGGCAGTAATTTCGGTTTTTGCTTGGTTAGTGTTCATTTTTCATTTCTCCTTGTCGTTGTTCCATTCGTTTTAGCTGTTTTTTCAAGGCGTAAAGCTGGGTTTCTAAGGTTTCATGCTCTCGGCCCAATTTTCGCCACGGCTCTAATTCACTCTCTAAGCTGTGTATTTTGAGTTTTAGTACGTCCACCACCTCATCTATTGGATAAGGCTCAAAGTCGCTGTATAGGCTTAAAAACGTGAATATCGTTGATGATTTCCGGTAGTGTTGAATTGCTTGTTTCAGCAGTAAATCATTGTGTTTTGCAATGGCGCATTTCATTTCAATTTATCCTTTGAAAGTGAAGTTTTATTGGGGGATCTTCCTTAAAAATACGTTGGTTTGCGGATCGTTTTGGTATCAATTACGGATCGCTTCTTGGGGTTTTCTTAGTGTTTTCAGAGTGGATCTTTATTTACCTTTTCCCCCGTAAAGCACGCCGCATTTTCTTACTCACTCGGCTTAGTAACTGTTGGTGTAATGCCTTAATCTCTGCCAGTGGGTCATAGTGTTGGGAGCGTTCATTTTGAAAAACCTTTCGCGCCTCATCAGTCATTAAATCCGTTCTTACTGTGGGTTTTCTGTAACGTGGCAATCTTTCCCGACGTGATAGCATTTCTGCCTTCTCAAACTCGATTAAAGCCTGTGTGCGGTAGTCGTTAAACAATTCACTGGCTTTGGCTCGTAACGTGTGAGGTTTCATTCTTGCCGCACGCTCTTCACCTAAAACCGACTTTAAAGCGTGGGTTGCATTGCCAATCCGTGCATAGGTTTTCGCAAACTCTTCCCGTATGGCTCGCCCGTAACTCATTGCTTTAAACCTCCCTTAACTGCTCTTGTGCAATTTCAATCAAGCGATCTACATTGCCTAAGTGCCGGTGGATAGTTGCCCACATTTCCTTGTCTGTAATATCGCTTTTTAGCGGTGTGCCTTTCGCCATATTGTCGGCAATGGAAATAATCCGTTCTAAATATTCCCTCGCTTGTTGCAATGTTGGCTTTTCTTGGCTGTCATTTTCTTGAGTGCTGTTTACTTGTTCGGTCATTGGGTTAAATCTCCCTTAACGTCCACCAACGGCAAATAAACTAATTCACCTCGTTTTTTATTGCTGGTGGTCAGTCTTTCAAATTCTTGGCGTAAGGCTTGAATATCCATTAAGGCAAGGTTGGCCATCTCATTAATCAGGTCAAACACTTCATTCGGCTGCATCGGTGTTTTTGTGCCGTCAGGGTTAAGAGTTGATGCCTTGCCGGTAACGGCTGAACTTGAAAATGCCTCAATACGGCTAATCATCTCTTCAATGCCCGCCAGCGTTGCACTGTGTTGTTTTTTCTCTTGGGTTGGCGTCATTGCATTGTTCATTGTGAAAATCGCTCTATGGTTGTTAAATTAAGGATTTTGATTAGCCTTTAATGGCTAAAATAAAATTGGCTAAATTGGGTAATTGCCACAAAATCAAAGCGACAAATCCGCCTGCGCCTAACATCAATAAAAAGCACTTAATCCCGCTTGAAATGTTTTCCCCGTATTTATCCGCTCCTTGTTCGCTCATGCTTCCTCCTATGCTGATTTGTGTAAATAGATTGCTCACAAATGGAAATCTGATAGAATTTCGTCGTTGTTCCGCTTTTGGCGGTGTGATTAGCCCTGAATCTTGGCTTGGTGTGATTCGGGGCTTTTTGTTTTGTCTCATTCGTTAAATTTCCCCTCTTTTTAGCTCACTTCATTTTGGTGTAATACATAAACGCCTACTCGGTGTGTTAAGCCTGTGCTGTCGGTTTCATCTCGGTAGAAGGTATCAATCACATAACCTTTATCCCGTAGTTCCTTGATTCGTGCCGGTGGGTAGTAAATCCCTTTGGCTCTTAATTCGTGTGTACTGTGTTCTTTCTTGCGTAAACACTGCAGAATAAAAAGACGTTGTTCGTGGGTATCTGTCGTGTTGATGGTTTCCATAATGTCGCCTTATGAATTGATATAGGCTTGAATGTCGGCTAACCGCCAACGAGTAGAACGGCCACACTTTTTCGGCTGCGGAAAAATGCCGCCTTTCACGTGCTTGTAAATGGTGGTGGCTGAAAAGCCGGTAATGGCTCTTACATCTTCAAGATCTAAAAGCTGTTTTGTTGAAGGGGTGATAGATTGGTCTTTGTTTAATGTTTCCATTCTTGCGTTCTCCTGTGTTGAGGTTTGTTTTTGAACGCAATCATTAAACTATTGAAAGATTTGTAGGGGTGGTAAGTTACCAAAAATTGTTGGTAAGTTATTTTGGTAAGTGAGATAAACCCTTGTGGAGATTGGGTTGGCTGAATTTTGGTAAGTTATAAAAAATTTGGTAAGTTTTTTACAGGCAAGAAAAAAAGCGGAATTAATCCGCCTATTCATTAAGTTTTAAAGCCTCATTAAGTCGTTTTCTGATTGTTTCTGCTGATCTTATGGTTGTTTCCGGTGTGTTCAAAACTTTCGTGATATGCTCTGTTATATCCTCGCTAATTTGTTTTTTGTTGATATTTTTACCTCTGATATATTTATTCACATTAAAGTTTTGATTTGTGAGTAATTTCGCCATTGCGTCAATCATTAATAAATGCGTTTCTCGCTCCGTTGGATTATAGTTTTCAAGATTGCTTACAGGTAAAACTTCTTGGGAATTGACCGCACTTTGCTGCGCCTGTAATTGGTTTTCAAGCTCGGTGATTTTTGTTTGTAGTTCTTCTATGATACGGTCTTTATCATTATTATATTTTGGGTTAGGAATTGTGATTAATTTCATCTCTGCCAGTTTTAAAATATCATTAGCCAAAATATAAGTATTACGAATTGGAATTTCTAAATTACGCTTAGGAAAAGAAAAATTTAAAATAAAATCTGTATTTGGATAACCATTTTCATTTCCTAAAAATTTATATGAGGAATATTCATCCAGTAAAATCTTCTGTTCGCTTTCGTTAATCACTCTATTAGGTATTTGAATAAAGCCTTCAAATTGGATCATTTTTAAGTCATTATTATCGCGATAAATATTTCCCCCAAGCTCAGTTGGTTGGTGCTTTATGTCTATATTATAATCAGCCACGCTGAAAAATTTCTCGTAAGTTCTGTCTTTTGAGTTACAGTTTACAAATCCACTTAGATAAAAAAATTGGTTAAATTCAGTTTTTATTTCCGATAAAATCTTTTCCGCCCTAAAGTATAAATTTAAGTCACCATTTCTTGAAAAAGTAAAAATATTATCTATGTCTAAATTGAAATTTTGTAGTCGTTGAATATTTTTATCATTAAGAACTAAATAAGAGTTACTAATACTCATAAACGCCCCTTAACGTTGCCCTTATTTGAGGAAGTGCGACAAATAGCAATAAGGGTTACTATCTTTCAGCTTGGTTAATTACGCCCCGCCTAGTCGCACCTGTTCGGCTTGTTAGTTTTTACTGATTCTTATTTTCTCATACGTTTTTATGTGTTTCAATGTGTTTTTATACAGTAAATTAAAGTAGTAAAATGTAGCAAATATCAACCGCACTTTTCTAAATATCCACCACCGACAAAGAACAACGTTCTACATAGTCGCCCCATAGCTGCATAACCTCTACACGCTGCTCTAAATAATCGGAACGGTTGTAGGCTTTTCGGGTTTGGTCGGCGATGATATGAGATAAACAAGCCTCTACTACATCATAGTTAATCAACTGCTCATTTAGATAAGTGCTGGCAATACTGCGTAAACCGTGGGCGGTGAGCTTGCCGGCATATTTGCCACCAGCGATTAATTTGATCGCCCTATTTGCGGTTTGTGGGTTCATTGCTTGATTGGCTTTCATCTCACTTTGAAAAATATATTTTTCGCCGGCAGTGAGTTTTTTCATCTTGTCCAATAGTCGCATAGCTTGGGTAGATAACGGGACAATATGACCACGCTTACCGCCTTTCATCTTCTCAGCGGGTATCACCCATAGTCTTTGATTAAAATCAATTTCCGCCCATTCAGCACTCGATGATTCTTTAGGGCGCACCATGGTTAATAGTTGCCATTTGATTAATAGCTTTACTTGCATTGAGCTGTTGCTATCCCGTAAATCAGAAAGAAATTCAGGCAATAATTCAGGGCGGATAGTGGGATTGTTCTCGCTGGTGGGCGCACTAAAACTTGATGCCACATTCACGCACTTATTAAACTCAATCAAGCCACCATTTACGGCAAAATTTAGAATTTCATTAAGTAAACGGATCACCCGTTGAAGAGTGTCATTTATGCCACGCTCCTTGAGTGGGGCTAATGTTTCAATGACTAACTTAGGTGTGATAGCAGATACCGGCATATTGCCCAGCTTTGGGAATAAGTGCTTTTCAAGTCGTCCCCAATTCTTCTCAAGTGTCTTGGGTTGAACTTCATCCGCTTTCTTTTCCTTCCATTTCTCCGCCACGGCAAACAAGGTATTTATTAGCCGTTCTTGCTCTTCTGCGCTTTGCTGTTGCCGATATTGTTGCGGATCGATATTTTGTGCAAGCAATGATAAAAATTCATCTCTGACCTTGCGTGCTTGTGATAAAGAAATATCGGGGTATCTACCCAAGCTAATTTCTGTTCGCTTAGGTGGGTGGGTATGAGGCTTGTAATAATTAAACCGCCATAGTTTTGAGCCAGTAGATTTTACACTTAAATAAAGACCGCCACCATCAAGCAGCTTATAGTCTTTTTTACTTACCTTTGCTCGCTCTATTTCGGTATTTGTCAAAGGTTTCGTTATTCTTGCCATATTTTTTGAGTTTTAGTAGTAGGTCTATTTGAGTTTTAGTAGTACGAAAAATCGGTTTAGTAGTACGATTCAAAGTGTTTTCAAGTCTTGTATTGATTGGGTTTTGAGCGTTTTAGTAGTACGCAAATTTACTCTTTCTAAAACGTACTACTAAATGTACTACTAAAAAACATTGCTGTAAACGTATAAACTCGTAAGAAAACGTATAAAGAAATAAAGTAAAATGGCGTTGAGGCTAGTATTTATAAGGGTTTAGTTTATGAAAACGTAAGAGGAAATAAGAGGAGAAAGGTCCGTTTGGTCCCCCCTACCGGACTTGAACCAGTGACCAAGCGATTATGAGTCGCCTGCTCTAACCGACTGAGCTAAGGGGGGAAAGTGCGGTGATTATAGAGAAATAATCTGTTGAAGTCTATAAGGAAAGGGATGGTCGCTGAAAAAACAACCACCCTTATACTCAATTATTGAAGCACTGAAATATCCGCTACTTGTAAGAATAAGCTTTGTAACGTGTTCAGGATCGCCAAACGGTTGTGGCGTAATGCAGGATCTTCTGCGTTCACCATCACATTGTCAAAGAAATTGTCCACTGGTGTACGCAAGTTGGCAAGTTTATCCAACACATTCGTATATTCACCTTGAGCGATTAACGGCTGAACTTCGGTTTTCAATGCCAATACGGCTTCAGCTAAGTTTTTTTCCGCCGGCTCAACACAAGCATTTAAATTAATCTCACCGATAGTAATATCCGCTTTGGCAAGAATATTTGCCACACGTTTATTTGCCGCGGCTAAGGCTTCTGCAGAATCTAAAGTGCGGAAATGAGATACCGCACGCACACGGGCATCGAAATCAGCCGGGCGGGTTGGGCGGCGAGCCAATACAGCTTGAATCACATCCACGGCAATGCCTTCATCTTGATACCACGCACGGAAACGCCCGAGCATAAAATCAACCACATCCTCAATCACATTTTTATTGGTGAGTTTATCGCCAAAAAGTGCGGTCGATTTTTGCACTAAATCTTCAAGATCAAGAGGTAAATTTTTCTCTACGATAATGCGTAATGCACCCAATGCCGCACGACGTAAGGCAAACGGGTCGGCACTGCCTTTTGGTGCTTGTCCGATACCAAAGATCCCTGTGAGCGTGTCAAATTTATCCGCTAAAGCAACCGCACTTGCCACCAAAGATTTTGGTAATGCATCACCGGCAAAACGTGGCATATATTGTTCGTTTAACGCTACTGCCACTTCTTCATCTTCCCCATCGTGGCGAGCATAGTGCATTCCCATCACACCTTGAGTATCGGTAAACTCAAACACCATATTGGTCATTAAATCACACTTGGAGAGCAAGCCTGCACGTTTCGCTTTGGTTTCATCTGCGCCAATTTGTTTAGCAATTTCACCGGCAAGTTGCTCAATTCGAGCGGTTTTATCACGCAATGTACCAAGTTGTTGTTGGAACAATACGGTTTCCAAACGTGGTAAGCGATCCACCAATTTTTGTTTTAAATCGGTTTTAAAGAAGAATTCCGCATCCGTTAAACGTGGGCGAACCACTTTTTCGTTTCCTTCAATGATTGCACTTGGATCTTCAGGATTGATGTTGGATACAAAAATAAAGTGCGGTAATAATTTGCCCTCTTTATCATAAATTGGGAAATATTTTTGGTCGCCTTTCATGGTATAAACCAAAGCTTCCGCCGGCACCGCAAGGAAACGCTCTTCAAATTTTGCCGTTAATACATTCGGGTATTCAACTAATGACGTCACTTCATCAAGCAAATCTTCTTCAATATCAGCTACGCCACCAAGTGCGGTCGCTTTTTCTTGAGATTTTGCCAAAATTTCCGCTTTCCGCTCGTTGAAATCGGCAATCACCGAACCTTTTTCACGCAATAATTGTGGATATTGATCGGCATGTTGAATTTCAAACTCACGCTCTCCTAAAAAACGATGACCACGAATAGTACGACCGCTTGCCACACCTAAAATTTCACCTTCGATGAGTTCATCGCCAAGCAACATGGTAACAGTATGAACGGGGCGAATAAATTGTACTGTTTTATCTGCCCAACGCATTGGTTTTGGAATAGGCAATTTTGCTAAAGCGTTCGCCACAATCTCACCAAGCAAATTTTTAGTCGGCTGCCCCTCAATTTTTGCCCGATGAACCAGCCATTCACCTTTATCTGTCGCAAGGCGTTCCGCTTGATCCACCGTAATCCCACAACCACGCGCCCAGCCTTCAGCTGCTTTGGTCGGTTTGCCTTCGGCATCAAATGCTGCGGATACCGCAGGCCCACGTTTTTCAATTTCTTTGCTCGGCTGCTGTGTGGCAAGTGCCAACACTTTCACCGCCAAGCGGCGTGGTGCCGCAAACCATTCGATTTTATCAAATTCTAAGCCTGCTTGATTTAATTCTGCCTGTACGTTATCTGCAAAGGCAGTGGCTAATGTTTTCAGAGCTTTTGGCGGCAGCTCTTCCGTGCCGATTTCTACTAGGAAGTTTTGGGTTGTCATTGTTTTATCTCTTATCTAAAAATTCCGTGGGTTAAAATTACTATTTTTTGTTTTCACTTCTGCCAATCTCCCCTCTCCCTCTTTCGTGAAGAAGAATGAGGGAGATTTGCCCTCATTTCCAAAAACGAATGAATCTGTTCAATTACCGCCTCAATTTCATGCATTAGTCATATCATTACTAAAATCACATCACTGTAAAACTCGGCATCTCGTAATGTATCTTTTCCTTGATAATCAGGCTCATAATCACCGATTTTCTCTTCCAACACTATTGGTGGCGTACCATATTCTTTTTTCTTAGTGAACCCATTTTCTTATAATGTTCTTCGCTGCGTGATACACATTTCTGTTTATCATAAGAAAAATACTCTCCTGAAGAAACTAAGCAACCATACATATCCCGCTTTTCAACTATTTGTGTTGTTTGAGGTGTTTGGCTACAGGCACTTAAAACACAGACAAAAACAACCGCACTTAGGTTTTTTTTCATCATTTCTCTGTTTTCACCTTTAAACTATCCTGCAGGACCTGTTGGAAACGCTCATAGTCGCATAAGCCTTCATCATCAGGTGAACAATCTGCCAAGGTAAGTCGTGTACGATTAGGCGGTGTAGATAAACTTAACGGCGTAAGATTAATTAACTGCTCTGTGGTTTGATAAACATATTCTAAGCGGAACTGACGTTTACCACTTGAGTGATGTTTCCACACTTCAAACATCAATTTTCCGCCGATAGGGATATTTTCCAAAGAGTTTTCCAATTCATAAGGCTCCACACCAAGAGCTGCAAGTAAAGCGACGATATTGGAATCATGCCCCACTAAAAGACTGATTTTATTTTCGCTATTTAACTGTTGCTGAATAAATTGCAACAGTGGGTAAGCAACATTCTGAGCCAGTTCCCGATTATTTTTAAATAGGGTTCGATAATATTCATTTTTGATTTCATTAATCGCCTGCCATTTTTGCGCACTGTCAATGTTGCCGTTTGCAATCTCGTTTGGCGACTTACCTACATAATGAGCGAGCAATAAACTACTCACGATTTTTTTTGCCGTGCTGATAGAACCTGTGATTCGTACAGATTTCCCCTCTTGAATACTATATTCGCCTTGCTTCCCGCCTAAATCACAATCGCCTTTTTGCAAACAGTTCGGTGAATGTTTATAGTCAATTAATTCGCTTAATAAGGCATAGTTTGGTGCAAGTTTTTGCTGTAAGGCAACTAAATCAATATTCTTTTTAGCAAACTCAATCAATGTGATATCAGGATTTCGTGCCTGTGCGTGAAAAACAGGATCTTTGCCTCGACCAATCTCACCTTGATGTTGCAGTGGTACATGGCAACCGGCAAAAGCTCCTGCAATAAGAGCCTGCCCGGTGGCAATTGTTCGCTGAACACTATTGGCGTAAGCAAAAATCCCTTCGCCGCTGGCGCAACGTTCTGCGGTAAGCAAGCCATTTTGTTTCAGCCATTGTCCCAAATATTGACCAAAATAAGTTTCCAGAATCGTCCCTTTCGCTGTGAGATAACCTGAAGGGACATCCCATTTTGCCCACGAATAAGGTGAATATTTTGCCATTTCCTCTGGGTCTTTTTCGACCGGAGAACGTAATCCGTGGCGGCTGAAAATCAACACTTTATCCAACGTATAAGCATTTAATGATAAATCATTCTGTTCACTCGCCCCCGCCTCATTAATACAGATCAAAAGGCAACAAAGTGCGGTTAAATTTCGAGAAATTTTTGTAAGAAATTGTTTCATCATCAACATGACACCTTATTTAAAACATTATTCAGATTGTGCTGCCAGTGCTGTTGGATTTGACGTGGCTTCTGCAATTTTGGTTAAACGGTTACGATCCGTATGATGGAAAGGTTCATCATAGTTTGGAATAATCATCACCGTATCTTGCTCATAAGACCAGGTGCCATCATCGTTGATTTTCACCTTAATGGTATAGCTTTCAGTAGTGAAATTTTGCTCGATAAACGGATTGGAAATAATGCCGTTGGTGAGCGAACCCCGCACTGCTTTCACCGTAAATTCTTTTGCATCCGCCGGTGCATTGCCCGTTGCCATGAGCGTTTGCCCACGTGGAATACTTAAGGTAAAGAGAATATTGCCCGTTGCCGGTTCCCATAACCAATACCCCACTTGATCGTGAAAGGTTTCCACTTCATTTGGTTGAACAATGCGGGTGTGATAGCGTAAACCATAAAAAAGTTGAGGGCCGTTCGTTTGGGCATCAATGGGTTGTAATTCAATACGTTCGATATAGGGATCTTTCTCCGCACCTTCTGCTTTTGGATTGATATCCAATCCACGTTTGCCTTCCCAAATCCCCGCCATACCGGTTAAAGGTCCAAGATTAGCTAAGGTGTTGACATCAGGCTCAGCTTCCGTGTAAATGTCTTTTGGATATTGGTAATCGGTCATTCTTATCTCCTACTACATAAATATTTAAAGTGCGGTCATTTTTCGGGTTATTTTTTACAACCAGGGAAACCTAAAGCCTCACGGCTAGCATAATAGGCTTCCGCCACCCCTTTGGTTAAAGCTCGAATACGTAAAATATAACGTTGGCGTTCAGTCACCGAAATCGCTTTGCGGGCATCAAGCAAGTTAAAACTGTGTGCTGCTTTTAAAATACGTTCATAAGCCGGCAACGGTAATGGTTTTTCTAGTGCCAATAATTCTTGTGCTTCTTTTTCATATTGGTCGAAACAGTAGAATAAGAAATCCGTGTTGGCATATTCAAAATTATAGGTGGATTGTTCCACTTCATTTTGGTGGAATACATCGCCATAGGTGGTTTTGCCAAGCGGGCCGTCTGACCACACGAGATCGTACACGCTATCCACACCTTGAATATACATGGCTAAACGTTCTAAACCATAGGTGACTTCACCTGTTACCGGTTTACATTCCAAACCTCCCACTTGTTGGAAATAAGTGAATTGAGTCACTTCCATTCCGTTCAACCACACTTCCCAACCCAAACCCCAAGCCCCAAGAGTCGGGTTTTCCCAGTTATCTTCGACAAAACGGATATCGTTTTTAGTTGGATCAAAACCAAGCATTTCGAGCGAGCCTAAATACAATTCTTGAATATTATCCGGTGAAGGTTTAATCACCACTTGGAATTGATAATAATGTTGTAAGCGATTTGGGTTCTCTCCGTAACGACCATCAGTCGGGCGACGAGAAGGTTGAACATAAGCAAATGCCATTGGCTCCGGACCTAACGCACGCAATGCGGTCATCGGGTGGGACGTGCCTGCCCCCACTTCCATATCAAAGGGCTGAACAATAGTGCAACCTTGCTTTGCCCAATAATCTTGCAGGGCGAGGATCATACCTTGGAATGTTTTTACATTGAATTGACTGCTCATAATCTTGAATATTAAATGTGATGAAAAAATGACGCCATTATACTTGAAAGCAAAGGGCGGATAAAGGCGAAAAGTGCGGTGAGAAATCAATGAGTTTTTATGAATAAAATTAACACTTGATATGAAAAATCTCGATTAGGAAAGAAAAAGGAGTTATGCCAAAATACCTCTTTATTTAACCCAAGGAACCTATTGATGAAAAAGAATCTCATAACCGTCTCGCTTTTGCTCGGCACTTCTGCATTTTCTTATGCAGAATCCGGCACAGAACTTCCTACCATAAATGTCTATTCCGCCTATGCAACACCGATCAATCAAGATCAAACCGCTTCATCCGTCACGGTCTTAACCGAAAAAGATTTTGCATCACGTAATGCCACTTATGTGAGCGATGTATTGAAAACCGTACCGGGTGTGGCGATAAGCTCAAGTGGGGGACGTGGTGCCTTAACGAATTTTTATTTACGTGGCGCAGATGCAAATCACACCGTCGTTGTAATTGATGGCATAAAAGTCAATCCTATTAGCGGATACGGTTTTGATTTCGGCGGCTTATCATTAAGCAATATTGAACGTATTGAGGTGTTGCGAGGTGAGCAATCTGCCCTTTGGGGGAGTGATGCAATGGGCGGTGTTGTTTATATCACAACCAAAAGCGGTCTTTACAAAGAAAAGCCCTTT
Source organism: Pasteurella sp. WM03 (assembly GCF_004570945.1). Lineage (NCBI taxonomy): Bacteria > Pseudomonadati > Pseudomonadota > Gammaproteobacteria > Pasteurellales > Pasteurellaceae > Pasteurella > Pasteurella sp. WM03. The sequence continues at coordinate 368,583 of NZ_SPPO01000001.1, forward strand.
AACATTGATTTTGATTTAGGTATCGGCTCACACCGTACTCGTGATGGCTCAGTGACGATATCAGGTTATAACAGTGGGTTTTATTATTCACTTCACGGAAATAGTCACCGTACACAGGGGATTTCTGCATTAAGCAAAGATCGTTTTAATTACACAGCAGAAGACAATACTGCGGTCGCAACAGGTGGTGCAAATGAAAAAGATAAATTTCACCGCGACAACTCGTCTTTACGTTTCGGTTACGATGATGGTAGCAAAGGTTTAGAATTACAGGGTTCACACTCATCTCAAAACGTCCATTTTGATAATGGATTAATGGATGAAAAAGGACATTACACCCGAACTCGTGAAACATTGTTTAAATTAGGCGGTTACTGGGGTAATGATAAAGATCTGTTCAAACACAGCGCTTCTGTCAGCCACATTAAAACAGATAGTGATACATTCGGTTTTAGAAGTGCCTATGACGGCAAAAAATTAAACACTAACTATCAACTCGATATTAATTTTGATCGGGAAGGCTCAATTACTCAAGGGTTGAGTCTATTAGGTGAATATCAACGCACAAACTATCATTCAAGTTATTTCAATGATATTGGAGAGAAAAAACTAACAGAAAAAAGCGTAGCGGCAGAATATCGCTTGTTCAGCGAGAACGATCACAGCTTAAGCCTAAGTGGTCGTTATACCAACAGTTCCGAATATGACAATTCTTTTACAGGACGAATCTCAGGTGCTTATCGCTTTACAGCAAACATTAAAGCACACGCAAGTTTTGGCACAGCAATCCAAAATCCAACCATTACCGAATATTATGGCTATAACGGTCGTTACATCGGTAATCCGAATTTAAAACCGGAAAAAAGCCGCGGAGGTGATCTAGGCATCTTGTTGGAAACCCAGAATAAAAAACACAGTTTAGACATCACTTATTTTAATCGCCGTGTTGAACATTTTATCAGTAGCGAAATTATTGATTTCACGACCTACACCTCTCGAGCAATAAACCTTGATGGCAAAACCAAAATTAAAGGGGTAGAAATTGCATACAACGGCAAATTAACCGATGATTTAGCCGCTTACGCAAACTATACTTATACCAATAGCAAAGACAATAATGGTAACGAATTGCTACGCCGTCCTAAACACACAGCAAATGCGGGATTATCCTATCAAATCACAGAAAAATTGGGTTCGGACGTAAACATATCTTACGTTGGAAAACGAATGGACAACTATTTCTCCCCCACTTATTCCACCCACCGTACCAAATTACCATCTTATACTTTGGTAAACTTAGGCGTGAATTATCAAATTATTCCAAACTTAACGGTATATGCAAACCTAAACAACTTATTCGACAAAAAATATGAAAACATTCTTAGCTACGGTCAAGAAGGTCGCAATATTTATGTTGGATTGAAAGGTTCGTTCTAAACCAAAAGTGCGGTCACAAAAAACAACGTTCTTTGAACGTTGGCTTTGCCAACGGTCCCTCAAGGGATGACAAACGAGTAAACGAGTTTGTGAATAATTTTGACCGCACTTTAGAACCACTCTAGCATTATGTAGCAAATGCACAAAAACAGAAATTTTAACAGAATGCAGGGACACACTTCGTGTGTCCGTAACGTATTGAAATGATTTGATTTATAACGGACACACGCAGTGTATCCCTAGAGGAGAACCAAAAACAACTTTCTGCAACTGCGACATAATATTGAACCACGCCATAAAAAACGGTATCTCAAACAAGATACCGTTTTCTTTTAGTTGACCTCTTTAATCCGTAGCTCTTTCGGTACTTCAAAGAACATATTTTCTTCTAGCCCTTGAAGCTCTTCTAATTCATTTGCTCCTAATTCTTTTAAGCGGGCAATGATGGATTGCACTAATTCTTCCGGTGCTGAAGCGCCTGCTGTAATCCCGATCGTCTTTACTTTATCAAACCAGTCCGGTTGAATATCGGCCGGATCATCAAGGAGCTGAGATTGCACTCCCATACGGGAAGCTAATTCTGCCAAGCGATTAGAATTCGAGGAATTTTTCGACCCCACCACTAAAACAAGATCCGACAACTTTGCCAACTCACGCACGGCTTCTTGGCGGTTTGTGGTGGCATAACAAATATCATTTTTATGCGGTCCTTGGATTGACGGATATTTTTCTTTTAATGCGGCAATCGTTTCAGCCGTATCATCTAAAGAGAGCGTGGTTTGCGTCATAAACGTCAGATCATCACTTTCCTGCACCGGTAAACGGGCAATATCTTCCACACTTTCAATAAGATAAATCCCACCTTTATCATTGCTATATTGCCCCATTGTTCCTTCGACTTCAGGATGCCCTTTATGCCCGATAAGAATGGCTTTTGTTCCTTTACGGCTAGCACGTGCAACCTGCATATGCACTTTCGTCACTAACGGGCAAGTGGCGTCAAACACTTTTAATTGGCGATCTTTGGCTTCTTGACGGACGGCTTGAGAAACACCGTGGGCCGAGAAAATCACAATAGCACCGTCCGGCACTTCGCTCAATTCCTCCACAAAGATAGCGCCACGTTCACGTAATCCATTCACTACAAAACGATTGTGTACCACTTCGTGACGCACATAAATCGGCGCACCATGAATTTCAAGGGCGAGTTCTACAATGCTGATGGCTCGGTCAACACCGGCACAAAATCCACGTGGATTGGCTAAAATTATCTTCATTTTTGACCGCTCTTTTCTGTTTGTTTATCTTGTAGGTTTTTCTTTTCGCTCTTAAATGCATCCAACATAAGCAAGCCTGCACCAATACAAATGGCTACATCCGCAATATTAAACACCGGATAATGATAAATATCCCAATAAAAATCGAGGAAATCGACCACAAAACCGTGATAGGTACGATCCACCATATTTGCCAACGCACCGCCAATAATCAGCGCATAAGCCGCATTTTGTAATTTTTGAGTTGCCGTGTTTTTCTTTAAAAAATACATCAACATCAAAGAAATACCAATAGCCAATACAATGAGAAAGTATTTTTGCCAACCATCGTGATCCGCTAAAAAACTGAATGCTGCACCGTAGTTACGCACATAAGTGAGATTAAATATCGGCAAAATATTCACGCTCTCGTAGAGGGCAAATTTTTGAACTACAAAATATTTTGTCAATAGATCAAAGACAAAGGCCACCGCACTTAACCAAAGAAAGGAGAGACCGGATTTTGTTTTAACCATAAAAAATTCCTAAATAAATCAATGTTATGTCGCAGTTACACAAACCTAACCGGGGTGCATTTGTAGGGGCACGCTACCTGTGTCCGCTTAATAATCTATTGAGATAATTTGATTTTATAACGGACACACGCAGTATATCCCCACATTTCGTTGAAATTTCCTGCTTTGTGCATTTGCCACATAATACCGAAATAAATGCAAAGTGCGGTCAAAATCAACCGCACTTTGAATATGAAAATTTACACTATGCAAAATGGCGAATTTCACCACTACCTGCCACATTTTCCACACAGCGTGGACATAATGCGGGGTGAGCCGGATTTATGCCGATTTTATCGGAATAATGCCAGCAACGCGGACATTTTTCCCCACTTGAACGCACCACTCTCACGACAATGCCTTCAAGTTCGCCTTCCACCACTTCAGCCGGTTTATCAGTAAGTGGTTTGACTGTCGCTTTTGAGGTAATTAACACAAAACGTAATTCATCGCCAAGTTGTTCAAGTAAAGTATGGTATTCATCATTGACATAAAGGGTCACTTCTGCTTCTAATCCACCACCAATCACTTTTTCATTACGGGCAATTTCCAACACACGATTCACTTCGGAACGCACTGCGACAAGTTTTTGCCAATAGGCATCGTCTAATTTTTCGTTTTCACCTAATCCGAATGAGCCTGTGTAAAATTCCTCTGTGAAGACAAATTCCGCACGTTCATTCTCGGTTTTTGGTAGATATTGCCAAATTTCGTCTGCGGTGAAAGATAAAATAGGCGCCATCCAACGCACCAAGGCTTCTGAAATATGCCACAATGCAGTTTGACAACTACGACGGGCGAGGCTATCCGCTTTGGTGGTGTATTGGCGATCCTTGATGATATCCAAATAGAACGATCCCATTTCCACGGAACAGAAACGCATTAAGCGTTGTACCACGGCATGGAATTGATAATTATCGTAAGCCTCTTTAATTTCGTTTTGTGCTTCCAACGCACAAGCCACCGCCCAGCGATCGAGGCTAATCATCTCTTCCGCTTTCACTAAATCACGTTTTGGATCAAAACCATTTAGGTTCGCTAACAAGAAACGCGCCGTGTTGCGAATACGGCGATAACTGTCGGCCGCTCGTTTTAAAATTTCATCGGATACGGCTATTTCACCGGTGTAATCCGTTGATGCCACCCATAAACGTAAAATATCACCACCGAATTTATCCATCACTTCTTGTGGTGTCACCGTGTTGCCGATAGATTTCGACATTTTTCTGCCTTGACCATCCACCGTGAATCCGTGGGTGAGTACCTGTTTATAAGGGGCTTTATTATCTGTTGCAGTGGAAAGCATTAAGGATGACATAAACCAACCACGGTGTTGGTCTGAACCTTCTAAATACATATCCGCACCGTGCCCTGCAAATTCAGGGCGATTTGCCACCACGGAAGAATAGGTAGAACCGGAATCAAACCATACATCTAAAGTATCCGGCACTTTGCGATAATGTTCAGCATCGGCACCGAGTAATTCTTTTTCGTCTAAATCCCACCAAGCTTGAATACCGGATTTTTCTACCCGTTTTGCCACTTCTTCAAGCAATTCTAAAGTACGAGGGTGTAATTCTTCCGTTTCTTTGTGTACAAACATCGTCATCGGCACACCCCAAGTCCGTTGACGGGAAATACACCAATCAGGGCGATTTTCCACCATTTTTTCAATGCGTGCCTGTCCCCAACTTGGAATCCAACGCACTTGTTTAATTTCGCCAAGGGCTTGTGGGCGTAGTCCCTTCACTTCCATACCGATAAACCATTGCGGTGTTGCACGGAAGATAATCGGGGTTTTATGACGCCAACAATGTGGGTAACTGTGCGTAATTTTTTCCACTTTTAATAAATTGTCGGTTTCTTGCAATTTTTCCACCACAAGTGGATTGGCTTCAAATACAGCTTTGCCGGCAAAAAATGGCGTAGTAGAAATAAATTTACCGTCATTTGCCACCAAACATGCCATTGGCAAATCATATTTTTGACCCACAATAAAGTCATCTAAACCGTGATCCGGTGCGGTATGAACCAAACCGGTACCGCCATCGGTGGTAACGTGATCGCCTAAAATCATCGGTACGGTAAAATCATAGAACGGATGATGGAAACGGCTTAACTCAAGCTCTACGCCTTTCACCGTCCCTAAAATTTCCACATTTTCAATGCCAACCGCTTTCGCCACAGATTCCACCAGCTCTGTCGCTAAAATGACACGTTCGTCACCAAATTGAACAAGCTGATATTCCAATTCTGGATTAATTGCAATGGCACGGTTAGAAGGAAGAGTCCAAGGTGTTGTTGTCCAGATCACCGCAGAAAGTTTGCCATGACCTTTACCTTGTGCATTAAATTTAGCTTCAATTTCATCCGCACTTTCTGCCGGAAAACGGACATAAATAGACGGTGATACTTTATCTTCGTATTCCACTTCCGCTTCAGCCAAAGAAGAAGCACAATCCAAACACCAATGTACAGGTTTTGAACCTTTATAGAGGTGACCGTTCTCAATGACTTTTCCTAGGGTTCGGATAATATTGGCTTCTGTATCAAAGTTCATCGTGAGATACGGATTATCCCAATCACCCAATACCCCTAAACGAATGAAATCTTTCTTTTGCCCTTCCACTTGTTCCGCTGCATATTCACGACATTTTTGACGAAATTCCGCTGCTGAAATTTTCTCATTTGGTTTTCCCACCAAACCTTCTACTTTCAATTCGATCGGTAAACCGTGACAGTCCCAACCCGGAATATAAGGGGAATCAAAGCCCAATGCGGTTTTAGATTTAATAATAATATCTTTTAAGATTTTGTTTACTGCATGACCGATATGAATACTCCCGTTTGCATAAGGAGGACCATCGTGCAAAATAAAGGATTTTTTACCTTTTGAGGCTTCACGAATTTTTTGGTAAAGATTTTTCTCGTACCAATTTTTCAACATCACAGGCTCGCGCTTGGCTAAATCACCACGCATTGGAAAACCTGTTTCCGGTAAATTAAGCGTGTTTTTGTAATCGACTGTCATTTTATTTTCCAATTTTTACTTTTTAAAATTCTTGCTAAAAAACGCTTTTGCGGTTTCAACATCCCGTTCAATCTGTGCTTTTAAAACATCAAAAGAAGGAAATTTCATTTCCTCTCTGATTTTATGGCAAAACTCAACCTCAACCGGTTCACCATAAATTGTCTTGGCAAAATCAAATAAATGCACTTCTAATAATTGCATTACACCGTTAATTGTTGGGCGTTTTCCCATATTGGCGACACCGTTAAAAATCTCGCCGGATTTTAACCGAACTTTTACCGCATATACCCCTTTAATCGGATTGACTTGGCGGTGCAAGCGGATATTTGCGGTGGGAAATCCCAATGTTCTGCCTAATTTATTGCCGTGAATGACACGACCAAAAATGCGATAAGGTTTGCCTAACAAACTTTCCGCAAGGGATAATTCATCTTTTGCTAAGGCTTCCCGAATGGTGGTACTGCTAATGCGTTGTTCATCCAAACAGAAACTGTGATTGTCTTCCACAGTAAAACCAAAACGCTCTCCCGCTTTTTTTAACATGGCAAAATTGCCTTGACGGTTTGCACCGAATTGGAAATCATCGCCAATACTTAAAAATTTTACGTGGAGTTGCTTCACTAAGGCCTGTTCAATAAACTGCTGTGCCGATTGCTCGGCAAAAGTGCGGTCAAATTTCGCCACAATGACCACATCCACATTGGCTTGTTGCAAATAATAAAGCTTATCACGCAAGCGCATCAAACGTGCCGGTGCATTATCCCCCATAAAATATTCTCGGGGCTGCGGTTCAAATAATAATACCGCCATGGGTAAATGTAATTCGTCCGCTTTTTGGCGAAGGTGGCGCAACACGGCTTGATGACCTAAATGCACCCCATCAAAATTGCCGATTGTGAGCGCACAACCTTGTAAAACTCGGCTTGCATGATGTAGCCCACGAATTAATTGCATGACCTTACCCAAGAAAATTTCAGAATTTCGGCATTATAGCGGTAAGTTAGTTTTTTGTCAGCAAATGGTGCGGACGAATGCCTAACAAAACCAACATTCCGCCATAAACTATCGCAGCCAGTGCAATGAGCCAAGCCAACCAATGAATCCGTTGCATAAAACTCATCACAGCCCATTCATTAATCACAGGGGTGTAATACCACACCAATGCCCCCATCACACAGGCAGCCAATAAAACTTTCACGAAAAAGACCGCACTTTGGCGTGAAAAACGGTACACATCGGACTTCGCCAAACCACGATAAAGTAAGTAAGCATTAAGGGTAGCAGACATAGCAGAAGCCATCGCTAATCCCACATAACTAAAGGGAATCGCTAATACATTAAATCCCATATTACTCACCATCGCAATAATGCCGATTTTCACCGGCGTTTTGGTGTCTTGACGGGCGTAGTAGCCATTGGCAAGAATTTTAATCAGCATAAAACTCAACAAGCCGGCATTAAACGCCCACAAAGAATAGGAGGCAGCATGCACGTCGTTAAAGGTAAAACTTCCCCGCATAAAAAGAGTGAGTAGCATGGGTTGCGCCAGTACAGCAATGCCCACCGCAGCAGGTACGCCAAGTAATAAAATCATCCGCACACCCCAATCCATGGTATTGCGAAAATCTACCGCACTTTGTTCGGAATTATCTTCCCGATTAACATGATGACGTGCGAGGGTAGGTAAAATCACCGTAGAAATGGCAATGCCAAACAAACCGAGAGGAAACTCCAACAAACGATCGGAATAATAAAGCCAGCTGATCGAGCCGGTCATTAAAAAACTGGCGATGACGGTATCCAGTAATAAATTGATCTGACTGACGGATACGCCAAACAATGCCGGAATCATCAATTTACGAATTTTTACCACACCTTCATCGTGCCACGCCCATTTCGGTTTTACCAAAAGTCCGGCTTTTTTCATAAAAGGAATTTGGAATAAAAATTGGAATAACCCGCCGAGAAAAATACCGATGGCTAATGCCAGATCGGGATTATCCATTCTCGGTGCTAAGAAAAGTGCGGTCGCAATCATGGCAATATTTAGTAACACCGGCGAAAAAGACATCACACCAAACTTGCCCAGCGTATTCAACACCGCACCGGAAAGGGCAACAAAAGTGACAAACCATAAATAAGGAAAGGTAATTTTTAATAGCAAAGAGGCTTGTTCAAACTTATGCGCATCAGGGCCGTCATTCAGCCAATCGGTGAACCAACCCATACCGAATAATGCAGCAACAACAGGTGAGCCGACCATCGCCAACAAAGTCACAATACTCACCAAACCGCCTAATGTACCGGATACTTTTCCGATAAATTCACGGGTTTTATCCAAATCACCGCTTTTACGATATTCTGCCAACACGGGAACGAAGGCTTGGGAAAATGCCCCTTCTGCAAATAAACGACGGAGAAAATTCGGAATACGATTAGCAAATAAAAAAACATCCGCCGCTGCTCCCGCCCCAATCAAATGGGCGATGACAACATCACGCACCAAACCTAATACGCGCGATAATAGCGTCATACTGCTGACAATCACGCCCGATTTTAAAAGTCGTTTACTCAAAATATTATTCTCTTGCTAAAAATTTTGCCTAATTGTATAGAAATTTTGTTTTTACGCTATATTCCACGCAAAAAAACTGATAAAATCCGCCCCACATCGTTTGTGTGAGCCCCTATTGAAAGCGCTTGTAAAAATAACGATGCTTACTTTCGGTTGTGTCTCACCGAAATCAACACAAATTTTCCATTGACAAACGTATAAAAAATCGTCATATTGACGCCCTTTATTTTGTCACACTAATTAACAGAAATTTTAGGAGTTTGACCTTGGCTAATATCAAGTCAGCAAAAAAACGTGCGGTACAATCTGAAAAACGCCGCCAACACAACGCAAGCCAACGCTCTATGATGCGTACTTACATCAAAAAAGTTTATGCTCAAGTAGCAGCAGGTGAGAAAGCAGCAGCTGAAGCAGCATTCGTTGAAATGCAAAAAGTTGTTGACCGTATGGCTTCAAAAGGCTTAATCCACGCTAACAAAGCAGCAAATCACAAATCTAAATTAGCTGCGCAAATCAAAAAATTAGCGTAATTAAAACAACATAAAAAAAGACCGCACTTTGATGTGCGGTTTTTTATTTCTCAAAGTTTTCCCCCATTTAAATATATTTTATCTATTGATAACTTGTTTCGTTGCAGCAATTTTACTATCTGCATAATGCACTACATCTTTAATCACCAGCTTTTGTATAGCAGAAATTAAGGTTTCCATAAAGCTATAATCGGGTTGTTGATTATAGCTTGGAAGTTGCATTTTAAAATTTAGGCTTTGCGAACTTCTCAATTTCTTGCCATAAGAAAACTTTCCTGCCAATGCTTTTTCTGATGATTTAGTTAGAAATAACATCATTCCTTTAGAAAGCTCGCTTTCATCATTCCAATAAACGCCCGTATCATCTCCTGCACCAAAATCATAACTTCTATAAAATGCATTGCCGAAAATATCAATGGTTATAGAATTTCTAGGAAAAGTTGCAACAGGGTTTGAAATATAATTTACCACACCAGTATTAGTAATACCCGCCATCACAAATGGAATATCCCCTGCAACTTGGTCGTCTTTTTTCAATCGTCTGCCTTGTTGTATATTATTGAAAATATCAGCAAAACGATATTCCCCCCAAACCACTTTACCCTCTTCAAAATCGGCAAGTGCCTGCTGTTCGGCTGTGGTCAGTGTATAATCTTTTAAACCTGTAACCAATAAATACGCCTCGAGCTGCGAGAGGCGGTACGCCTCGAGCTGCGAGAGGAAATTTTCCATAAAATCAAAGTCAATTTGGGCGAGTTTATCCAAAACGGCGTTGGGTTTTATTGGGATAGAGATTTTTTGATTTTTCAATTTCCCCAATGTCGGATAATTCGAATAGCCGCCATCATACACTTTCAAGGTGGAATTTATGGAAGACACAAAAAAATTATAATTTTTTATTATCTCTTCTATTTGAGGATATAAAATGAAAATATTTTGACTAGCATACCACTCTCTCTGTCTGAACTGAGCTACAATCTCACCTATTTGAACAACAGAAAAAGTATTTTTGGGATTAGGTTCAAATCCTAATTTTTCTACAAATCCTTGAATACCGTAATTTACGGATGTTCTTCCAATAAAGTGATAGTCTTGCGAATTATCTGATAATTGAATGCCCCCTTTATCTACACCTTTAGAAATTTTAATCTCAAACAACTCCTGCAACTCAAACTCTGCCCATTCAACTTGTTGCAATTTTTCTGTTAAATGAGCCTCTATTTTCCCAGCTTTTCATCGTTTTTATCTTGCTTTTTCAGAATATTTGCCACTTCCCACGCCAAATAATCGCTAACCGTCTTTTTAAAATCCTCAAGTGTAGGTTTAGTATCTATCGGGGCGGTTTGGTTCCAATCTGCACCGTTTTTCGGGTCTATGGTATTTTCAAAATACTCTTTTTCACTAAACAACTTTAATTTAGATTTGCCAAAACGCACTAAATTAACGACTTCTTCGTATCTTCCACGGGCGTTGTCGGTATCTTTCAGATTATTGCTGGCTTTTTTACGGTTGGTGCGGGTATAACCATCATGGCTAAAATCAATAAATTTTACCCTTTCATCGGCGTGATGTTTTTCGCCCACTTTAAATACATAAATATTGGTCTGCACGCTGGATTTGCCGATAAATAAATCAATCGGCATTTTAATACTTGCAAGTAGTGTGTGATTTTTCAAAATACGTTGATTGATTTCTTTTGCTTTGCCGCTTCCTGCTGAATTTTGAATGATAATCGCCGCATAGCCTTTATTCATCATATTTAAGGCAGTTTCTACAAAGTTCATTCCATTCCCTACTGCAGAATAAGGCGGATTAAGAATAAAAGCATCTGCCGGGAATTTATCATCGGTATTGCCAAAACCATAGTTACCGTTGAAATCGGTTAAGGAGTTTTTATTGATAATATTTGAGCTACCATCGCCCATCATAATCATATTCAAAATGGCCAGCATATAAACGCTAGAAAGTAATTCCAAACCTAACAGCTGTTTTGCTTTGATATGGGCTTCTTTTTGGCGCAGTTCTTCGGGCGATTGAATATTGGCTTTAGCATCTTTAAGCATTTCATTCATCGCAGCAACCAATAGCCCAGCCGAGCCGGTGGCAAAGTCCCAAACATAACTGTCTTTATTCACCCGTGCCAATTTAACCAGCAAAGTAGCCACATAAGACGGCGTTAAAACCACATCGTTGAGTTTGTCTTGTGTGAATCCGAGCCAAGAGTACATTTCGTTAAACAGCTTGCCTGTGAAATCGGTGGTTAAGCCGATTTTGTAATAAATGCCTAAATCATCAACAATTTTGGTAAACACACGTTTAAGCTGACTTTCACCATTTTGCGGTTTGTTGATGTTGTCGGTTAAAAGGGTATTAGATAAAGTGCGGATAATTAACTCTTTTTTATCCTGCGGTAGTTGCTTTTCATTAAAAAAGGCTTTGATTTTACGAATAATAATATCGCCATCTCGACTCCCTCCTTCCTCAGATGATTTTAACTCTTCTTTTTCCAAAGGTTTCACTTTTCCTGACACGCCTAGTGTCGCAATGATTGAAGCTGCAACAAGATAAACACGGTCGTTTTCGCCTAAACCTTTTTCGTTTTGGTAGATATCGTTATTAAGCTTAGTTAAACTGGTGTCAATTTCTTTTTCACGCTTTTCTTTAATTTTTTCCAATTCTTCGGAAGAAAGCGTTAATTGCTTAACTTGTGCGATAAAATCATCAAAGTTTTCTTTAGCAAGGAAAGAAAAATCAGAAAATTCGCCGACTTTTTGCCCTACGCCCAGATTGGATTTCGCCACATAATAAACCCCAATTTGATGACGAATTTTGCCTTTTTCATCTTTTTCGCCCGTCATACCAATGGCGATAATATCGGTGTAGCTGGTGTGATGCAGTAAAGCGTTAGCATAATGCACTGCACCATTCACCGCATAGCCGTTGATATGTTTGAAATTCGGTTCATTTTTCACTGTGCGATTATCTACATTGCCTTCGGCATCTAATTTGACTAACTTATCACCATAGCCTTTGTATTCAATCAAAATAGGGTAATATTCAGTGTTAGCTGTCTGTAACAACAATTTTGCGTCAGGACGATTTGCCCCCATACCGCCACTTTTAGAAAAATAATCTTTCAATGCTTTATCAATTTCATCATTGAGTATTTCTTGTTCTAATTTATAGTCTAATTGATACTTTTTCAGCCAGCTATTCGCTAAATCTGCGATATTAGGTTCGATTGATTGTAACTTCTTTGCCATTCTTACACCTTGTTATCCCCGTAATAAAAAAGATAGATAAAATTGTTACATTATTTTAAATTTTAATTTTTGTGCAACAACCTTTACACCAAATTTCCACTTTAACTTTAACCTTAACTTTCCTTCATTAAACTAGCCTTTCTCCGCTTCCCAATATTTTTCGTATCCTTGTGGCGTAGCTTCACTTTTTTCTTCGCCTCTGTTTTTTTCTTTTCTTCCCGTTTTGTTTTGATGCGGGCTTTTTGTTTTTTACTCACGGATTTCACCTCACCGTCTTTCGGTGGTTTGGTGCGGGGTTCTAAACCTTCCAGAACACGGGCTTTTAGAATTTCCTCCGTATAACGCTTAATTTTACCGAGCAATTTATAATCGTGAGCTTCCACAAAAGAGACTGCCGTCCCTTTTTTGCCCGCTCGAGCGGTACGCCCAATACGGTGTAGATAGGTATCCGCACTATACGGCAAGTCAAAATTCATCACATGGCTAACATCATCAATATCAATCCCACGTGCCGCTACATCCGTTGCCACTAATACTGTCACCACACCCGATTTTAATTTATCAATGGCATTATTACGTTGGGTTTGAGCCATTTCACCTTCCAAGTAAGCTGAACGAATACCCCGTTTACGCAAGGTTTCGGAAAGTTCTCGGGCACTTTCACGACGACGCACAAAAATAATGCCTCGGCTTACTTTTTCTGTTTCAATAAAACGAGCCAATAATTTCACTTTGTGTTCATAGCTATCGGCGTGATAATACCATTGATTGATTTTTTTCCGTTCACGGCGGCTTGGTTCGGCATCCACTTGCACGGGATCATTAAGCAGACGTTCGGCAAAATCCACCAATAATTCCCCCTCTAAGGTTGCTGAAAATAATAAGGTTTGTTTCCGCCAACGGGTTTCCGCTGCAATTTTTTCCGCATCTTGCCCAAAGCCCATTTGCAACATTCTGTCTGCCTCATCAAAAATTAAGATTTCCACCGAACGGCAATCAAAATTCTCTTCTTGAATATATTGCAATAAACGCCCCGGGGTCGCCACCACTAAATCTTGATTGGTATTGAAAATTTCACCATGGTTTTGATACACCACACCGCCGGTGATGGTAGCGATGTTTAAATGGGTAAATTGCGCTAATTCTTCCGCCTGTTGCGCCACCTGCATGGCTAATTCTCGGGTGGGCGTTAACACCAAAATTCTTGGCGGGCCGGGTTTACGACGTGGATAATCAAGCAGATGTTGCAATGCCGGTAAGAGAAATGCTGCCGTTTTTCCTGTTCCCGTTGGGGCAGAACCTAACACATCACGGGCTTCCATTGCTGCCGGAATCGCATTCAATTGAATCGCTGTTGGACGTGAATACCCTTTTTTTTCAAGCGCTTGAAGAAGTTCAGGGGAAAGGTCGAATTGTTCAAATTGGGGAAAATTCATTATTGTATGGTTATTTGTTAAAATTGGCGCAAATTATACCTGAAAAGCCTCGAAATAACTAAAAATAAACAGGAAAGTGCGGTCAATTTAAGAAATATTTATGAGTAGTTTCACCTTTAAACAATTTCACATTAATCAGCAACATTGCGCAATGAAAGTAGGTACGGACGGTATTTTACTGGGGGCGTGGGCTGACACAAATCATTGTAAAAATATACTGGATATGGGAAGCGGAACAGGCTTGCTGGCATTAATGCTTGCACAACGCAGTACGTCAGATTGCCAAATTCATGCCGTTGAATTAGATCCTGCTGCAGCACAACAAGCACAAGAAAATATTACGCTTTCACCTTGGAAATCACGTATAAATTTGGTTCAGGGAGATGTCCAACATTTTTTATCCGACACAAAAGAAACCTTTGATCTTATTGTCGCCAATCCTCCCTATTTTGAACAAGGCGTGGAATGTAAAAACGAAGAACGAGAGTTAGCCCGTTATACTACACAAAGTCATTTAGATTGGCTAACCTGGGCGGCTGAACGCTTATCTGAAAAGGGAAAAATCAGTTTTGTGTTACCCTATGAAGCAGCAAAAACCCTCGAAAAACTGACCGCTCTTTGTAGTGTCAAACAAACGGAAGTCATCACAAAAATCGGAAAATCGCCACAAAGAATGTTAATCACCTTTTCCAAACAATCACAAAAATTAGTGCATGAGCAAATCGTGATTTACGATGAAAAAAACCGTTATACCAAGGAATTTACCGAATTAACGAAGGATTTTTATTTGAAATTTTAATAATAAAGGCAGCCTTAAATTCCCAAGGTTGCCTTTATTCTCTCTAAAGTGCGGTTGTTTTTTTCCTTATTTTGACAATTTCGTCCAGTTGTAATAACCGTAAAGGGAGTTCAGTAAATACGCACTGTACATTAAATACATCGCCGGTGTTTCCGCCCATAAAATAATAGAAAGAATATTAAGGACAATCCACAACAGCCATTGTTCACGATAACGCAAAATCATCAGCAACTGGGCTGCCACCACGATAATGGTCGTTAAGCCGTCTAACCCAGTTGAACTTCCACCCGCTGCCTGCAAGGCTTGCACAAATAAAAGCGTACCAATACCGATAAAAAGCGCGAGGGCAATCCAACCTTGTGGAGTGAGTGCCTTTGCCACCACGCTTTCTCCGCCATTGTCATTTTGCATATTATTTTTCCACATGAAATAGCCGATAAACTGTGCCGGCAAATAGACATAAAGTACGGTGTTCATTTCCCCTAAGAAATTTTGCCCCCATGCCACATAGAAATAGGTGTAAGCAAAAATCAAGCCGAAGAAATAGTTACTGATTTTCCCTTTACTCACCAATACCACACATAAAATGCCTGAAATACCGGAAATCATTGCCAGCCATGAATCAGGTGCTTGCACATACGCCCAAATTTGCGCCATGATAAATACCACCAACCAGACCACTTCAAAAGGCTTCCAACCGGATAAAAACTCCCGTTTAAGACGTTCAGACCAATCCATTTTTTACTCCATAATAATGAAAAAAACCGCGCCATTTTTGCACCGCACTTTGGCAAAGTAAAGCATAGAATCAGAACAATCGCCACGATTGTGATAGAGATCACAGTTTTCATTGCTTTCCCTTTGAATCGGGCTACAATAGCCGCCCGAATTTTAATGAATGACAAATAGAGAATTGTATGACACCCTTTGCCCTTGGTCAGCGTTGGTTAAGCGGAAGTGAAAATAACCTTGGATTAGGCACTGTTACTGCTTTTGATATGCGTACTGTGACGTTACATTTTCCTGCCTCTGACGAAACGCGTATTTATTCTATCGCTCAAGCCCCTCTCACCCGCATTCAATTTAACAAAGGTGAAACCTTAAATCATAAAGACGGTTGGCAAGGCAAGATTGTGGATATTCAAAGCATGAACGGCTTGAATTTTTATTTGGTAGAAAATCCGCAAGGTGAACAAGTGATCGTTCAAGAAAGTGATATTTCACCGCTTATTTCCTTCAGTTCGGCGAAAGATCGCCTCTTTTCCGCACAGTTAGATCGTAGCCATCATTTTGCTTTACGTTATCGCACGCTAAAACATCAACAAGCTCAATTTCAATCTCCATTACGTGGTTTACGCGGTATTCGTGCCGGTTTAATTCCCCATCAATTGCATATTGCCGCTGAAGTAGGCAACCGAGTGAATCCCCGAGTATTGCTTGCCGATGAAGTAGGATTAGGTAAAACTATTGAAGCCGGTATGATTTTACAAAATCAACTGTTTGCCGAAAAAGTTCAACGTGTATTAGTGCTTGTGCCGGAAACGTTACAACATCAATGGCTGGTTGAGATGTTGCGCCGATTTAATTTGCATTTTTCACTGTTTGATGAAGAACGCTGTGAGGATTTTGCTATCAGTGGTGAAAATCCTTTTAGCTCGGAATCTTTGATTATTTGTGCCTTAGATTGGTTAGTGAATTCACCAAAACGTGCCGAACAAGCTCTTGATGCAGGTTTTGATTGCCTTATTGTGGATGAAGCCCATCATTTAGCTTGGTCAGAGGATTCCCCTAGCCGTGCATATTTATATGTAGAACAACTTGCGAAGGTCATTCCTTCTGTATTATTACTCACCGCCACGCCGGAACAATTAGGGCAAGCAAGCCATTTTGCCCGATTACGATTACTCGATCCCGAACGCTTTTTTGATTATGCGACTTTTCAAAAAGAGCAACAAAATTACCAACCGGTGGCGCAAGCAGTGCAATCTTTACTGGAAGATAAACCACTAAGTGCGGTCGAAAAAAATCATATATCTCAATTGCTGGGAGAACAAAATACCGCGCAACTTTTTCAAGACATTAATAATTCTAATGAAGAAGCACAATCAGCACGCCAAACCTTAATCCAAAATTTGATTGATCGCCATGGCACAAGCCGAGTGTTATTCCGCAATACACGCCAAGGGGTGAAAGGTTTTCCTCGGCGTATTTATCACCCGATCACGTTAACCGTTGAAAATATCGCTCAAGTGGAAGAGGTGAAAACACAATGGTTGTTAGATTTTGTAAAAACACAACGTGATAAAAAAATCTTTGTGATTTGCCAATATGCACAAACATCCATTCACCTTGAACAGCATTTACGGGAGAAAGAAGGGATTCGTGCCACGGTTTTCCACGAAAACATGTCAATTATTGAACGTGACCGTGCTGCTGCTTATTTTTCTGATGTAGAACACGGCGCACAGGTGTTACTCAGTTCCAGCATTGGCTCAGAGGGGCGCAATTTCCAGTTTGCAGATACGTTAGTCTTATTTGATTTGCCACAAAATCCTGATTTACTTGAACAATGTATCGGGCGTCTAGATCGCATCGGTCAGCAAAATGATGTGCAAATTTATGTGCCTTGTGTGGAAAAATCCGCCGATGATGTATTGGCTCGCTGGTATCACGAAGGATTGAATGCCTTTGAACAAACCACACCGATGGGAATGGCATTATTTGAACAGTTTGCAGAATCGCTACAAAAAGTGCGGTCAAATTCAACCGCACTTTCAGAGCTAGATAACCTCATTGCAGATACCAAACAAGCACGCGAAAAACTCAAAATCGCCTTGGAACAAGGACGTGATCGCCTATTAGAACTAAACTCCAATGGTGGCGAACAGGCAAAACAGTTAGCCCATGCTATCGCTGCACAAGATAACGAGGTAGAACTCGTCAATTTTGCCCTAAACTTGTTTGATATTATTGGCGTAGAACAAGAGGATCTTGGTGAAAACAGCATTGTACTTACCCCTACCGGCACAATGCTTGTACCGGATTTTCCGGGCTTAAAAGAAGAAGGCGTGACGGTAACTTTTGATCGCAATCTTGCCCTTGCCCGTGAAGAATTGGAATTTTTAACCTGGGATCATCCAATGATTCGCCAAGGTATTGATCTGATAGCCTCCGGTGATATCGGAAAAGCGGCAATGGCGTTACTGATTAACAAACAATTGCCTGCCGGTACGCTTTTGTTAGAATTAATTTATGTGGTGGAATCACAATCACCGAAAGGATTGCAGCTCACTCGTTTCCTACCACCTACGCCAATCCGATTATTGCTTGATAACAAAGGCACTAATATTGCCGAACAGGTTGAATTTGAAAATCTGCACAGCAAATTGAAACCGCTTGGCAAAGATGTGGCGAATAAGATGATCAAAATGGTACGCCCGACGTTAGAACAACTATTTGTACTTGGCGAAAAGAAAATTCAACTGCTTGCCCAAACTTGTATTAGCCAAGCCCAAAAATTGGCGGAGCAAACGTTGAGTGTGGAAATTGATCGATTACAAGCCTTACAAAAGGTGAATAAAAATATTCGCCAAAGTGAAATTGAGATTTTAACGGCACAGCGTGATCAATCGTTAGAAGCATTGGCAAAAGCAACCTGGCGATTGGATAGTTTAAGAGTTATCGTCACCAATAAGGAATAATAATGGCACTGATTGAATATCATCCCCCAATGGAACCTTATTTAGACATTGTTTATCAAGATAACTATATTTGCGTGGTGAATAAACCGAGCGGGCTGCTTTCCGTACCGGGCAATCAACCGCAATATTACGATAGTGCGATGAGTCGGGTGAAAGAAAAATTTGGTTTCTGCGAACCGGCACACCGTCTTGATATGGCAACCAGCGGCATTATTTTGTTTGCTTTAAGCAAAGCGGCGGATAAAGAACTCAAACGCCAATTCCGCGAGCGAGAACCGAAAAAACATTATCAGGCCTTAGTGTGGGGACATCTTGCACAAGACTGTGGCGAGGTTAATTTGCCAATGATTTGTGATTGGGAAAATCGTCCACGCCAACGTTTAGATTTTGTCCTTGGCAAAAGAGCGGTCACAAAATTTGAGGTTTTGGCACGTTTACCCAATAACAGCTCTCGGGTAAAACTGACGCCGATTACGGGGCGCTCCCATCAATTACGCCTGCATATGCTGGCATTAGGCCACCCGATTTTAGGGGATAAATTCTACGCCCATCCACAAGCCAAGAGCATGTCGCCACGCCTCTGCCTTCACGCAGAAAGCCTAAGCATCACTCACCCCATCACCGGTGAACCCATGACTTTTTGTGCAAAAGTAGATTTTTAACGAAAAACAGCCTCCCCAAAAATATGGGGAGGATAGCGATTATCTAATCTTCTTTTCCTAAAATCTGATTGACTTCGCTTTTATATAATACCGCTTTCGCCCCAAAAACGGCTTGAATCCCGCCACCGACTTCCAACACATCAATCGCCCCAAGGGATTTTAATCGTGCTTTATCCACTAATTTCACATCTTTAACCGATACCCGTAAACGGGTAATGCAGGCGTCCACATTTTCAATATTTTCCGCCCCACCAAGACCCGTAATAATATAGTGGGCATTTTCGGTGAGAGATGTCGTTTGTAATTCCGCACTTTCTTCCGTGTCTTCCGCTCTTCCCGGCGTCATCACATTGAATCGGCTAATCAAGAGACGGAACGAGAAATAATAGAGTAACGCCCAAGGCATCCCCACTAAAACCACACGAATCCAATGCGTATTCCCATCGCCTTGTAAAATACCAAAGAGCAAGAAATCAATAAATCCACCGGAGAACGTATTTCCAATAGAAATATTAAGTAAATCGGCAATATAAAAAGAAACACCGTCTAAAAATGCATGGAAGACATAAAGCCAAGGTGCAACGAATAAGAACATAAATTCGATAGGTTCGGTAATGCCGGTAATAAATGAGGTTAACGCCGCACCTAAAAATAATCCGCCAACTTTAGCTCTTCGGGCTTTCGGCACGCAATGATACATTGCTAAGCAAGCAGCCGGTAAACCAAACATCATGGTATCAAAACGACCGGCAAAGAAACGCGTACCTTCGGTGAATAAACCTTGATGGTTAGGATCGGCTAATTGAGCAAAGAAGATTTTTTGTGCCCCAATGATGGTTTCTCCATTTACGATTTCCGTCCCGCCTAATTCGGTGTACCAAAATAGCGGATAGATCATATGATGTAATCCCACTGCGCCACTTAACCGCATAAGAAAACCGTAGAAAAATGTTCCGATCTCCCCCATTGAAGCAATGCTTTTGCCTGCGGATGCCAGCCAGCTCTGAAACGTCGGCCAAATTAAAAAGAAAACTGCACCGATAAAAATTGCCGAAAATGCTGTGACGATTGGCACAAATCGAGAACCACCAAAAAAGCCCAAGATTTGCGGTAATTGGATATTATGGTAACGATTATGTAGTTTTACCGTTACCAAGCCCATGACTAATGATCCGATCACACCGGTATCTATACTTTTCACCTCAGGAGAAAAAAGAGGAATTAAGGCAGAAATCGTCCCGGTCATAATTAAATAACCGACTACTGCTGCAAGTGCGGCAACGCCTTTATCCCGTTTTGCCAAACCAATACCTAAACCGATACAAAGAAACAATGCCAAATTCGCAAAGACGACCGAACCTGCAGAAGACATAATTTGGAAAATACCTTGCAGCAGCGAATTATCCAGTACGGAATAGGCTTGTAGTGTGGCTTTATTGGATAATGCACCGCCAATACCCAGTAACAGACCGGCGGCAGGCAAAATAGCAATAGGCAGCATAAAGGCTTTGCCAATTTGTTGGAGTTGTTTAAACATAGCTTCCTCACATTGATTAATTTGCGATGCCCGTTATTGAAAAGAATACTTCAAACTAAATCACAAATAGACACTATTTTTTCTTATCCGAAGAAGATAAATCAAGTAGTTACAGTCTATGACTAAATCCCTTTATGCTCAATAAGCAAACATTGATTTTGTGACAACGTTAACATTTTTTATCGCAATTTTATTTGCTAATTTTCCCCTAATTTTCTTTCTTTAGAATACACGCCATCGGAAAGCAAATGGGTTACTAATCGTAGCCCTCAAACTTCAAATTAAGGAGAAGATATGAAAAAATCAAATAAAACCGTTTTAGCACTTTTATTATCTGGAGCAATGACATTGGGTGCAGCAAATATGGCACAAGCAATGTCCCCAGAAGCACAAGAAGCCTTAGCAAAAACGCAGATTACAGCAAGCCAAGCCTTAAATACAGCACAAAATAAAATCGGTGCTGACGCAAAAGTGAAAGAGGTGGAATTCCACTACACCAAATACGGTAAAGATTATTTTGAGGTGGATTTATTCGCCAATAATCAGTACCACAAAGTCGATGTCGATGCAGCAAACGGTGAAATTTTAGGCACAACCAGTAAAACACCAAAAGAAGTGAGAGTACGTGCTGAGCAAAGTCCCCCTAAGATTTCCTTTGATCAGGCAATGAATGCCGCCATAGAAAAAACGGGCGGTAAAGTGGCTGAAGCCGATTTAAAATTTCGAGACGGGCAAGGTTTTTATAAAATTGAAACTATTGCTAACGGACAACGTTTTCACGTTATCATAAATGGCGAAAACGGGCAGATTATGGATATGCCAACGAAACACAAGGATATGCATAAAGGCGAACACAAAGAAAGACACAGCAAAGGTAAACATCATCGTAAAGAAGGAGGCAAAGGCGGTTTCCACGCCGAACGTCCGATGCAAACAAATTAATTGAAAACCGACCGCACTTTCTACAAAGTGCGGTTTTTCCTTTATCAAATTTTCAGTATGATGAATAAATTCTGCGGACGTTTTAGTTTGGTGAAAAGATTATGCGAATTTTATTAGTTGAAGACGATCGAATGATCGCTGATGCCGTTTCAGAGGGATTGAAAAACGCTTGTTATGCGGTGGATTGGGTCAATAATGGCAACACGGCAGAACAGGCATTGGCGACACAACCTTATGATTTAGTGTTGTTGGATCTTGGCTTACCCGGACAAGATGGATTGCAAGTATTACGCCATTTACGCCAAACCCAAAATCACACGCCTATTTTAATCGTCACGGCTCGTGATGATTTAGAAAGCCGTCTCGCAGGCTTAGATGGTGGCGCAGACGATTATATTATTAAACCTTTTGATCTTGCCGAATTACTCGCCCGCATTCGTGCGGTGTTACGCCGACAAGGTGGACAAAGTACCCCATTATTGACGAACGGTTCACTCACCCTAAACCCAACGAATTATCACGTTTCCGTTGCCGATCAATCCGACCCCATTCTTCTAAGCAATAAAGAATTTGCGATTTTACAAGCCTTGATGAACCGACCGGGAGTTATTCACTCTCGTGCAGAATTAGAAGATAAAATTTATGCTTGGGGAGATGAAGTGGAAAGTAACGCCATTGATTTTTTAATTCATAGCCTACGGAAAAAAATCGGGAAAGAGCATATTAAAAATGTGCGTGGTGTAGGTTGGTTAGTCGCCAAGAATGAACATATTGGAAAATAAAGATGAGAAATTCCCTTCAATTCCGCCTCACATTGGCATTGACGATTTTATTCACCCTTGTCGCATTCAGTGCCGGAGGAATGGCGTTTTATAACACCTACCGAGAAACCAACAAACTCCAAGATGAAATGTTGGAACGGTTTTCGGGATCGGTCAATTTATCGGAAAATCCCACCTCACTTTTACCCCCTAAAATGCTTGACGGGCGGGTTCGGATCTATTTTGATCACAACCGTCCTAGCGCCCCTCCAACGGATTTTCCTGAGCAAATGGCGGAGGGGTTTCACAATTTGAAAAAAGAGGGAAAAAAATATCGTCGTATGCTGGCTGAGAATATGCCGAAGGAAATGCGCCCTCATAAACATGAAAAAAACGCCGACCAATTCTACCGCACTTATGTACGCAATACGCCGGAAGGCAGAATTATCGTGATTCAAGATAACAGCTATCGCGAAACCTTGGCATTTCGCAATGCGTGGACAAGTATATTGCCACTGCTCGTCTTATTTCCACTTGTGATTTTACTCACTATTGTCATTGTAAGATTCGCGATGAAGCCGGTACAACGCCTATCAAGAAAAGTAGAGCAGCGGCACGAACAAAATTTACAACCCTTACCAACCGCTCATCTTCCCAGTGAGATTCGTGGATTTGTGGTGGAAATTAACCGATTATTATCACGTACTCATAGCTTTATTCAGCAGCAAAAACGTTTTATTGCCGATGCCTCACACGAATTGCGTAGCCCAATGACTGCCCTTTCTTTACAAATCGAACGACTTGCCAACCAAGATTTACCCACTGAGGCGAAAACCCAAATTAGTGCCGTAAAACAAGGTATTCAACGTAGTCGTCATTTATTAGAGCAATTACTTTCCCTTGCCCGTCTGCAAAATCAAGGAGAAAAGCCTTATCTCAAAATTGAGATCCAAACCATTTTCCGCCGAGTGATTGAAGATTTGCTTCCCCTCGCATTAGAAAACCAACAAGATTTAGGGGTAGAGGGAGAACAAAATGTCACATTTTATGGTAATGAAACGGATCTCTATTTACTCATCAAAACCCTGACCGACAACGCCATTCGCTATACTCCCAAGGGTAGCCAAATTGACCTTAGTGTACAAACCACACATAATGGAATCACCATAAAAGTGGAAGACAATGGTAAAGGTATCCCAACAGCAGAACGGGAGCGTGTGCTTGATCCCTTCTACCGAATGCTTGGCACTGAGCAACAAGGTTCAGGACTTGGCTTAGCCATCGCCATGGAAATCGTTAACCATTATGGCGGCACATTGACACTAAAAGAGAGTGAAAAATTTGAAACCGGACTATTAGTGGAAGTGTGGTTGCCTAGAGGGAATTGACAAATGACCTAGGGTAACTTGTTACCCTAGAAATAAGCATGATCACACTTTCCCTTATTTGCCCGGCTGTTTTTGATAACTCACACTGAGTAAATCGAGAAAATTGACGACAGCTTGGCGCTGTTGGTGATCGAATTGTTGCCAATGATAATCGTAGCGGGCTTTAAGTTCATCATTAGTGAGTGTAGCTTTGCTGCAACAATCCAAGAAAAACCAGTTTAACGGCGTATCTAAAGCTTGGGCGATCAACATTAAATGGCTGATATTGATCTTGTTATCACCACGTTCATAACGAAGTAATTGTTGTTGTGAAATGCCGATATTTTCGGAAAGTTGATCGGCGGTAAGCCCGACTTCTTTGCGTCGCATTTGAATGCGTTTGCCAATCAAGTGATCGGCTTTAGAAGGGTTTAATTGAGCCATTATTGTCTCTTTTGCTTAAAATTTTCAGTTAATGAATTTTCAAGCAAATCTATGCTTAACTGAATTTCATCAATTAAAACTTATCAATATAAATTTTCATCTATTAAAAAATGAAATTTTTTTTGCTAAAATATCTCACCTATTAAAAATAGGTTGTTTAAATTTTCAATAAAAGACTTTAAGGATTCAAATATGCGTATTTTAGTTTTAGACGAACCACGTGAAGGTGTCACCTCAGCAGATTATGCTCCACATTTGTTAAATGAAATCAAACATGGTTGGGCATTGATTAAATCTGACTTTATTCGTGAGATTTATATGCGACAAGATCGCCCGGGTGTAGCATTTTTCGTTGAAGCGGAAAGTGTAGAAAAAGCAAAAGAAGTGTGCACCGAATTTCCATTAGTGAAAGCAGGCTTAATCGACTTCAATTATATTCCATTAGGCAACTACCTTTTTGTAGAGCAACTTTTTGCAGAGGAACACAAAGGGTAATTTAACACTCAAACAGTGAGGAAAGTAAAATGACAAAACCGATTTTATGTGTAGTTACCAGCACCACAGAAAAAGGTAATACCGGTATTTCGACAGGTTTCTGGTTAAGCGAGTTAACCCATCCATTAAAAGTCATGGAAGAGGCAGGGTTCAAAACAGTGATCGCTTCAATCAAAGGTGGGCAAGCACCAATTGATAAAGATAGTCTGGATTTTACCGATCCGGTAAATCAATATTTCTGGAATGAAACGGATTTAGAAGCCCGTTTAGCCCACACGCCAAGCGTCTCAGAATTGAATGGTGAGGATTATTCAGCGATCTTCTTCGCCGGCGGTCACGGCACGATGTGGGATTATCGTGAAAACCAAGATGCACAACGTTTAATTCGTGAAGTGTATGAAAACAATGGGGTAGTTTCAGCCGTATGCCACGGCCCCGCTGCATTAGTGGATGCAAAATTAAGCAATGGCGAATACCTTGTGAAAGGTAAAAATGTGGCGGCATTCACAAACAAAGAAGAGGAGGAAGTAGGCGGTACGGCTATCGTTCCTTACTTACTTGAAAGTGCATTAATCGAACATGGGGCAATCCACCACGAAGCACCAAACTGGTTTGAAAACGTCTATGTAGATGGTCGTTTAGTCACCGGTCAAAATCCTGCTTCTGCACACAAAGTTGGCGTGGAAGTAGTTAAGGTGCTGAAGGGGTAAATATCTTATCCCCCCTCTTGTGGGAGAGAGGCAGACATAAAGTGCCTTCAGCACTTGGAGCTAAAGAAAGTGGAAGCGATATAAATTTCCCTCTCCAAAAATCCTTTGGATTTTCTCTCCCCCTCTCTCATTTACGGGAGGGGGAGAGTTAAAAAGACCAAATCTACAAAAACTTTACAAATATGAACAATCTCAATCGTCGTCAATTTCTCACACAAAGTGCGGTCGTTTTGGCAGGGGGATTTTTACCGCATATCAGCACCGCACAACCGATTGTCCAATCAAGTCAAAACAAGAAAAAAGGTCATCAAATGAAACTGATTTGTGTCGAAGAACATATTTTAGATCCCAATATCGCCAAAGCGACAATGCCACAAGTGCTTCAGCAAGCACCTTATCTTACTAATTGGGGAAAACGGGTGAAAGATGGCAATCATACCGATCACAGCCGTCCTCAAATCGAAAAAAATGACTTAATTACCCCAAAAGGTATGGAATTTGATGTCAAACGTCTAACAGATATGGATGCTGCAAACATTGATATGCAGGTACTTTCTGTGGGTGGTTTTCCACAATTTGCTTCGCTTGAATTACACAAACAGGCGAATGATAAACTGGCAGCCGCCATCAAAAAACATCCTAACCGTTTTGCTGCTATGGCGACCTTACCTTGGATTGAACCAGAGCAAGCAGTGGCAGAATTAGAACGTGCGGTAAAAGAATTGGGTTTGCGTGGCGCCTTGTTGAATGGTCGCCCATCGGACGATTTTCTCGACCACCCACGTTATGAAAGGTTGTTGGTGAAATTCAATGAACTGAATGTGCCACTTTATCTTCACCCCGGTATTCCTGTGCCTGCCGTACAACAAGCCTATTACAGCGGTTTTGATGATGAAGTGATCGCCCGCCTTTCTATGTTCGGTTGGGGTTGGCACAATGAAGCAGGGATCCATTTATTACGATTAATGTTATCCGGTGCATTTGATCGCTATCCGAATTTACAAGTGATTAGCGGACATTGGGGGGAAATGTTGCCATTCTATCTCCAACGTTTAGACGACAGCCTGCCACAAGCTGCTACCGGTTTAAAACGTAGCTTGACCGATACCTTCAAACAACAAGTTTTCGTTAGCCCTAGTGGTATGCTGACTCAACCGCACTTTCAGTTTATCTATAATTTAATCGGGGCGGAACGTATCTTATTCTCGGTAGATTATCCTTATCAGACTCTTAACGGTGTACGTAATTTCCTCGAAAACTTACCCATTTCAGAACAAGAAAAAGAATTAATCGCCTATAAAAATGCGGAGAAATTGTTTAGTATCAGGACGTAACGTTCAACTTGTCAAATAACCATAACTAATAAATTACCCATGGGATCATCATATAAGGAAAAAACAATGAAAAAACTACTCACAAACTCGCTTACTCATTTGTTCCCCCCTATTGGGGCAGTGAGTAAAACCACCATTCAAAAAACGTTGTTTTTTATGACTGCACTTTTAGGACTTACTATGGCTATCACCGCAAACGCCACCCCGATGATAAACATTTTTGAACTCGGCGTGAAAAAAGGGGCTGAAGTGCAATATCACGCCGTGGCTGAACACAATATCAGCACATCAATCCGCAATGAAAAAGGCACATTAGCAATGTATTCGGTGAAATCAAACACCGATCCCAATATAGCCTATATGGTGGAAATTTATGCGGATCAAAAGGCTTATGAAACCCACCGCACGTCACCTCAATATCAAGCATTTTTAACTGCATCACCTGAGATTTTAACGGATCACAAAAAGCGTATTGCCTTAGTTCCACAATTTTTAGGGGATAAAAAAGTGGTACAAACGCCCGAAATCCTCACAAATTATGCAGTGGTAGAAGTGAAACCTGAATATAACGAACAATTCAAGAAGATTATTATCGCAGAAATGGCACAATCACTAAAAGTGGAAGAGGGGGTGATTGCGATGTATGCCGCCACAATGCAAGAAAATCCAAACAAATGGATTTTCTTTGAGATCTACGCCAACAGTGCCGCTTACCAACATCACAGAGAAACACCTCATTTTAAAGATTACCTAAAACAAACGGGTGAGATGCTGAAAGAAAAAAGTTATGTGGAAATTCATCCTGAGTTTTTGGCGAATCAAGGAAATTTTTATTTTAATCAACCTTAGCTTTAACAAAAAGGCTTTATTCCTGACAGAGGAAATAAAGCCTTTATTTTCGTTTTCTCATGATAAATCCCCCTATTTCCTTGCATTATCCCCCTTACAGTGTCAAACTCTCTCCACTTTTTAAAACTGTAAAAAATAATGACGAAAAAACGAAAATACCAAGATCCTCATTACCAACAAGAATTAGCGAAGTATGGTAATCCTATCCCAAGTCGGGAGCTTATTTTAAGTGTGATTCGTGAAAATAACGCCCCAATGAATCGGGAGGAAATTTTGACCGCACTTTCTATTCGTGATGAGGAAAAAATGGAGGCAATGCGCCGTCGTTTACGTGCGATGGAAAATGATGGGCAACTTGTGTTCACCAAACGTAAACGCTATGCCTTGCCGGAAAAACTCGATCTTGTAAAAGGCTTGGTGATTGGTCATCGAGAAGGCTACGGCTTCTTACAAGTAGAGGGTAAAAAAGAGGATTTATTTATTCCCAATCATCAAATGCAGCGGGTGATGCACGGTGATTTTGTATTGGCACAGCCGGCAAATTTGGATCACCGAGGGCGTCGTGAAGTCCGCATTGTGCGTGTATTGGAAAGTCGCAAGAAACAGATTGTTGGGCGCTTTTTCTTGGAAAACGGCTTTGGGTATGTGGTACCTGACGACAGCCGTATCGGACGCGATATTCTTGTGCCAAACGAACACCGTAACGGTGCGCGGATGGGGCAAGTGGTTGTGGTGGAATTACAACAACGCTCTGCCGCTTTCAATCAGCCAATAGGGATCATCACGGAAATTTTGGGCGATAATATGGCGAAAGGGATGGAAGTCGAAATTGCGTTACGCAATCACGATATTCCCCATCAGTTCCCAAGTGCGGTAGAAAAATACATTAGAAAATTCACAGAGGACGTGCCGGAAGAAGCCAAAAAAGGTCGTGTGGATTTACGCCATTTACCGTTAGTTACTATTGATGGTGAAGACGCACGGGATTTTGATGATGCGGTATATTGCGAAAAACAAGGTAAAGGCTGGAAACTTTGGGTGGCGATTGCGGATGTGAGTTATTACGTACGTTTGCGTTCGGCACTCGATAACGAAGCCCATAATCGGGGGAACTCAGTCTATTTTCCAAATCGAGTCGTACCGATGCTGCCGGAAATTTTATCTAATGGCTTGTGTTCGCTTAATCCGCAAGTGGATCGCTTGTGTATGGTGTGTGAAATGCACATTTCTGCCAAAGGCAAACTCACCGATTATCGTTTTTATGAAGCGGTGATGAATTCCCACGCACGTTTGACCTACACCAAAGTAGCGAAAATTTTGGAAGGTGATAGGGAACTTCGTGAACGATATCACGCACTCGCCCCTCATCTGGAAGAACTTTATCATCTTTATCAAGCATTGCTTTCTGCCCGTCATCAGCGTGGGGCGATTGATTTTGAAACCATTGAAAGCAAATTTATCTTTAATTCAATGGGACGTATTGAACGCATTGAACCGGTAATCCGCAACGATGCCCATAAAATCATCGAAGAATGTATGATTTTGGCCAATATCGCCGCCGCTAATTTTATGGAAAAACATAATGAACCGGCACTATATCGTATTCACGCAACACCAAGCGAAGAAAAACTCACTTCATTCCGAACCTTTCTCAGAGAGTTTGGTTTAAGCTTGGAAGGGGGAATGAAACCGACCACAAAAGATTACGCAGAACTGTTAGAAAAAGTCAAAGAGCGACCGGATCACGAATTAATTCAAACCATGTTACTCCGTTCTTTAAGCCAAGCGGTATATAACGTGGATAATATCGGGCATTTTGGTTTAGCATTGGAAGAATACGCCCATTTTACTTCACCTATTCGCCGTTATCCTGATTTAACGCTCCATCGGAGTATTAAATATCTGCTTGCTAAAGAACAAGGGGCGAAACGTAAAACCACCGACAGTGGCGGTTATCATTATTCTTTTGATGAGATGGATCAGCTTGGCGATCATTGCTCGATGACCGAACGCCGCACCGATGAGGCTACCCGTGAAGTGGCGGATTGGCTGAAATCTGAATATATGCAAGATCACGTTGGCAATGAATTTAATGGCGTTATTTCTTCTGTGACCGGTTTCGGACTGTTTGTACGTTTAAACGACTTATTCATTGATGGCTTAGTGCATATCTCAACCTTAGAAAATGATTATTATCAATTTGATGCTGCCAAACAACGCTTAATCGGTGAAAACAGCGGAATGCAATATCGTTTAGGTGATAAAGTGAGGATTCGTGTGGAAGCCGTCCACCTAGAACAGAAAATGATCGACTTCTCGCTGGTGGGGAGTGAACGCAAACCCCGTCGAGCAGGCAAAACGGCAAAAGAGAAAGCAAAGAAAGTATTTAAAGAATTGCCGCCAAAAGCGACGAAAAAGCGTAAAAGTGCGGTTAAAAATAAAGAAGTTTCTCAAAAACAGAAAAAACGTAAATAATGTCTCCCTAAAATCAAAAAATAGAGAAAAATTATGTCAGAACAGATTTATGGTATTCACGCCGTCAATAGTATTCTATCCCATACGCCGGAGCGTTTAATTGAAGTATTTGTATTAAAAGGACGTGAAGATAAACGCTTACAACCTTTACTTAATGAACTCCACGCAATGGGTATCGCCGTGCAATTTGTTAATCGCCAAACCTTAGATAAAAAAGCAAATGGTGAAGTACATCAAGGGGTGATTGCACGCATACAAGCCGCAAAGGAACTCAATGAAAATGATCTTGATGTGATTCTTGCCGGTAAACAAAATCCACTTTTATTAGTACTTGATGGGGTAACCGATCCCCATAACCTTGGTGCCTGTTTGCGTACCGCCGATGCAGCGGGTGTCTCCGCTGTCATTGTGCCAAAAGATAAATCTGCACAGCTCACCTCTGTGGCCCGCAAAGTGGCCTGTGGCGCTGCGGAAACCGTGCCGCTCATTCGAGTGACTAACCTTTCCCGTACCCTTCGTGATTTACAACAAAATCACAATATTTGGGTAGTAGGTACTGCCGGTGAAGCGACAGAAACCCTTTACCAAAGCAAATTGACCGGCGCACTGGCTCTCGTGATGGGGGCAGAAGGCGAAGGAATGCGTCGTTTAACTCGTGAACATTGCGATCAATTAATTAGTATCCCAATGGCAGGATCTGTCTCATCGCTGAATGTTTCAGTAGCAACCGGCGTATGTTTGTTTGAAATCGTACGCCAGCGTTTGAGGAAATAAAGGGTGGAATATTAGACTTGAATCAGAGCCATGTTATATCCGTATAACAAAAGTGCGGTCAAAAACAACCGCACTTTTCGGTATTATGTAGTAAATGAATAAAAGGGAAATAGAAAGACTACATCAGATATTAAATAAAGAAAAAGTCACTAGATTTGGCTTTCAAACCAGCTTTCGAGAATTAAACAGGCGGAAATGCCATCTACCTTACCCTTTTTCAACGCTCGAAAACCGCCACGTTCAAAAATTTCACGCCTTGCCTCTGTGGTTGTAAGACGTTCATCTTGTAATGCCACTTTCACTCCAAATCGCCCATTTAAGCGGTTAGCAAATTTCTTTGCGCTCAAAGTGAGTTCTTGCTCTGTTCCATCCATATTCAGTGGTAACCCTACTACAACAACCTCTGGTTTCCATTCTTGGAAACATTTAGCAATGGCGTCCCAATTTGGGATGCCATCTTGTGCTTTAAATGCCGGCAATGCCTGAGCCGTACCCGTGATACTTTGCCCCACGGCACATCCGATACTCTTCATACCAAAATCAAAAGCGAGAGCGGTAATGGTCATTAACTGTGCCCTACTTGAGAAGTTGCAAAATTATGCCTATTAATTCCAAGCAATTGGCTTGCGGCAAGATAACGTTCTTCATAAGGCATATCAAATAGAATCGTATCGTTCGACGGAACCACAAGCCAAGCATTATCTGCGATTTCTTGTTCCAATTGTCCAACCGACCATCCGGCACAGCCCAGTGCGACAAGATATTTCTCCGGTGCTTGTAAAGAACCAAATGTATCCACAACATCTGCCGAAGTCGTCAGACAAAGATCATCGGTAATTTTGTAACTATGCTGGAAATCCACCGTTGTATTTTTATGCACAATAAAGCCTCGTTCAGTATGAACCGGTCCACCAGCCACCACCATCGCATCATCAAAAGTGCGGTCATTTTTCATCATAAAATTCAGTTTGCTATAAAGTTCGGCAATGCTGAGATCCGTGGGTTGGTTAATCACGACGCCCATAGAACCTTGATCATTATGTTCACAAACAAAAACAACAGTACGATGAAAATAATCCGCTAAATGTGGCATTGAAATTAAAAATTGTCCTTGTAAATCCATCATTCGCCTAAATCTCCAAAACAAATTTGTAGTGCGCTAATTGCCGCCAACGAAGCAGTTTCTGTGCGCAATACACGCTTTCCTAATAAAATTTCAGTAAAACCTTGCTGTTCAGTTTGGGTAATTTCTTGCGGTGATAATCCGCCTTCAGAACCAATCAATAAGCGAACCCCCTCCATTGGGATATTTGGCAACGTTTTAATTGAATATTGGGCGCGAGGGTGTAAATTCAACTTTAATGCCCCATCATTTTCCGCACACCAATCTTGTAATTTCATCAATGGGCGAATTTCCGGTATCACATTTCTGCCACATTGTTCACAGGCTGCAATCGCAATTTTTTGCCATTGTTGAATTTTTTTCTCCATACGATCACCGTCCAGTTTCACACCACAACGCTCCGACCAAAGTGGCGTAATGATATTCACGCCTAATTCAACGGATTTTTGTATGGTAAATTCCATACGCTCACCACGAGAAATAACCTGACCTAAATGAATCTTGAGGCTGGATTCTTTATCCACAAATTTACGATCTAAAATTTCGACTCTCACCGATTTTTTACTCGCGTCAATAATACGAGACGGATAAATATGGTTGCTTCCGTCAAAAAGCTCAATGTGTTCGCCTTCTGTCATACGTAACACTCGCCCAACGTGATTTGCGGCGTCATCAGAAAGTTGACACTGAGTGTGATGTTCAAGAGATTCCGGGTGATAAATTCGAGGTATACGCATAGTGTGATGAAAAAATAAAGTAAAAAGTGCGGTTGATTTTGACCGCACTTTTGGGGTTAATCAGAAAAATTGTGCGGTAAACGTTCTAAAATTGCACTCCAATAGGTGGCTGAACGCAAATTATGTTTACGGATACAATCTACCACGGCCTCGGCATTCCCTGCTTGGCAAATTTGTTGCAATTCTACATAAAACTGCTTAGTCAGTTCACGGTGCGTTTCACAACTAAAAAAGAGTAAACCTATTTTTTGGTACACACCTTTTAAACTATTGAAAATTAAACGATAAAAGGGTTTATTTGCCAAGACGGTAAATTGACGAAAAACATAATAATCAAACTCTGTATAACTTTCCGCCGTATTCTCTAATGCCTTTAATTCATCAAACAGCATTGCAGATTGTTGAGGTGATTTTTTCACCGCTTCATAAATATAAAATTCTGACATTTTGCTACGAAGCGATAGCATATTATCAATAATCAAAGGCGCTGAGCTTTGATCGAGAGTAATCAAGGTTTCAATAATACTCGGACTCGCAGTATCCCAAATATTGTTTACTTTCGTAGGTTTACCATGTTGAATAGTCAGCCAACCGTCACGGGCTAAACGTTGCAACACCTCGCGTAATGTCGTGCGGGTTACCCCGATTTTCTCCGCAAGATCACGTTCTGAAGGTAGATTAGTACCTGCAGGAAACACGTCCTCCCAAATACTTTTTACGAGATATTCTTCGGCAAGTGCCGCAGGGCTTTGTGCCTTTAAAAGTGTGTTGTCTGTATTCATAATAATTTAAACGTTAGAAAAGTCTAACAAGATCAAAAAAAGATGATTTTTCAAGCAAATCTTTATCTTCGGGTATTATCCTTTAAAGCACTCTATATTACAATGAGCACACTTTAAAGAACAGGAGTAATTTATGACTTACACACAGGCCTTAATGAAAAATTTTCTTGGTGCAAGCCCTGATTGGTATAAGCTCGCCATTATCATTTTTCTCATTGCCAACCCAATTATTTTCTTTTTTATCAGCCCTTTTATTGCCGGTTGGATTTTAGTTGCTGAGTTTATTTTCACGCTCGCAATGGCATTAAAATGCTATCCTCTACAACCAGGTGGGTTACTTGCTATTGAAGCCGTTATCATTGGTATGACGAATCCAACTCATATAAAAGCTGAAATTATGGCAAATTTTGAAGTCATATTATTACTGATGTTTATGGTTGCCGGCATTTATTTTATGAAACAGCTTTTGTTGTTTGTGTTTACCCGATTGCTGATTGCTATTGAATCTAAAATTACCCTCTCTTTAGCATTTTGTATCAGCGCTGCATTTTTATCCGCCTTTTTAGATGCGCTAACCGTTGTTGCCGTGATTATTAGTGTCGCCATGGGTTTTTATGGTGTCTATCACAAAGTTGCCTCAGGCAATAAATTAAATGAGCTTATTGATATCACCAACGATGATAAATTAGGTGATAAACGAACCACATTAGAACAGTTTCGTGCATTTTTAAGAAGTTTAATGATGCATGCCGGTGTCGGTACAGCACTAGGCGGTGTGATGACGATGGTCGGCGAGCCACAAAATTTAATTATTGCAGAACAAGCAAATTGGAATTTTATTGAATTTTTCTTCCGTATGGCGCCCGTTACCCTACCTGTTTTAGCCTGTGGTTTGCTCACTTGCTACTTAGTAGAAAAGTTTAAATTATTTGGCTATGGCGCAAAACTTCCCCGTAAAGTCTGGGCAGTATTGGCACGTTTAGATCGTAACAACACGCAAAAAATGTCAAAACAAGACAAAATGAAGTTATTCATACAGGCAATCATCGCACTTTGGCTCGTGATTGGCTTAGCGTTCCATCTCGCCGCCGTAGGACTAATCGGTTTAACCGTGATCGTCCTCGCCACAGCATTTACCGGCATTACAAATGAGCATATCATTGGCAAATCATTCCAAGAATCGCTCCCCTTCACCGCCTTGCTTGTGGTGTTCTTTACCGTGGTCGCCGTGATTATTGATCAAAAACTGTTCTCACCAATTATTCACTACGTTTTATCTGCCAGTGAAAGTGCACAACTGATTTTATTCTATACATTTAACGGCTTGCTCTCCGCCATTTCCGATAACGTTTTCGTTGCAACGGTTTATATTAACGAAGTTAAAGCAGCACTCACTAACGGCGTAATCACACCACACCAATTTGAATTACTCGCTGTTGCCATCAATACCGGAACGAACTTGCCATCGGTCGCAACGCCAAATGGTCAAGCCGCTTTCTTGTTCTTATTAACCTCATCGCTTGCCCCATTAATTCGCCTCTCTTACGGCAGAATGGTTTACATGGCATTACCTTACACCATTGTGCTATCCTTAGTGGGCTTATTTGCCATTGAGTATATTTTACCGACTGCTACCGTTTGGTTAGCAAATTTAGGCCTAATTCAGCCAATTTAAGGAGAACACATGCTCGCATTTTTTAAAGGATTTTCAGAAAAACGCTCATCGTGGTTATTACTTGCATTTTCAAGTTTAGCCTTAGAATTGACCGCACTTTATTTCCAATACGGTATGGGATTACAACCCTGCGTCCTTTGTGTGTATGAACGTTTAGCTATGAGTGGTTTATTCCTTGCGGGCATTATTGGTCTTCTCGCACCTCGTTCACTGATCCTGCGCTTAATCGCCCTCGTATTAGGTTTATTTAGTGCGATTAAAGGCTTGATGATCTCTATTCGTCATCTTGATCTCCAAATGAACCCTGCCCCATGGAAACAATGTGAATTTATCCCGAATTTCCCTGAAACCCTCCCATTCCACCAATGGTTACCAAGCATTTTCAACCCCACAGGCTCCTGCGATAACAGCCAATGGTCGCTATTCGGTATCACCATGGTGCAATGGTTAGTATTTATCTTTGCCGTATATGTGCTTGTCCTTGTGGTAATACTGATTGCTCAGGTGAAAAAAAGCAGAAAACAGAGAAGGTTGTTCTGCTAAATTCGTATAGCAAAAGTGCGGTCAAAATTGACCGCACTTTTTTATGTCTCTAAACAACATTAATCCCTTTTCACATCACCCAATAAAGCGGCATATTTCACCATATTTGGGCTGGATTCTAAGGCGATTTTTAGTGCCATTGTTAGGGGAACGGAAAGTAGCATTCCCACCGTCCCTAGCAACCATCCCCAAAATAAGAGGGAAAGAAAAACGACTAAAGTGGAAAGCCCGAGGCGTTGCCCCATCATTTTAGGTTCAAGAATATTGCCGATGACCATATTGATCACAATCACACCAACTGTCACACCAAAACCGATACCGAAACCATTCAACAACAGAGCCTGTACGATAATAGGGATAGCGGCAATGATAGAACCGATATTCGGAATGTAATTTAATAAAAAACTTAATGTCGCCCACAAAATCGCATATTGTACACCGCATACTTCCAATAGAATAAACACAGCAATCCCCGTAAGCAGACTGGTGATACTTTTAATTCCAAGGTAGCCAATCACACCTTGCAAAATGCGGTTAATATGGCGTTCCTCCTTTTCTACATCATTCGGTGCAGCGCTTATTACCACCGCAACTTTGTGTTTCATTGTCGGGGCTTCAGAGAGCATAAAAATCACCACAAGCACTAAGACGAACACATTGCTCACCACACCGGAAAAATTGAGCAGGACACGACTCACAAAATTCATAATGATACTTGGGTCGAAATTTTCTTGAATGGTTTCCCGTGAAAAATAAACGGGCAAATTGAAACGTTGTGCCAATGCCATCAGATCATTCACTCGTTCGGAAAGCAAGACTTTATATTGAGGAATAGACTGGGTAAACTCTCGTACGCTACTATTAATTAGTCCGACTAAAAAGAAGAAAATCAGGGAAATCAAGACAAAGAGTAATACTATCGCAAGCCAATGGGGGATACGGCGGTCAGTCATTGTTTTAACGATAGGTGAACAAATAATCGCAATAAAGAGTGCCAGCAAAAACGGCACAACAATTTCAGCGGCTAATTTGATGCCCGCTAAAATAATAATAACGGCGGCGATCCCCTGTAAAGTGCGGTATAAATTTAGGTTATTTTCCACTAAATCGCTTCCTCATTTTCTTCACCTGTGCGAATGCGGATCACCCGTTCCACGTCATAAACAAAAATTTTTCCATCACCAATTTTACCGGTTTGGCAGGTTTCGATAATAGTTTCAAGGCACTGTTCCAACAAATCATCAGGCACCACAATTTCCATTTTTACTTTTGGTAAAAAATCCACCATATATTCTGCCCCTCGGTAAAGTTCCGTATGTCCTTTTTGGCGACCAAAACCACGCACCTCAGTCACGGTCATTCCGGTAATACCAATATCGGAAAGGTTTTCACGTACATCATCCAGTTTAAATGGGCGAATCATTGCTTCAATTTTTTTCATTTTATTTCTCCAAATTTTCTCGTCTTGCCGATTTTGGGCGGAAACTCTCAATCACATCTGGGTGAGTCTCAATATACAAACCATTAATGAGTTGTAAACAATAAGGTACTGCACTAAAAATACCGCTCACAAGCACGTTTCCCTCTTTATCTTTCACGCCCTCTAAGGTTTCTTTAATCGCTTTAGGTTGACCCGGTAAATTTAAAATCAAACTTGCTTTACGAATCACGCCCACTTGGCGGGATAAAATTGCCGTAGGTACAAAGTGTAAACTCACTTGGCGCATTTGCTCACCAAAACCAGGCATTTCACGATCGGCAACGGCAAGCGTAGCATCTGGGGTAACATCACGTTTCGCTGGCCCTGTTCCGCCGGTGGTTAAGACAAGATGGCAATCTTGTTCATCCACCAATTCTTTTAGGGTTTGTTCAATAATGCCTTGTTCATCGGGAATCAATCGGGTTTCCACATGGAAAGGATCGATTAGTGCGTTCTCTAACCAAGCCTGTAATTCGGGAATACCTTGATCCTGATAGACGCCTGATGAAGCCCGATCAGATACGGAAACAAGGCCTATTTTTAAAAGTTCGGTCATATTTTTCCTTAAATTTTTGTACTAAATCTCAATGCTTAAAATGGAAATAAAAGTGGAATTAAAAATACACTCACTACCATCACAATCAATGTAAACGGCACACCAATTTTTAAAAAATCACTAAATTTATATCCACCTGGTCCCACGACCATCGTATTCACCGGTGAAGAAACCGGCGTCATAAATGCGGCAGATGCGGCAATTGCCACTACCATGGCAAAGGGGATAGGCGAGACTTGGAGTTGCTGCGCCAATGAAATGGCAATAGGGGCCACTAAAATCGCTGTTGCTGTATTGGAGATGAATAACCCGATCACGGCACAAAAAAGAAATAACATCATCAGCACTAAATGCATTCCCCAATCCCCCACCAACTGCAACATCGTCTCAACCGCCAGTTGAATCCCGCCGGTTTTTTGCAATGCGGTGGCAAAGGGCATCATACCAATAATCAAAATAAGACTTGGCCAATGAATAGAATCATAAGCACTTTTCGCATCAATGCAACGGAAATACCCCAACATTAAACAACCGATAAGTGCTGCAATCACATTGGGTACAAGACCTGACACCATTAACACCACCATCACCAATACGGAAAGCAGGGCTTGTGGCGCTTGGCTCTGTGCCGGTGCAACACGATCCATTTCTTTCGGATAAGTGAGCACAACAAAATCCTTGGTACGGTTACGCATTTGTTGAATCACTTTCCAATCACCAATAACAAGAATTAAGTCACCAAGCTTATAAGGTGTGCCGGAAAAGCTGTCAGAAATTAATTCGCCATCCCGCTTGATCCCTACCACATTTAATCCGTAACGAGAACGAAACGCCACCTCTTGTGTAGTTTTATCAATCAATGCCGAGCCCGGTACTAAGGCTAATTCCGCCATTCCAATGGATTTTGCCTGTTCATCAAAAGATTGAGATTTAATCTCTGCCGGTTCTAAATTATGAGTTTGACAAAATTCTGTGAGGTTAAATTCTTGCTGACCAATATCAATCATCAAAATATCTTTTTCATGAATTTCTGAGGTGGCAAGAGGCATCATATAAGTTGGGCGGAAACGTTTCCAGCGCTCAATCGCTAACACATTCACCCCATAGTTGGAGCGTAAATGTAATTCATCTAACTTTTTGCCGGCAAAAGGCGAACCGGTACGCACTACAAAACGTTTCGCACGACCGCGTAAACCATATTCATCAATCAATTCAGCCATGGAACGTTGATTATTTTCTTGGTTATCCGTCGCAATGTTTCCCCCAAGCCAACGGCGGGTTAGCAACATATAGCCGATACCTAACAACAAAATGACAAGCCCAATCGGGGTGAAATCAAAAAATCTTAAACGCGTGCCGGTATCTTTGACTAATTCCGCATTCACCACCAAGTTAGGCGCGGTGGCAATAAGTGTCATC
Source organism: Pasteurella sp. WM03 (assembly GCF_004570945.1). Lineage (NCBI taxonomy): Bacteria > Pseudomonadati > Pseudomonadota > Gammaproteobacteria > Pasteurellales > Pasteurellaceae > Pasteurella > Pasteurella sp. WM03. The sequence goes on from NZ_SPPO01000001.1 coordinate 407,851, forward strand.
ATACCGCTGATCAACCCTGCCACACTCAAGGGCATCATTAAACGTTTTGGGGAAAGATTCATTTGGCGACAAATCATCAATACTACGGGAATAAAAATCGCCACCACGCCGGTGGAACTCATAAACGCCCCTAAACCCGCCACGGCAAGCATCAGCAATACCAAGACTTTGGTTTCACTATTTCCGGCAAGTTTTAAGATTCCTTCACTCACTTGATAGGCAACGCCGGTACGCACCAATCCTTCGCCAATAATAAACAACAATGCAATCAAAATAATATTCGGATCGCTAAAGCCGGCAAAAATTTCGTTAGTGGTTAAAATACCGCTCAAATAAAACGCCAACATCACTAAAAGTGCCACGGCATCCATTCGCACTTTATTTCTCACGAATAAAATCACGGCAACGGCTAACAGTGCGAGCGTCCAGAAAAGCGGACTAACCCAAAGCGCATTGGTGAATATGGTATTCATCTCCTACCTCTCATGTTGAGCGACTTTCTAATACTTTACGAACCGGAGCAAAACTACGGCGGTGCTGTGGCAATGCCCCAAATTCGGCTAATTTTTCTAGGTGTAACTTCGTTGGATAACCTTTATGTTGGGCAAAAGCATATTCAGGATATTGGCGATCCAAGGCTTCCATTTCCTGATCCCGCGCGACTTTTGCCAAAATAGAGGCAGCACTAATTTCCGCCACCAGACTATCGCCTTTCACGATGGCTTGGGCGGGAATATTGAGATCTTTAGGGATTTTATTACCATCGACCAGTACAAAGTGCGGTTGAATTTTTAAGGATTTTACCGCACGCGTCATAGCGATCAAGGACGCCTGCAAAATATTCAGTTTATCAATTTCTTCTGCTTCTGCACGCCCTAATGACCATGCGATCGCTTTTTGTTTAATTTCTTCTGCTAAGGCAAGGCGTTTTTTCTCAGTGAGTTTTTTTGAATCTGCTAATCCTTCAATGGGATTATTGGGATCTAAAATCACCGCTGCGGTTACGACTGCCCCCACTAAAGGCCCTCGCCCCACTTCATCGACACCGGCAATGAGTTCGTAACCTTGCGGATATTCAAACATTTCGGTCTTCCTCTAATAAATCAATCACGGTTTGGGCCGCCTGTTTATCCGCATCACATTGAATTTGTTGGTGTAAATCAGTGAAACGTTGAATTAAAATGTGGCGATTTTTAACCGCACTTTCTTCATCCGAGAAATAAGCTGCCAGTTTTTCGGCAAGTAATCTGGGGTCACAATTTTCTTGAATCATTTCCGGCACGAGCATTTCATTGGCGAGTAAATTTGGTAGGGAAATATAGTCAGTCTTCACTAACCGTTTTGCCAGTGAATAGGTAAGAGGCTTCATTTTATAGCCTACCACCATGGGTGATTTACACAACATCGCCTCAAGTGCCGCCGTGCCGGAAGCCAATAATGTTGCTTGTGCCGCCATTAAGACTTGGCGTGCGTTGCCGTCGATCAGATGCATCGCTAAGTTCGGCGCGACTCGGGCTTTAATGGCTTCAAATTGTTGTCGGCGTTTCTCATTCACTAGGGGAACAAGAAACTGTAAATCAGGAAATTGATCCTTCAACAATAATGCCGTTTTCAAAAAAGGCTCAGCTAAAAATTCAACTTCTGAACCCCGACTTCCTACCAGTATTGCCAAATAACGTTGCGTCGGATCAATATTGAGAAATTGGCAAGCCTCCGCTCGATTAGGTTTTAGGGGAATTGCATCCGCCATCGTGTGACCGATAAATCGGCAAGGCACATTGAATTTATCATAAAAGGCTTTTTCAAAAGGTAAAAATGCCAGCACTTGATTTGTCGCTTTCGCAATTTTGTGGATTCTATTCTGTCGCCACGCCCATACGGAAGGGCTGACATAATGAATAGTTTTGATGCCGTTGGCTTTGAGCTTCTGCTCAACATCTAAATTAAAATCCGGTGCATCAATACCAATATACACATCAGGCTTTTCACGTAACATGGTTTGAATTACATTTTTACGGATTCTTAGTAGGCGTGGCAGATGTTTAACAATTTCGGCTAAGCCCATAACGGAAAGTTCTTCCATATCCACCAAGGTTTCGCAACCTTCAGCCATCATTTTAGGGCCGGCAATACCGATAAAACGAGCAGTGGGATAGTGGGCTTTAAGCTGTCGAATTAATCCTGCACCGAGAATATCCCCTGAGATTTCTCCCGCCACAAGGGCGATCGTAAGCTTTTCTTTATTCATTGAATTTACCCTAAAAAATAACCGCACTTTTAAGATGAAAGTGCGGTTGATTTAACACTAATTTCCTGGAAATCTCCTTTTCTAAAGGCGGATAAAGGCTCGAGATTAACGAATAATACCGCGTGTTGAGCGTTTGAAAAAATCGGTGAAAAAACTAATTGCGGAATCTGTTTCAGCGATTTGTTCAATTTCCGGAATGATTTCTTCAAGGGTTTTGCCACTACGATAAATCATTTTATACACATTACGAATGGTGTGCATTGTCGGTTTATCAAACCCACGGCGTTTTAATCCTTCCAGATTTACCCCAAACGGACGAGCCCGATCACCTTGCGCCATTACATAAGGCGGCACATCTTGGCTAACCATTGAGCCCCCCCCTAACATGACATGCGCTCCAACAATCACAAATTGATGAATGGCGGACATTCCCCCCACAATCACAAAATCATCTAGCTCAACGTGACCGGCAAGGGTGGCATTATTGGCTAAGATACAATTATTTTTAATTTGGCAATCGTGCGCCACATGGACATTAATCATCAGAAGATTATTATTACCGATACGGGTTACTCCCCCGCCTTGGATGGTACCACGATGAATGGTCACATGTTCGCGAATTCTATTGGCATTACCCACAATAGTTTTCGTCGCTTCGCCTTTGTATTTTAAATCTTGGTTGACTTCGCCAATTGTTGCAAATTGATAAATTTCGTTATCCTCACCAATCACCGTATCACCACGAACAACCACATGTGATTTCAATACTGTTCTCGCCTTAATTTCGACAGAACCTTCAACAATACAGAAAGGACCAATGACCACATCCTCACCAATGATTGCCCCTTCTTCAACTAATGCTGTCGGGTGGATTTTTGCACTTGAGTGAATCATAGTTATTTCCTTAATTAGCGACGAGCGCACATTAATTTCGCTTCACAAGCGACTTCACCATTTACCGTTGCGATACCGGTGAAAGCGGTAATTCCACGGCGTTCTTTGATAACTTGAACATTTAATTCCATTTGATCTCCGGGTAATACAGGGCGTTTAAAACGCGCTTCGTCAATCCCCGCAAAATAGAATAATTCTCCGCCTTTTAATTCGTGGGTTTTAAATGCCAGAATCCCCATGGCTTGCGCAAGCGCCTCCAAAATTAACACGCCCGGTAAAATAGGCTCACCTGGGAAATGTCCGGTAAAGCAAGGTTCATTAACACTGATATTTTTGATAGCTTTTAACCATTCACCTTCTTTGAAATCCAACACGCGATCCACTAATAAAAATGGGTAGCGGTGTGGTAATAAAGTCATAATTTCTTTTGCTTCAATTACTCTGCCTGACTGAATTTCTGACACGTTCAAAATCCCTTATAAAAAATGTAAGATGGGCGAAATTATACGGTATTTTAGTGATGATTACAAAAATCAATAGGGATAAAAAAAGCCGACACAAAGTCGGCTAAATAACAAAATTTTTAGAGTGTTTTAACCATTAGGCTAAAACCGAATAATACTAAAAAAAAAAAACAGTCCGTCAACTGTTTTTTTAATCTTTTTATGACATTATATTTTTTCATTGAGTTTTTTTTCGACTAATTTCAACCGTTTATTCATTCCATCAATCCCTAAAGTCAGTGCCGCTGTTTTACGCCACTCTTTATTGGTTTGTAATGGAATGCCGGAAGAATAAACCCCCGGTTCGGTAATTGGTCGCATGACCATTCCCATACCGGTAATCGTCACTTTGTCACAGATTTCCATATGGCCGTTAATCACACTCGCCCCACCAATTAAACAGTAACGTCCCACTGTCAGGCTACCCGCCATAATCACACCGCCTGCGACTGCCGTACCTGTGCCAATATGAACGTTGTGGGCAATTTGACAAAGATTATCAATAATGACGTTATCCTCAATCACCGTGGCATCCAGTGCACCTCTATCAATGCAAGTACAAGCACCAATTTCAACATTGTTACCAATGATGACTTGTCCCACTTGTGGAATTTTAATCCAACGACCACGATCATTGGCATAACCAAAACCATCGCTCCCAATCACGGCACCGGATTGAATTAAACAATTCTCGCCAATTAAAACATCATGATAGACCGAAACATTCGCCCAAAGCTGTGTACCCGAGCCAATTTTTGTGTGTTTTCCCACAAAACAATTCGCCCCAATCACCACGTTATCGCCTAATACTACGCCTTCTTCAATGACAGCATTTGCGCCAATTGATACATTTTCACCTAAAGAAACATCATCAAAAATGACCGCACTTGGTGCAATGCCTTGTGCCGCTTTCGGTGTGGTATCCATATACTGAGCTAAAATCGCATAAGCCACATAAGGATCTTTGACAATCAGTAAATTACTTTCAGCGGCACAAAATTCCACATCTTCTTCGGACACGACGAGAATGCCAGCCTGAGAATCTTTTAATAACGGACGAAATTTCGCATTAGAAATAAAAGTAAGTTGATGGGCTTGAGCTTTATCGAGAGGGGCAATATTCGTTATAACGACATCGGCGTTACCGCGAACGGTAGCGCCGATTTGATTCGCCAATTCTTTTAAAGAATAGGATTTTTGCATAGTTAGAACCTATTATTTTTTCTCTTCCGCTTTAGCTGGTACTGCTTTTTCAGTTGCCGGAATCGACTTGAGCACTTCCTCAGTAATATCTTTGCCTTCTACCGCAAACACGACAGAGTTAGCATCAATCACATAGGTGTAACCTTTTGCTTTTGCTAAGTTGTTGGTTGCCACTTGGATACTTTCTAATAATTTTGCACGCGCTTCCGCTTGACGTTTATCACTTTCTTCTTGGAATGCCGCAACTTTTTTATCTTGTTCTTGCATCAACTTAGTCAATGCCGCTTCTTCATTCGCACCAAATTTATTGATTTCTTCTTCACGTTTTTGGATTTCAGCTTGGCGTAAACGTGGTGCATCTTTTTGTAATGCCGCAACTTTTGCTTCTACTTTTTTCCGTGACGCAGCAATTTTGTCATCAATTTCTTTTTTACTTGCTGCAAGCTTATCCGCTGTCGGTTTTAATTCCGCATCTAATTTATCTGCGATAGCTTGGCGGTCCGGGTGGTTTTGGAATAAATATCCTGCATTGATAAACGCAATATTTTCATCTGCAACGGCAAAACCTGATGCAAGCGCAATACCTACTGAAAGTGCGGTCACTTTTAAAACATTTTTCATTGAAATTTCCTTGTTAAACTAAATTGTTAATCGGGCTTGCATAGCACGCATTGTTTACTATGCAAGTGTTCGTTTTGACTAAGTAATAAGTAAAAAGTTCGATTAAAAAGAACCTCCAATACTAAATTGGAACTGTTCTACATCATCATTCTCATATTTTTTGATCGGTTTAGCGTAAGAGAATACCAATGGCCCGATTGGTGATTGCCATTGGAATCCGATACCTGCGGAAGCACGAATACGGCTTGGATCACTATAATCCGGCAAATTAGGGAACATCGCTTTATCCTGTGCCGTCCATTTTGTATTCCAAACGCTTGCTGCATCAACAAACAATGAGGTTCTTACCGAGTTTTGGCTCTTATCTGAAACAAATGGTGTCGGGAAAATTAATTCCGCACTTGCAGTTGCAATGGCATTACCCCCGATAATATCGGTGCTACCATTGGCATTATACCCTTCCTGACCATTCTGGTCTTTTACCCAATAAATCGCGTTCGGACCTACCGCACCATAAGCAAAGCCACGTAATGATCCAATCCCCCCTGCAGTATAGTTTTGGTAGAACGGTAAACGTTTACCGCCAAAACCATTTGCGTAGCCTAGTCCTGCTTTACCGGAAATAACCCAGTAATGCGCACGATCAAGAGGATAATAGCCTTGAATATCAGCATTTAATTTATAATATTTGTTATCAGAACCCGGAATCGTTACACGACCGCCAATACTTGCTTTTATCCCTTTAGTTGGAAAGTAACCACGGTTTAAACTGTTATAGTTCCAACCAAACGAGAAATCAAAATCGTGAGATTTTACTGAAAGAGAATCAGAACGTTCTGGATCTAAATTCATTGATTTTAAATATAAATCACGGTTATATTCCCGAGAAAAGTTGCTGATTTTATTGTAAGTGTAACCCAATCCGATATAGTATGAATTATTTTCATTCACCGGGAACCCAAGAGTTACATTGCCACCATAAGTCGTACGCTTATAATTTGATGCGGTATCACTATTGGAGTTATCGTAAGTTTCATAGAATACATTTCCGCCTAAACTTACCCCATCTTTTGTGAAATAAGGCTCAGTATAACCCAAATTAATTGTTGTACCATAGTCATTACGAGAGCCCCCCAAGCTCACTGCGGCACCGGTTCCTAAAAAGTTATCTTGTTTTACACTAGCTTGATAACTAATACCACTTTCCGTTCCATAGCCCACACCAAAGTTGATACTACCGGTGTTACGCTCCTTCACTTTGTAAACAACATTTACTTCATCATTTGTACCTTCAACCGGATCAATTCGACTTTCAACGGTTTCAAAAAAACCCGTTCTATCCAAACGAATTTTCCCTAACTCGACTAATTGGGCATTATACCAAGAGCCTTCCTGCTGACGCATTTCCTGACGTAGCGTGCTATCGGCTGAAACGGTGTTACCTTCAAATTGAACTTGACGAACAGATAAACGGCGACCGGCATCAACAACAAAAGTCAATGCAACAGTCTTATTTTCATCATCAAATGTTGGAGCTGCATTAACTGTTGCGCTACCGTAACCACGTTCACCTAATTTGGCTCGAATCGCATTTTCAACATCAATCACATCTGCACGACTAAAGGTATCGTTCAAATGTAAACTATTTAATAGCGGCTGCAACTCCTCCGCCATTCCCCCCACATTCCCCACAATACGGGCGCTTCCTAAATCATATTTTTCACCCTCATTCACATCAATGGTCACTTCCGCTTTGGTTTGTTCATCATTTAACTGAACATCCGTATGGGTAATCTGTGCTTTAGCATAACCGTTGTTTTGATAGTATTCTTGAATAGATTGCAAATCTTTATCAAACTGTGTCGCATCAAATTTGTTTCCCCAAAGTTTCCACCACGCATCCGGTTGCAATTCCATTTGGTCTTGTAATGTGCTACTTGAAATAGCTTGGTTACCATTAAAGGTAATCGACTTTAATTTTGCCGTATCGTCTTCATCAATTTGAAGCGTAATTTCTGCACGGTTGTTTGGGAGTGTGTTCACAATCGCTTCAACTTTCGCATTATAACGCCCCACACTTTTATAGTGTTCTTTAACGCCTTTCACAAACTCATCAAGTTTAGCTCGATTCAAAATATCGCCTGATTTAAAACCGTTTGCGTCTAGGTTTTGTTTCAAGGCTTCCGTTGGAATCAACGAGTTACCTTTAATCTGCACCTCTGAAATAATTGGCTTTGCAATGACACTCACTACAAGAGCATCACCATCTTGGTAAGCCTTTACATCATCAAAGCGACCACTGACAAACAAAGAACGAACGATATTCGCTACATCATTGTCAGTCACACGTTGTCCAGAACGAACAGGTAGGCTTGTAAGAATTTGTTGTTCCAACTCACCTTGAACCCCATCTACACGAATTTCTTTTGCCACAAAAGGGGCGGCAAAAATGCTTGTTGTCGTCCCGAATAATAAACTTGCGATTAGAAGTTTTTTCATCGACAGTACCCTATCTACTATGTCACTATAAAATCTATAAATGTAAGAAATCATTGAAAAGTGCAAAAGCCATCAAAGCGAATAGCAATGCTGCACCAATGCGATAACTTAAATTTTGTACCCTTTCGGAAACCGGTTTCCCTTTTATTCCTTCCGCTGCTAAGAAAACAAGATGTCCCCCATCTAAGACAGGCAACGGAAATAAATTCATAATGCCTAAATTTACGCTGATTAACGCCATAAAGCTCAGAAAATAAACCACACCAATACTTGATGAAGCACCGGCACCTTTTGCAATGGAAATAGGACCACTTAAATTATTCAAAGCAAGATCACCAGTAAACAACTTACCAATGACTTTAATAGTTAACCAAGATAATTGCACGGTTTTTTCTACACTTTTAGAGAGGGAATCAAGAATACCATATTTCAATTCCGTTCGATACTGCTCCCCCACATTTAAAAAAGTAGGACTAACCCCCACAAACCAACGGTTTTCTTTATTTTTTTCTGGTTGTATCGTTTTGTCAAAAACATTGCCATCACGTTCAATTTTAAAAGAAATGGGCTGCCCTTGTTCAACCAGTTTTACAAAATCTTGCCATAAAAGTGCGGTCAAATTTTCACTTAAAATTTTATCCCCCACCTTCAGCCCTGCTTTTTGAGCCGGAGAATTTTCCACGACCTTAGATAAGGTCATTTCTACTTTAGTACGGACAGGAACCATTCCTAATGATTCGAAAGCGCTTTCTTTTTCCGGATCAAATGTCCAACCGGATAAATCTAATTGTTTGTCATAGGTCACATTGGAGCCGAAAGGTGAAAGGGTCATCTCTACTTGCGTATCCCCTAATTTTGTGGCTAACAGCATATTAATGGTTTCCCAATCATCCGCATTTTTTCCATCAATCGCCACTATTTGCGAATGAGGTTCAATATGTGCTTGTGCCGCAATAGAATTTGGCGTTATCTGTTCAATCACGGGTTTTACACTTGGGATTCCCACAGAATAAATGATCCAATATGCCACAATTGCAAAAAGAAAATTTGCTAATGGTCCGGCGGCAATAATAAATGCACGTTGTAATACAGACTTTTGATCAAAAGCTTGAGGTTTTAATAATGGGGAAACACTTTCCGCTCGGCTATCTAACATCTTCACGTAGCCACCTAAAGGAATCATTGACAAGGCAAATTCTGTACCTTGTTTATCTTTACGTTGCCAAATCACCTTACCGAAACCAATAGAAAAACGATGGACTTTTACACCGCACTTTCGTGCAGCCCAAAAATGCCCATATTCATGAACCGCCACCAATACGGAAATCGCAATAAGAAAAGAACCGAGAGACCACAAAAATGACATGAAGAGCCCTTACAATACAAAGAAATAGAAGTAAGTAAAGAAAGGAACAGCAGCCGTTAAACTATCAATACGATCTAAAACGCCACCATGCCCGGGAATAAGCTGACTACTATCTTTAATCCCAGCTTCTCGCTTGAACATACTTTCTGTTAAATCACCTAAAATTGAAATTGCGACTGTTGCAACAGAAAGTGCGATAAATCCCATCATTTCTCGGTTTCCAAGCAGGGTTTCACGGGACAAGTAAATAAATGCACACGCAAGAATTACAGCGGTGATTAATCCACCAGCAACCCCCTCCCAAGTTTTTCCCGGTGAAACGTTAGGCGCCAATTTATGTTTTCCAAAAGCTCGGCCAGCAAAATAAGCGCCAGAGTCTGCAGCCCACACAAGTACAAAAACATAGAGTAACAAGAATAAACCTTGATAGGGATCTTGCGTATAGTTTTCCAAGCGTAAACGTAATACCGCAGCAATAAAAGGAATTAATGTCGAAAAAGCAAATAATAACTGAAGTGGCTTATTTTTCCCCCAGTATTTCGCCGATAGAGGATAGGTAACAACCAGCAATAATGCGAGCATCCACCACCCAATAGAATTAATCAACAAAAGGGGAAGATAGCTTTCAAAAACACGTCCGGCATTTAAATAATCTCCCTCGGTAAAAAGCCATAAAAAAATAAACGACCCGAGAAATGCCGCAATGCATAAACGGGCGAGAGGTTGTTTTAAGCGGGAGAATTGTGTCCACTCCCACACGCCCAATGTTGCCACCAACCCCAAAGCCAACGCAAAATAAAAAGGGGTAAATAAAAACAAGGCGCACAACACCAGCATAATAAGCACAATCGCCGATAATACACGTTCTTTAAGCATAATTTCTCCGCTTATTCTGTCCCACCAAAACGGCGGTGACGTTGTTGATAACTTGCAATGGCTTGATTAAAATCCTTTTTTCCAAAATCAGGCCATAAAACATCTAAAAAACATAACTCCGCATAAGCAATTTGCCAAAGTAAGAAATTGCTCACACGTTGTTCACCACTAGTGCGAATTAATAGATCGACTTGAGGTTGATTTTGTGTAGCCAAATGCAATTGAAAATATTGCTCGGTAATCTCTTCAGGATTTATTTCATTTTTTTTAACTTTATCAGCAATTTGTCTGGTGGCTTGAACAATATCCCAACAGCCACCATAGTTTGCTGCAATGTTCAAAGTCAATGCCGTATTTTTTTCCGTTAAATGCTCCGCTTTGGCAATTTTCTCTTGTAATCTTTCACTAAAACGTGAAGTATCACCAATAATTTTAAGTCGAACATCATTTTTATGCAGCTTTTTTACTTCACGATCAAGGGCTTGCATAAAAAGCGTCATCAAGGCATTCACTTCCTGCGCGGGGCGATTCCAATTTTCACTGCTAAAAGCATAAAGCGTTAGCACTTTAACACCAATTTGGCGGGCATAGCTTACCGCTCGACTAACCGCCGCCACACCATGAGTATGTCCAAAAATACGCAATTTATTTTGTTGTTTTGCCCAACGTCCGTTGCCATCCATAATAATAGCAATATGCTCGGGGATATTATTCTTATCAAGTTCTATCATAAAAATAAATTATTTTTGACCGCTCTTTTAACGATGCGCAATTAATGATTCTGCAAGAGTGCGAGCTTCCGCATCCACCGCCAGCACATCATCAATGGATGAAATCGTTGTATGGGACATTTTTAAAACCGATTCTTGGTTAATTCGTGCAATATCGGTAAAAGAAATACGACCGTCTAAAAAAGCTTGAACTGCCATTTCATTTGCCGCATTCATTGTTGTTGTGGCATATTGCCCTTCAGCAAAAGCCTCCATTGCCAGTTTTAAATTCGGATAACGATGATAATCCGGTTCAATAAACGTCAGTTCTTTGATTTTAAAGAAGTCTAAAGGTTCAACGCCGGCGAAAGTACGCTGAGGATATGCCATTGTTTGAGCAATTGGCGTACGCATATCCGGATTACCCATTTGAGCAATCACTGAACCATCCGCATAGCGTACCATAGAATGAATGATTGATTGAGGATGAATAACCACTTCCATTTCATCAGCGCAAGCGTTAAACAACCATCGAGCCTCAATATATTCCAAACCTTTATTCATCATCGTGGCTGAATCTACGGAAATTTTTTTCCCCATCGACCAATTAGGATGCGCCACCGCTTGCGCTGGTGTAATACGATCAAAGTCCTGTAAAGGAGTATAACGAAAAGGCCCACCGGATCCTGTTAAGACTATTTTATTAATACCTAATTCATCTAATGGGCAGAAACCGATTTTTTGTTGGGCTTCGGGCGGCAGTGATTGGAAAATCGCATTATGCTCACTATCTACCGGTAACAAAATAGCGTTATTCTGTTTCACTGCTTCAATGAAAATCTGTCCGCAAGTCACTAACGCCTCTTTATTTGCCAACAATACCCGTTTGCCGGCCTTCACGGCAGAGAGTGTCGGTAACAAACCTGCTGCACCGACAATGGCTGCCATCACTTGATCCGCCTCAGGATGTGCCGCTAATTCACAAATGGCACGCTGTCCGGCTAACACACTTGTTGTGATATTATGCTCAAGGAGTTTACTACGCAGGCTATTCGCTGCCTCAACATCATCAAGAGCGGCAAAGTGCGGTTGAAATTTCACACATTTTTCAAACATCGCCTCTACATTTTTCCCCCCAACAAGAGCGAAGGCACGATACCTTTCAGGATTATTCTCAATCACTGATAGGGTGCTTTGTCCAATCGATCCCGTTGCACCAAGAATCACGATATTCTGTTTTTTCATAAAATATTGACCGCACTTTGTGAATAAAATAATAGAACAAGGGCAGACACCATGGTCTGCCCCAATCATCGGTTCAGAAGACTAGAAATCCATTAATTCTTTTTCTTTATCTGCCAATACTTCATCAACTTTTTTGATGAATTGGTCAGTTAATTTTTGGATAATCTCTTCTGCCTTATGTTGATCGTTCTCACTAATCTCTTTATCTTTTAACAACGCTTTGATTTTGTCATTCGCATCACGACGCACATTGCGAATTGCGATTTTACCCTGCTCGCCTTCGCCTTTCACAATCTTAATTAGATCACGACGGCGTTCTTCCGTTAACGGTGGCAAGGGTACGCGAATCGTGGTACCAGCTGAAGAAGGATTTAAACCTAAATCGGAAGTCAAAATCGCTTTTTCTACCGCACTGATTAATGAACGATCGAATACAGTCACAGCTAAAGTACGTGCATCCTCTGCTACAACGTTAGCTAATTGACGAAGTGGCGTCGCTGCACCATAGTATTCCACTTGAATCGAATCCAATAAACTCGGTTGTGCACGACCGGTACGAATTTTTGCGATATGTCCTTTTAATGCTTCAAGGCTCTTTTCCATACGCTGTTCAGCGTCTTGTTTAATCTCATTAATCATTGAATTATCCTTTTATACGTAGCCCAAAATAAAACGGGGTGATTTTACTGGATTTTTTACGGTTTTTGAATTGTTTTATGTTTTTTGAACTTAACGGTATTCAAAAAAGATTAGCCCTTTTGAAAGTACAAGCAACAAATAAGAAAAATGCCACCATAAACAGGGTGGCACGGCAATCAAATAATTCTTGAAAATTGCTGACGTTTTGCCATAGCACGAGAATAAGTATCAAAACATAAGCAAATATTCCGAATGAATAAACGACCTTTGGGCGAAACGATTAGCCCTTGTTCGCTTTGACTGATTAAAGCATCATCAATCAATGGCCTTAATAGCGCCAAATCTTCAGCAAAGTGTTCGGTAAATTTAATATTGTATTGTTTTTCAACAGATAAAAAATCTAATTTAAAATTACAAATAAGTTGTTTAATCACATCACGACGTAAGCAATCTTCTTTACTCAGCCTCAACCCTTTATGTAGTGCATGGCCTTTCTCTTCAACCAAAGCATAGTAAGTTTTAAGGTCTTTCTCATTTTGGGCATAACTATCACCTAACAAGCTAATAGAAGACACGCCTAGTCCGAGAAGATCACAATCCTCTTGTGTTGTATAGCCTTGGAAATTACGATGCAACACGCCTTGTTCCTGAGCAATAGACAATTCATCGTAAGGTTTAGCAAAATGATCCATACCAATAAATTTATAGCCTGCTTGCCCTAAGGTTTCGATCGTTTTCTGTAAAATCGTCAGTTTAGTTTCCGGAGCTGGTAATTGTTCTTCTTTAATTTTGGCTTGTCCCGGAACACGACTCGGCAAATGTGCATAGTTAAAGATACTCAAACGATCAGGATTTAATGCAATCACTTTTTCTAATGTAAACATAAAGCTTTCTACCGTTTGCAATGGCAAACCGTAAATCAAATCAAGATTTGTGGATTGAAAGCCCAACGCTTCCGCACGTTTCAATAAAGATGCAATAAATGCCTCATCTTGTTCACGATTCACAATTTTTTGCACATCTTTATTAAAATCCTGAACCCCCATACTCATCCGATTAAAGCCAATTTCACGCAGGTGATCAAGCATAGAAAGCTCAATTTTGCGAGGATCAATCTCAATAGAAATTTCTGCATTCTCTGTAATCGTAAAATGAGATTTCAGCATTGCCATTAAACGTGTAGATTGCGCTTCGTTCAAATACGTCGGCGTCCCTCCCCCCCAATGAATTTGGGTAACCTTTCTTCCTTTAAATAATTGAGCTCGAGAGAGAATTTCTTTTTCAAGATAATCAAGATAAATATCGGCTTTATGTTGATGGCGCGTAATCACCTTATTACAAGCACAAAAATAACAAAGCTGATGACAAAACGGAATATGCACATAAAGCGAAAGTGGGCGATTAGGATAACGTTCTGCAGCTTGAATAAAATCTTGGTTAGTGTAGTTTTCGTGAAATTCTAATGCCGTCGGATAAGAAGTATAGCGAGGCCCCGATTGATTATATTTCTGTATAAGTTCCTTATCCCAAATCATCTCTGACATTAAACGTCTCCTAATTTTTTTATATCATCAAGTAACTGATGTAGTTCTTCTACAATATCCTGCTCAAACTTGGCTTCTGCACTTTCCCGTTCAAGATCAAGACGTCTCCGCTCTTTTTTTTCAAGTGTTTTTCGTGCATCATGGGTGGGCATATCCCTCACAATATTGTAAAGTTCACTCATTGCAGGGTAAGGTTGAAGATTTTTTCCAAAAGGCATTAATAGCATCGTAAGACGAATAACCCCCTCAGAATGATTACATTCTTTCTGCTGCATCGCCTTGGCTATAATTTCAAGGCTCTCTTTTAAACGAGTGACTCTTTCCATTTTAGCTTTAGCCAACTCTTGTTGCTGGTGTTTTACCTGTTTTAACAAACGGAATGCATACCACGATAAAACAGCAATGATAGCGAATGCAAATAAGCTTAAAATCATCGTCCAAATCATCTTTTACTTAAACCGATTAATATCCATTTGCTCAAAAGTGCGGTATAAATTCTCCTCACTTTCGTCCTCATCTTCAATGCCGAGTTCTTCCATCAATTCCGCAATGCGATCCAAACACTCATCCACAAATTGCTGATCCGCTTTGCTAATGGTTTTGCCTTCATCCAAAGCATCTAATAATTCGTTCAAAATCTCATTATTTTCAAGATTTTCCAACTCTTGCATTGGATCGAGCTTTTTCACCGGTTTCAGGGCTGGAATAAGCTGACCTTTTTCCGATTTATTCACAAATTCCACAATAAGAGGAATTTTCTTTTTACTACCAATTTTTGGATCTTTAACTTGTTGTTGCGGTTTATTACTATTCTCTTCCGCAACACTATGACGTGAACCTGCGGCTAAGCCTTTATGCTTACGTTTTTTCTTGTCCTCACGTGCTTTGGCATCCAATTCATAGCGGGTTAATTTCTTTCCTGTACGTTTTGTCATGTCTGGTTTCTTGTCCGCTTTACGAACAGGCATCACATCAGTTATTCGGCGAGTTTTTTTCTTACGGGCCATTCAAATATCTATCCTTCTAATAAAATTTACTGGATTGTATCACTTAGGAAAGTTTTTCTCATTAAGAAATGAGGTTTTATACCTATCTTTCAACCTATTCTAGCAATAGTGAGATAGTTTCCCTTATAAAAACAAAATCCCTTTTGAAGGTTAATTCAAAGGGGAAATAACTCAAAGATATGTTTCATTAAGCTATATTAGGGTGGCTACAATATTTTGTAGCAAAAGAATAAAAGTTCTTTTCTTTACCATTGATAGTAATCTTTTTGATTTCATCGACTAATTTTGGATCACCGCTATTTAATCGTTCATCAAAGTAAGGGATATTTAAAATATGTTTCGAAATAGAATAGATATTAAATATATTGCACTATAAAAATCATTTAACGTCGCAGATTTAAGCAAGATATCTGTGATATCATTATTTTTCGGAAATTGTTGAAATAATTTATTCAGGGATTTTTCTTGTAACACATAATTTTCCGATATTTCCCATGTTGCTAAATAAATATTCACTTCTTCAATCTCAGGCTTTTTTAAATCAGTCATATTTAACACTCGTTGTTTATCAAAATAATTTTTATCAAAGGGTATTGCTTTTCTCTGCAAAAGAAAAGCAGGACTATTGTATAATAGTGCAACAATTACGATTTTAGGATAGGCTAAAGTTAAAAAGTGCGGTCAATTCTTAAAGACTTTTTGAGAGAAAGGTACCCCAATCCATAAAAACACTGAAAATATTGACCGCTCTTTTTTATAGTTTGGATTATGCTTTTTTAAAAGGTGAGAAACTAGAATAGTTTACCAATTTCCTCAGTTGCGTTGCTTGTCCATAAATAAACAAGAACACCTAAAGCAAAATCAAGATGATTTATTTTGTTTCGAAAATATACTGAATTATAGATAGAAAAAACAAATAATAGATTAGAAGGATTATTTAGTAAACCTAAGAATAAATTATCCATTCACAATGGATTGACGAAGTATTATAAGATTATTCTTATTAAAGATTTTAAATAAATAAACGGGGTATAAGACTGAGTTAAAATTTAGGCTGGCCTTCTCTTCTGAGAATCTTGTCGACAAACAGGACATTTTTGGGCGTATCCTGTAAACAAAAATCCCCAAGCTCATCAACTCGGGGATTTATGGGTAATAAAGCCCTGGCGGTGCCCTACTCTCACATGGGGATACCCCACACTACCATCGGCATTACAGCGTTTCACTTCTGAGTTCGGTATGGATTCAGGTGGGACCACCGCACTCTCGCCGCCAGGATAATTCTTTGATAACTCAACGTCTTATTTCTTACTTTTCTTACTTTTCTTTATTTTCGTCTGTTCTCTCGGTCACAAGCTGATTACTGTATGATTTTATTCGTTGTATTTCACACTAGCCACTCAAAAACACTTGAGCGTTGTATAGTTAAGCCTCTCGGGCAATTAGTATGGGTTAGCTCAATATC